>NZ_CP177130.1:623185-934778 GCF_046736035.1 Salinicoccus sp. HZC-1 | reverse complement strand
CCCAACCATTTCAGTTATGTATTGAGGGAAGAACAAAGTCACTATGTTCGCGCTAAAAATCGTATTCGCAAAATCAAATAATGCCCATGCGAGAATCGGTACCGTAAGATACAGCTGGATTGGACTGCGAGTCTGTTCATTCAAAGCGGCCACCCCATTTTTTCTTTCATTATATCAGATGCAACTGAAAAGGATTGTAAGAGTGTGTTCAGTCAGTCTGCTGAATCTGCATTATGAGAGCAGAGTCACATCAACGGCTTTTATTCGTTGATGTAAGAGTAGAGGCTCATCCTGATGCTCCTGCTCATTAATATAAGGGAAAGGCTTATCGCCGAATAAAAAGAAATGACAGGAAGGAAAAGCTGTTATCTCCTCATCCCCTCAAATCTGACGACAATAACCTGATTTTACTTCATTTCAACGTCGCTCAAGTACCGATAAAAAGTTACAATCCTATCCTATCAAAAAAGCCTCCCGCACCAAAAGTGCAAGAGGCTTCCCAAATATCAAATTATGCTCTGCTTGTATATTCTTCAACAAGCGCAAGCACTTCTTCTGTTTCTGCACAATCCACTGCTGACAATGCAAGTCTTTCCATATCTGTTTTCTTCAGACCGGAAATCTGCTTGCGGGCCTTCAGCACAGAAGATGCACTCATGGAGAATTCATCCAGGCCGAGACCGAGCAATAGCGGGATCGCTTTTTCGTCTCCTGCCATCTCTCCGCACATGCCTGCCCATTTGCCTTCCTTATGCGCTGCATTGACTACCAATTGAATCAGACGCAACAGTGCCGGGTGGTAAGGCTGATACAGATAGCTGACTGCTTCGTTCATGCGGTCGGCCGCCATTGTGTACTGGATAAGATCGTTTGTACCAATGGAGAAGAAGTCTACAACTTTCGCAAACTGATCTGCGATGATTGCTGCTGAAGGAATCTCAATCATGATTCCGACTTCGATGTCTTCTTTTACATCCGTACCTTCTTTAACCAATTTTTCTTTTTCATCAATGAGCAATGCTTTCGCACGGTTGAACTCATCAATTGTTGCAATCATCGGGAACATGATTTTCAGATTGCCGTGTGCACTTGCTCTGAGCAACGCTCTGAGCTGTGTTCTGAATAATTCTTCATTATCCAAAGTCATGCGCACCGCACGGAATCCAAGGAATGGATTCATTTCTTTGGGAAGGTCCAGATAAGGGAGCTCTTTGTCGCCGCCTACATCGAGTGTACGCACAACAACCGGCTTGCCATCCATGCCTTCAAGCACTTTTTTATAAGCTTCGAACTGCTCCTCTTCACTTGGAATCTCATTTCTGCCCATGTACAGGAATTCAGTACGATAAAGTCCTATGCCTTCAGCGCCATTGGAACTGACACCGTCAAGGTCATCTGGTGTACCGATGTTTGCTGCAAGTTCAACTTCAATGCCGTCCATTGTTTTGGATGGTTCATTCACAAGTTTCTGAAGTTCAGCTTTTTCTTCCTGCACTTTTGCCTGCTTCTCTTTGTAAGCCTCGACTTCTTCTTCAGTTGGATTCACGATGACGTCACCGGCACTGCCGTCAACGATGATGTCGTCGCCGACTTTGGCTGCCTGAGTGATTTCTTTCGTCCCCACTACAGCAGGGATTTCAAGTGAACGCGACATGATTGCTGAATGGGAAGTCCGTCCGCCGATATTTGTAACGAATCCTTTTACGAATTCTTTATCGAGCTGTGCGGTATCTGAAGGCGTTAAATCTTCAGCCACAATCACAACCGGTTTATCGATGTTGCCTGGATCCGGCAGATCTTTATCCAGAATATGTGCAAGCACACGCTTAGATACATCTTTGATATCCGCCGCTCTTTCCCTCATGTACTCGTTATCCATGCCTTCGAATATAGTGACAAACTGGTCGCGTGCATCTGTCAGTGACTGTGCTGCACTTTTTTTATCGTTGCGAATGCCGTCTTCAATCGGCCCTAAAAACTCAGGGTCATCCAGAACAAGTAAATGCGCATCAAAAATCGCTGCATGTTCCGGTCCGACAGCTTTCTCTGCATGATTTCTTATTTTAGTAATTTCAACTTTGGATTGGTTGAAAGCGCCTTTAAAGCGCTCTACTTCCTGGTCTGCCTGACTTTCTTCGATGGAAGCTTCCTCGAATGAAAGGTCAGGTTCTTCAAGTGAATAGACCGTAGCGATTGCTACCCCGTCACTTGCGCCAATCCCTTTGAGAATTTTAGACATTATTCAGTCAGTCCTTCTTTTGAAAGAGTTTCGGTAATTGCTTCAAGAGCTTCTGCTTCGTCTTTGCCTTCTGCATATACAGTAACTTCTGAATCTTTTCCAACGCCGAGTGACATTACACCCATGATTGATTTCAAGTTAACTTTTTTAGCGTTGTATTCAAGTTGGATATCAGAGTCAAATTTGGATGCTGTCTGTACTAAAATAGTTGCCGGTCTAGCGTGAATACCCGTTTCGTCTGTGATTAGATAAGATTTTTGTTCCATTATGCCAGTCTCCTTTTGCATGCTTATAATTTTTTTTAATAGTTCATGAATAATATACATGATTACTTTCATTCTACCACGTTTTATTCAGATATTGCCAATATACCACTAACGATATATGCGTAAACTTTACAATTTTCGTCCCTGTCGGGACAAAATATGACTCACTCTTTGATTTGTAACATTTTACAAATAAAGGGCACCCTTAAAGAGTACCCTCCATCACTAATTTACTGTCTGCTGCCTTACGGCTTCGAGACATTTATCCACATAATCATTTCCGAGCTTTTTCATCATGCGATAGCTGATGGCTGCACCAACTGCCTGGCCGATGAACGGTACAAGACCGAATACTTTTTTGCCTGAATTTTTAAAGATTCTTTTCACCAGGAACTTAGTTGTCTGCCTCCCGGCAAACTCACTGCCCATACTCGTCGCCATGACAACTGCACGATTCATCATATCGTCGGACATGTCACTCACCTGTTTATGGTCCAGTTCAAAGACCTCTTCTATTTCTTCAGTAATGTCATTCATCAATTTCATATCTGTACCGATATCCAGAAATGGAATCGGAAGTGCTGCGGCGATGGAAGAATATCTTGCTTTCTTTTCCACCAATTCGCGGGCTTCCTTTTCACGTTCTGAAATCTGATCCTGTGTCAGCGGGTATGCACTCATGAACACAACTCCTTCTTCTTTCGATTTCTGGTTACACGCGTATATATACCCGCTTTACTATTGAAACTAAACCTAATGGACTCAGTCCACTGTGACAGTGGCCACTTTCAGGTACTTGCCTTTTTTATATCCCTTGGCGGTCGGGAAGTCTTTCGGCAGCCCTTTTATATCTTCAAGCGTATATGGTATGCCGGCCCTATCCAGTGTATTGTCAATCTGTTTTTTGAACTGGTTCAAAGTCGCTGTCTCCAGGTTTTGGCTGAGAATCAGTGTTCCGCCCCGATTCAGCACTTTAACCGCTTCTAATATCAGCTTTGGATAGTCACGGTCCACTTTGAACACCTTTTTCTTATATCTTGAGAAAGTCGGCGGGTCAATCAGGATCGTGTCATAGCGGTGATTATTCCTCTCGGCATATTTCAGGAACTCAAATGTTTCCATAATATATATTTTATGGGCCTCCGCAGACAGATTATTGTTGTTGAAGTTATCCGCGACGAGTTCTTTCGTCCTGTTTGCCAGATCCACACTCGTCGTTGCCATTCCGCCAATCGCAGCAGAGATTGAAAAAGTGCCGCTATAGGCAAAAAGGTTCAAAAATGTATGCGCATCCTTCTTGTTTTTCATCAGTGCCTTGCGTGTTTCCCTCTGATCCAGAAACAGACGTGTCATCGGACCGTCATCCAGATGGACGCTGAAGCGCTGTCCGGATTCAAGCACTGTAATCGGAAATTCCACATTGCCGCTCACCCTGCGGTTTTCTATCTTCATCCGTCCGTCCACACTGAACCGGGTCTGTTCTGTAACAGAGTCCGGTTTTAATTGTGCCATCAGTTCCTTGATGATCAGATCCCTGATTTTGTAGATGCCGCGGCTGTAGAATGTGATGAGCAGGTGGTTGTCGTAGTAGTCCACTGTCAGGCCGCCGAGCCCGTCTCCGATTTCATTGAACAGACGGAATGCATTCGTCTCCGCTTCATTGAACAGCGGCGTGCGGTTTTCAATGGCCGCAGCAATCTTTCCGGATACGAATTCCCGGTCGATTACGGTGTTCTCATCCCCGGAGAGGATCCACCCGATTGTTTTTTGTTCGAAACTGATCATCGCGATACCGATCAGCTTGCCGAAAGGGTCCGTCACCTTTACAATTTCTCCGTCTTTTAAAAATGTGTCATCGCTCAAATCATCCCGTTCGATGTTGAGCTGACCGTGTGCATATGCTCTTTCATTTCCGCGTTTCAGCTGAACTGTATTCATCTAAAAGTCTCCTTTTCTATCATACACCTGTGGAACAGGTTTGCTGCCAATCCACTTGTCATGTCGTCTGTATCGAGCACCGGTGCAACTTCGCTGATGTCAAAACTTACGATGTTCGGCACTTTTGCCAGGGAACCGATCATCTCATGGATTTCGGCTGCCGTAAATCCGTCGGGCGACGGGAAGCTCGTCCCCGGGGCGCTCCCCTGCTGCACGGAATCCATGCACAGTGTCGCAAAGACCGCATCGTAATCACCCAGTGAATCCAGTGTCTCTTTGAATATACTTGTATTTCTCAAATCTTCCATCAATGCGTATTTTACGCCAAATGCATCTGCTGTGCGGAATAAAGTTCTCGTATTCCCTGCGGGCTGGATGCCGAACACAAAGTAGTCGATGTTTTTATCCTCCGATAGAATCTGATGGAACATCGTCCCTGAAGACGGCCGCTCGTCTCGCAGATCAAAATGCGCATCCAGGTTCACGACCGCGATTTTGCTGTCCGGATATTTTTCCCTTACACCCAGATAATGGCCGTATAGAGTTTCATGCCCGCCGCCGATGATCAGAGGGAACTGACCATGGTCAAACATCTTTTTTATATGTGTGCCGAGCGCCTTCTGTGATGCCTCAAGATCCTCATCCCCGATTATGCTCCCGTAATCATAGACGGTATCCACGTAGGGAAGGGAAGCCATTTTTTTCCTCACATTCACCGGACCCTCTTTCGCCCCGAGGCGGCCTTTGTTGCGGCGCACCCCTTCGTCGGAACAGAAGCCGATGAATGCAGGCTTGCCTGCTTCGGCATCTGCCGTCCATGGTTTCACCACCTGGTGGAATCGTTCCGCTATATTTTCGTCGTCAATACGTCCTGTGTATGCATGCTGTTTAATTTCCTTCATCATTTCCTCACCTCATCAAATTCTTTAAATATGCTGATTAAAAGCAGCGGCGTCGAAACGAGTACAAGTAATACGTTAAACGGCAGAATGAACAATGAAAGCTCTACATCCTGGAACAGCGTAATGTACAGGCTTACTGTCAATTTCAGCCATAATAGCGTGATGATAATCATCTGTCGATGATAAAACTTATTTTGTGTCATATTGAAAAACGTAAAGAAGAGATAGGCGACCGCAAGTGCCAGCGACAGGAACAGATTCACCCATTCGTATATATACTTCATCTGGGAAAGCCTGAAATACCCTTCGGTAAATACACCATGACGGTTATTGAACTCTATCAGAATGAAAATCAGAACGATTGACCCCAACAGCAGTTCAACATAGTTGGCTTTCAGCCATTTCGGAAATTCAAATTCCATAAACTGCTTCGTCTTCGCCAGTACGTTATTTCTGAAATCGTACAGATATTTTGAAAATCCAAGATATTGGTTCGGATCCAGCTTCTGGCGTTTATTCTTACGGGATAGTGCTGCATTCTCCTCCCTTTTGGGTTTCTTGAGCAGGTTTTTCGATTTGGACAGGAATACACCCACTCCCAGTGCAAGCAGGGAGAGTACCCAGATAACGACAAAGAACGTATTTATAGCGAGTACGTCAGTCGGCGTCATCGTATCGATATTTGAATATACGGCGTTCTGGGTAAAGAAGTAGGCAATGCCGTAAAAGAACAGAATGATCATATACTGTTCCTTTCTGTGCGCCGGATCCAGATACTCATTGAATATGTTATAGAGCATGTGAACGATGAACGCCAGAAGATAAAACAGGGCAAACCAGCCGTATACCTGGTGCATTAAAACTGTCGTTATGATAAATAGGAAAAACGATAGACTGATAAAGAAAAATGACAATCCTGTATCATACTCTGTCGTCCGTTTGATCGTATGGGCAATTTTCAACATGACCAGACCGAATATAATGATTAAAATTCCTGCAATGATGGGGAACTCACCGATCAGAATGCTCAGTACGGTTGTCCCTTCAAGGAAGAATGCATTGATCAGATCAAAAACTGTCTCAATCTGTGCTTCGTCCACCTCGGGCGACTCTCCGCGGATATGGCCCGTATTGAATAATACGAAGATGCCGAGCACAAAAAAGAATAAACCTAATATTCCACTGATGAAAACTTCGCTCTGCTGTTTGAGCTTTTTCATTCAAATTCACCTCAATCTCTTCCCATTATAGAGGATTGTCCAATACATTGCATTGAATCATAACGCGATATGAATATAAAAATATTCCGTTTATTTATAATTTATGTTTATCCCTTTTGGCGCTGGGTATTTATTAAGTAACACAGATGAGAAATAATATATTATGATATCGAACCTCAATTAGGAGTGATGATACAAATGAGTTTCAAAGATAAAAAAGAAGAAATTGAAAACGCAGCAGAAGAAGCACGCGAAGAGGAAAATCCTTCTGAAGAAATTGAAGAGGATGAAGATAGAAAAGTAGCCAAAGGCAAAGACCTCGAAAGTGATGAGGAAGGTACAGACAAAACCCAGGAAGAAATCCAGAAGTCCTACGAATGATTAACCATACCTTACAAAGGTAGTACCAGGTATTCAGACCGTTGGTTTTGCAAGATGCAAGTGGATTTACAGGCAGTTTGAATTTGCAGTATGTTTGAATTAGTAAGAGGTAGTTTAAATGGTTTTACAAACGGTCGCAATGAATACCTGTTTAATAAGCAATACCCCGGACGCATTTTTATCCGGGGTATTTCAGTATGTTCTATTTGATTTTAAGTGCTCTGTGGGCAATATCTTTCCTATAGAATAAATCCCCGTCCTCGAAATTCACCTGTGCCACATTGTCATATGCCGCCTTTACCGCCTGATCCACAGATTCACCGTGGCCTGTCACAAGCAATACGCGTCCGCCCGAGGTGAGGAAGTGTCCATCCATATCCTGAGATAATCCGCTGATATAGCTCTGATCCGCAATGTTTCCGAACTCTACATATTTCCCTTTGGCATATTCTTTGGGATAGCCTTCACTTGCGAGCATGATGCCAACCATGCAGCCGGGTTTCCAGTTTAAAGTTAAGGGCTCCTTGCGGTACACTTTCTCCAGAACCTGAGCAAGGTCATCATCCATCATCGACAGCAGGATCTGTGCTTCCGGATCACCGAAGCGGGCATTGAATTCAATCACTTTAACCCCGTCTTCGGTCACCATGGCACCCAGGTAAAGCACACCGAAATACTTGAGCCCCTCCTGGACCATGCCGCGGGCAATGGGTTTGATGATTTTCTCCACCGCTTCTGTCCGGTGGGATTCATTGATATGATTTACCGGCGCATAAGCACCCATACCGCCGGTATTCGGGCCTGTATCCCCGTCAAACGCACGCTTATGGTCCTGGGCGATCATTTCGAACGAATGTGTGTAGTCTTCATTGACCAGCACCATCAGAGAGAACTCCTCGCCGTCCAGATACTCTTCGATGACAATCTGTCCGTCATCTGTCCCCTCACCCATCAATTCATCCAGTCCCGCGAGGGCCTCGTCCATATCGGTCGCGACAACGACTCCTTTGCCGGCGGCCAGGCCATCCTTTTTCAGAACGATCGGCGCGCCCTGCGCCTCGATATATTCATAGGCTTCGTCATAATCGTTGAATTTAGCAAACTTTGCTGTTGGAATATCATATTTCTCCATCAGTTCCTTAGTGAATGCTTTGGAAGATTCCATCTGTGCTTCTTTCTTTCTCGGGCCGAATACTTTAATGCCGTGCTCATCTTCGAGAAAATCCACAATGCCTTCAGTAAGCGGGGCCTCCGGTCCGACCACGACCCATTCCACGTCCTTTTCAAGACATACCCCTGCAATGGCTTCGAAGTCATTTTCCGTCACACCGTGAATGACCTCCGCAACATCGGACATTCCTGCATTGCCTGGAATCGCCAAAACCCGATTCACACTCCCGGATTCTGCAAATTTTCTTACTAAAGCGTGTTCGCGGCCTCCGCCGCCGATCACCGCTATATTCATAAATCTGCTCCTTTCAGTAGTAAAGCGGGCGGACGGATCCGCCCGCTTATATCATACATACTGTTTGTCTGCTGTTCATTTTAGTGTTTAAAGTGACGCATGCCGGTGACGACCATCGCCATATCATTCCGGTCACAGTAATCGATGGATTCCTGATCGCGTTTCGACCCTCCCGGCTGGATGATGGATTTGATTCCATGTTCGTGTGCCAGCTGCACGGTATCCGGCATCGGGAAGAAGCCGTCACTCGCCATAACTACATTATCGCCAAGTTCAAGCGCGCGGTCAATCGCAATTTTGAGTGCACCCACACGGTTCATCTGGCCGGCACCGATACCGACCGTCTGCTTGTCGTTCGCCAGCACGATTGCGTTACTTTTAACGTGTTTGGACACTTCCCATGCAAGTGCCATCGCTTTCATCTGTTCCCGTGTCGGCTGTGCTTTTGTAACCACTTTGACATCCTCTTCTTTAAGGGACCCTGTATCCCGGGATTGCACAAGATATCCACCGGATACGCTCACAAACTCTTCCGCATGCTCGTCTTCATGGAAATCCACTTCAAGCAGGCGCAGATTTTTCTTCTGTGTCAGAATACCGAGGGCGTCTTCATTGAATGACGGCGCAATGATCACTTCAAGGAAGATGCCGTGAAGCTGCTCTGCAGTTTCTTGATCCACTGTCTTGTTCAGGGCGACGATGCCGCCGAAGATGGATTGGGAGTCTGCCGCGTGCGCATTTTCAAATGCTTCCGCAATCGTTTCTCCTGTACCCACGCCGCATGGATTCATATGCTTGACTGCCACCGCGGCCGGCATGTCGAATTTTTTGGCCAGGGCAAATGCCGCATCCGCATCCCTCAGGTTGTTGTAGGACAGTGCTTTGCCGTGCAGGACATCCGCATTTAAAATCGTATTGTGCTTTTCAGTCGTCCGGACCAGCCGTGCGGACTGATGCGGATTCTCGCCATAGCGCAGTGCCTCTTCAGCCTGGCTGAAGTGATTCACAATCGCCTGGTCATAGTCGTTCGTATGACTGAACACTTTAATCATCAGACTGCGGCGGTATGTAACATCAAGTGTATCTTCCTCTATCTTCTGAACCACTTCACCGTAATCTTCGGGATCCACAATCGTAGTGACATGCTTGAAGTTTTTCGCAGCCGCACGCAGCATTGTCGGTCCGCCGATATCGATGTTCTCAACCGCTTCATTCTCAGTGACCCCTTCTTTCTTCACCGTTTCCTCGAAAGGATAGAGATTCACTGCTACTAGGTCGATGGTCTCGATACCATTCTTCGCCAGGTCCTCCATATGCTCCGGATTATCACGGTCGGCCAGAATGCCGCCATGCACAGCCGGGTGCAGCGTCTTTACGCGGCCGTCCATGATTTCATCGAATCCGGTCAGTGCGTTCACGCCTTTGACCGGGGCGCCGAATGACTCGATCGCCTTCAGGGTGCCCCCTGTCGAATAAATTTCATAGTCGTTACGCACAAGACCGCGGACGAAAGGTTCCAGACCGCTTTTATCAGAAACACTGATCAATGCTTTTTTCATTATTCCACACCTTCAATCACTTTTTTTATCGCTTGGGGATACAGCGCATGTTCCAGCGCATGGATATTGTTTTCCAACGTTTCAAATGTATCGTTTTCACCGATTAACACAGGTTCCTGCGCAATGATCTCCCCGGTATCTATACCCGAATCCACGAAATGTATCGTGACGCCCGTCACTTTCACACCATAATCATATGCATCTTCGATGCCCTGCTTCCCTTTGAATGCAGGCAGCAGAGAAGGATGCAGATTGATGATCCGGCGTTCATAGGCATGGATGAAATCACTTGAGAGGATACGCATGAACCCCGCAAGCAGAACATACTCCACTTCATATTGCCGCAGCGTTTCGAGTATGGTGCGTTCATGCGCCGCTTTGGAATCAAAATCACGGCGCTCGAAAGTCCGGCAGGGAATCGCGAACTTCTCAGCACGCCGGATCACCCCGGCATCCCCCCGGTCGGTGATCAATATCTGTACATCGATTCCGATCTCTTCTGAATGATTCACGAGATTCTCAAAATTCGTTCCGCCGCCCGAAGCCATCACCGCAACTTTAACCGCCATGGATCACGAGCCCGATTTCTTCAGTTACGGTACCGATGACTTTCGGAAATTCTCCCGCATCCGCGAGTGTTTTCATCGCCACGTCCACATCATTTTCATCGACAGCGATTATAAATCCGATACCCATATTGAAGACATTGTAAGCTTCGGACGAGCCGATATTTCCGAGTTCCATGAGCCATGAGATGATCTCCGGCACTTCGATTCCACTCACATCGATGCGCGCACCCAGATGTTCAGGAATCGCCCGGGGGATATTTTCAATAAAGCCCCCGCCTGTAATATGGCTCATCGCTCTGACATTGATTTTCTGCATCAGCGTCTGGACACTTTTCACATAGATGCGTGTCGGTTCAAGCAGCCGGTCGATGATCATTTCGCCATTCAGTTTTTCGTTCACGTCAATATTGTTATCAGCAATCAGTTTTCTGACCAGACTGTAGCCGTTTGAGTGGATGCCGCTCGAAGGCAGTCCGATGATCTTATCTCCGGGTTTGACTTGTGATCCGTCAATGTATCCGGCCTTTTCGACGGCACCGACGGAAAATCCGGCAATATCATACTCACCCCTGCCGTACATTTCACCCATCTCGGCAGTCTCCCCGCCGATCAGTGCGCAGCCTGCCTGTTCGCAGCCATTCGATACACCGTCAACGATATCCGCAATCTGTTCCGGAACCACTTTATTGACGGCGATATAGTCTAAAAAGTACAGCGGTTCCGCACCCGTCGTTAAAATATCATTGACGCACATCGCAACCGCGTCGATACCGATCGTGTTATGACGGTCGTGATCAATCGCGAGTTTAAGTTTCGTTCCCACGCCATCCGTGCCGGAGACGAGCACCGGTGCTTCCATATTGAGCTGTGACAGGTCAAATGCCGCCCCAAAACCGCCAAGACCTCCGATGACTTCTTTACGCATTGTGCGTTCTACATGAGTTTTCATTCTATCGACTGCTTCATAGCCGGCTTCGATATCGACACCGGCCTTCTTATATTGTTCTGACATGTCAGACTCCTTTCGTCTTCAGATCTTTCTCCTGAGGCAGGACCTGGTCGATGATTTCAATCGGGTAATTTCCTGTAAAGCAGGCATCACACTGGCCTCTTGAACCATATGAATGATACACATCATGCATGGCATCCACGGAGAGATACGTCAGTGAATCCGCGTCGATTTCCGCACGGATTTGCTCATTGGATTTCTGTGAGGCGATGATTTCGGCATGTGTGGATACATCGATGCCGTAGAAGCATGGATTTTTAAGCGGCGGTGAAGAGACACCCATGTGCACTTCTTTCGCCCCCGCTTTCCTCAGTGCTTTGACGATGAAGCGGCTCGTCGTGCCCCGGACGATGGAGTCATCGATGACGACGACCCGTTTCCCTTCGACAACATCCCGCACCGGGGAGAGCTTCATGCGGACGGCACGTTCGCGCGCTTCCTGGCTGGGCGAGATGAATGTTCTGCCGATATATCTGTTTTTCAAGAGCCCCTGCTCCTGCTTGATTCCGGACTCTTCTGAAAATCCTTTGGCCGCAGCAAGACTCGAATCCGGCACACCGATGACGATATCCGCTTCCACCGGCATTTCTTTTGCGAGTTCCTTGCCGAGCGATTTTCTGATCGTATATGTCGAGGTATGGCGGAATTCGGAATCCGCCCTTGCGAAATAAATATATTCCATCGAGCATAGATTCGGTTTTTCAATATCAGTATACCGATCGAAATCGATGCCGTCATCACTCAGCGTGATCAGTTCGCCCGGTTCAATGTCACGGATGTACTCTGCATCAATCGCCGTAAATGCACATGTTTCACTGGCGACACAGTAGGAACCGTCAATCTTGCCGAGCATCAGCGGACGGACACCATGGTCGTCCAGTGCAATCGTCAGTGAATCTTCATCCAGGATGACGAACGCAAATGCACCTTTCAACTGCTTCAGCGCGGATTTAAGACGCGTCTTCTTGTCCGTGCTCTTGTTCTTTCTGAGAAGATGGGCCAGAACTTCCGTATCGGAAGATGTCTGGAAGATCGCGCCGTCATCTTCAAGCGCTTCCCGGATGCTCATCGCATTCACCAGGTTGCCGTTGTGTGCGAGACCGAGGTCGCCGTCATGACTTTTGAATAAAAACGGCTGGACGTTCGAGAGTTCACTGCCGCCCGTTGTCGCATAGCGGACATGCCCGATGGCATGCGGGAATTCGCGGAGGGAGGCAAGCTGATCCTTCGTCAGTGCTTCAGTCAGCAGTCCCATGCCGCGGGCACCGAACAGATACTCATTATTCGAGCATACGATCCCTGCGCCCTCCTGTCCTCTGTGCTGCAGGCTGTGCAGTGCAATATACGTCAGTTCACTTGCGCGTTCGTGATTCCATACGCCAAAAATTCCACATTCTTCGTTCAATCCACGGATGTCATACATTTCGGGATTGCCCCTTCCCACGCGCCTGCAACTTGTGCAAGATCTCTGTCAATCGTTACATCGCGTGTTTTAATTCTGAATCCACTTTCGGTCAATCTGCCAATTTCCACTGCGTCTTTGATCTGCTGATCCGGTTTTGCCACTACGATATATCTGGAGCCATTTTCTGCGAAAAGGTCTTCTCCATCGATTTCAAGCGCCACATCCAATCCAAGGCCGTGGAAACTTGCAAGCTGTGCAAGTTTGACTGCAATGCCGCCGCGGCCAACCGGTGAAATTTTCTTTACGGCACCCTCAATCAGCTGTGCGCGGAGGTCCATGCCCCGGCTGTACTCGAGCCCAAGGTCGATGCTGCGTGTCTCTTTTGATACTTCATTATCAACCAGCTTTTCAATCTGGCTGCCGGCGAATGACTTCGTCGTTTCACCGACCAGGTAAACCGCGTCGTCCGCTTCGATGGATAATCCATCCATGAAGTTCACATCCTCGATCAGGCCGACCATGCCGATGACCGGTGTCGGGAGGATGGACGCCGTCCTGTTTTCGTTATACAGGCTCACGTTGCCGGAAACGACCGGAGTGGAGAGCGCGCTGCATGCTTCCGCCATGCCACGGGTCGATTCTTCCAGCTGATTGTAGATTTCAGGGTTTTCAGGGCTGCCGTAGTTCAGGCAGTCCGTCATCGCAAGCGGTGTCGCCCCTGTTGAGATGATGCTTCTGAACGTTGCGGCAACCACTTCTTTACCGCCGTTGTAAGGGTCCGCATATACGTAGCGGCTCTTGCCGTCGATTGCCATCGCAATCGCTTTGTCAGTGCCTTCGACTCTGATGACACCGGAGCCGAAACCGGATTTCTGAACGGTATTTGAACCCACCTGGTTATCGTACTGTTCATAGATATAGCTTTTTGATCCGTGAGTCGGATGTTCGATCAATTCATCAAACACCTGGTTCAGATCTTCTTTAGAATAGTCATATTTTTTATTGTCCACTTCCGGCTGGCTGCCTTCCAGAATATAAACCGGTGCCTCATCGGATAACGGCTGCACCGGAATGTCGGCGTAGAGCTCATCTTCATAATATAATTTCAAACGGTCTGAATCCGTCACTTCACCGATGACCGCCGCATCGAGTTCGAAGTCTTCGAACATATCGAGGAACTTCTGCTCCGTGCCGTCCTCCACCACCAGCAGCATGCGCTCCTGGGTTTCGGACAGCATCATTTCGTATGGAGAGATGCCTTCCTCCCTGACAGGCACCTGATCGAGATAAAGATTCATGCCCGATTCGCCTTTGGCTGCCATTTCAGAACTTGAGGACGTCAGCCCCGCAGCACCCATGTCCTGGATGCCGACAAGTTCAGGCTGGTCGATTGCCGCAAGTGTCGCTTCCAGCAGTTTCTTGCCCGTGAACGGGTCACCGATCTGTACCGATGGCCGTCTGGATTCCGACGCGTCGCTCAGCTCCTCGGATGCGAATGTCGCCCCGTGGATGCCGTCCCGTCCCGTTTTCAGTCCGACATAGACCACTTTATTGCCGATGCCTTTAGCCGTCCCTTTCTGGATTTTCTCCTGATCCATCACACCCACGCACATTGCGTTGACGAGCGGGTTGCCGTCATATGAAGGATCGAATTCCACTTCACCGGATACCGTCGGAATGCCGATGCAGTTGCCGTAGCCGCCGATGCCTGAAACGACACCGCGCAGCAGGCGGCGGTTGTTCGGCTCCGTCAGTTCGCCGAAACGCAGGGAGTTCAAAAGACCGATTGGACGTGCACCGATGGATACGATGTCGCGGATGATGCCGCCCACACCTGTCGCCGCCCCCTGGTATGGCTCAACTGCGGAAGGGTGGTTATGGGACTCCACTTTGAAGACGACCGCCTGGTTATCACCGATATCAACAACGCCGGCACCTTCACCCGGCCCCATCAGTACATGTTCGCCCGAAGTCGGAAACTGGCTGAGGAACGGTTTTGAATGTTTATAGGAACAGTGTTCACTCCACATTACAGAAAAGATGCCGATTTCCGTATAGTTCGGCTGACGCCCCAGAATATCGATCACCTTATCGTATTCCGCATCCGTCAATCCCATCTCTGCGTAGAGCTTCTGAAATTTAATATCCTCTGGAGCTGGTTCGATGAATCTAGACATGATTTGCCTCCCACTGGGTCATTTTCTCGAATAGTCTTAATCCGTCATCACTGCCGAGCAGCGTTTCAAGTGCACGTTCAGGGTGCGGCATCATGCCGAGCACATTCCCTTTTTCATTGACGATTCCTGCGATATCGTTTCTCGACCCATTCGGATTCGTGTTATAGGTCAGTACAATCTGATTATTTGCCGCCAGCGTTTCATATGTCTGGTCATCACAGAAATAGTGGCCTTCACCGTGCGCCACCGGATAGGTCACATCTTCACCCTGGCGGTATCCGCGTGTGAAAGCAGTATTATTGTTGACGACTTTCAAAGACTCGTTTCTGGAGACGAAAGTATGCTGGTCGTTGAAAATAAGCGCGCCCGGCAGCAGGCCGATTTCAGTCAGAATCTGGAATCCGTTGCAGATGCCGAGGACAGGCTTCCCTGCCTCTGCCGCTTCTTTGATCGCTTCTGTCACCGGTGCAACACTGGCCATCGCACCGCTGCGCAGGTAGTCACCGAAGGAGAATCCGCCCGGGATCAGCACACCGTCGAATCCTTCGAGGGAAGTTTCTCTGTAGTCTGTGAATTCTGCTTCCGCACCCACTTTCAATGCTGCATTCAGCAGGTCGCGGTCACAGTTGGAACCTGGGAACTGAATTACTGCGAACTTCATTATTTCGACACCTCATCCAAAATTGTATACTCATACGTTTCAATGACTGTATTTGTGAAGAGACGCTCGGACAGGGATTTCACGATGCCTTCGATCTTTCCTTCTTCCGTTTCGTCAATATCGAAATAAAGGACTTTCCCGACACGGATGTTGCTGATTTCATCATGTCCAAGCTCGTGCACCGCACGGTTCAGTGCTTCCCCCTGTGTATCCAGTACCTGCGGCTGTAGTGTTACGATCAGTTCTACCTTTTTCATTATTTGACTGCCTCCATCTTTTCGTAGAATTTAGTATAAGTATCAATTAAAGATCCTGTCCCGTTGCGGTACACATCTTTATCAAAGTTCTCATTTGTTTCAAGGTCCCAGATGCGGCATGTATCCGGAGAGATTTCATCCGCAAGCAGAATGTTGCCTTTATTGTCCTTGCCGAACTCGATTTTGAAATCGACAAGTTTCATACCCATCAGGTTCATCATTCTGATGAGGGCTGCGTTCACTTTTATCGCCGCTTCCTTCAATGCTTCCATCTCTTCTTCCGTCGCAATCCCGAGTCTCAGCACATGGTCATCTGTCAGAATCGGATCGTTCAACGCATCTTCTTTGTAATACAATTCCACGAGCGGGGGTGTGAACTCCCGTCCGTTTTCAAATCCGAGCCTTTTGACGATGCTGCCTGCCGCAACATTGCGGACGACCACTTCAAGCGGAATGATATGGACCGGTTTCACTGTCTGTTCCGTTTCACTGATGCGTTCGATGAAATGCGAGTCCACGCCGTTATTTCTTAAATATTTGAAGATATCGGATGAAATCAGATTGTTGAGCCGTCCTTTCCCTTCCATGAAGTCGTGCTTTGCGCCGTTGCCGGCAGTCACTTCGTCTTTGTATTCGATGCGGAGGACTTCGGGATCTTCGGTTTTAAAGACTCTTTTCGCTTTCCCTTCATATAACAGCATTATTCCGTCTCCTTTACAAAGTCGCGGCCGAGCGCGCTTAATGTGTGTTCCAGATCGTCTGTAAGCACGGTGACGTGCCCCATCTTCCTCGCCGGCTTCCGGTCTGTCTTGCCGTAAATATGCACGTTCCAGTCTGCATGGGTGAACAGCTCCTCATCCAGGCGGTCCAGATCGGCACCGAGCAGGTTCATCATCACTGCGTTCTGATGCAGATATACTTCAGGCATCTCATGATCCAGTATGGACAGGATATGGGCATCGAACTGGCTGATGTTGCATGCCTCGATCGAGTAATGCCCCGAGTTATGCGGACGCGGTGCAATTTCATTTACATACAGGCTGCCGTCTTTCGCGACGAAGAATTCAACGGTGAACGCACCGACAAAATGCAGTGCCTCCATAATTTTTTCGGTTTCTTTCTGTGCCTGCGCCGTGTAATCCACACGGGACGGGACGATTGTGCGGTAGAGGATCTGGTCCTTATGGAGATTCTCCTGAAGCGGGAAATATACGACCTGTCCGCCCACACTTCTCGCAACGGTCAGGGATACTTCCCTTTCCAGCTCTATATATTTTTCAACAACAAAGTCCGATTTCTCAAACGGGATCTCAACTGAGTCAAGCTCTGATTCGGATTCGATCAGATACTGCCCTTTTCCGTCATAGCCGCCTGTCGCCGTTTTGACGATGACCGGCGTGCTGTATTCCTCTATGAATGCACGGATGGCATCGAGCGATTCCACTTTTTCGTAAGGGACGATTGCGGCTCCGGAGTTTTTAACCGCCTGTTTTTCAGTTTCGCGGTTCTGCAGTGTCAGCACAGTTTCTGCGCCCTGCGGCACATAATAGTCGCCGACTAATGTATGCAGAATTTCCGCATTGATATTTTCAAATTCATACGTGATGACATCCGACATTTCGCACAGCGATTTCAGAGCATCCATGTCGCTGAAGTCTGCATGGATGAACGTGTGGCCCGTGGCACTTGCCGGTGCATCAGCGGATGGATCGAGCACCGCCACTTTATAGCCCATCCTGAGTGCGGACTGCGCCATCATCTTACCGAGCTGTCCGCCCCCGATGATTCCGACCGTTGCGCCCGGTCCCAGTTTAACTGAGGTCATTCTGCATCTCCTCCACTTTATCTTCGAGTGATTTCGTGTAGTCATTCAGTGTTTCATAAAGTTCCGGTGAACTGATGGCGAGCATTCTTGCTGCCAGAATACCTGCATTTTTGCTTCCCGATGCGCCAATCGCAGTCGTTGCGACCGGAATGCCTCCGGGCATCTGTACGATGGATAATAAAGAATCCATGCCCTGCAGTGCTTTCGACTCAATCGGTACGCCGATGACAGGGACATTCGAAAGGGATGCGACCATGCCCGGCAAATGCGCCGCGCCGCCGGCGCCTGCAATGATGACGTCGATACCGTTATCTTTGGCACGTTTTGCATATTCCACCATCATTTCAGGCGTACGATGGGCGCTTACCACTTTCTTTTCATAGGGCACACCCAGTTGATCCAGTATCTCGCACGCATGCTTCATCGTCGGCCAGTCGGAAGAACTGCCCATGATTACTCCAACAGTCATAATAGGATAACCTCGCTTTGAAATTTGTATGTTACATTTCTCATGCTTAGTTTAACAATTAAGGGACGTTTATTCAACTTAAAAACGAACATTTTAAATAAATATCTTTTAATTGTTTGTGTTTACGAACGTGGGATGATGTTTTAAAGGGGTTAAGTTCGGTTTCTATATATATTTTGATAGATATAGTGTAATATGTTTTTTTAAGTGATTCTTTGTATGGCCTCATATTAGTATGGCTGATTGGATACGAACTTTCTGTTCACTGTGGAAATTTTCAGGGAAGTTATGGATAATGGAGATAATCAAATTATTAGGATAGGAGAATGGAAATGACAGCAGAATTACTAAACGGGCGGGAAATCGCCAAAGATTACCGTGCCGGACTGGCATCAGAAGTTGAAAAACTGAAAGAAAACGGGATCACTCCAAATCTGACAGTAGTCATCGCCGGCAATGACGGGGCTTCACTCAGTTACGTGCGATCCAAAAATAAGGCGGCCGAAAAAATCGGGATGACTTCAGATATCGTCCACCTTGGGGAAGATGTCACTGAAGCGGAAGTGCTGGAAGTGCTGGACCGCCTGAACAATGATGATAATGTCAACGGGATTCTGGTACAGGTGCCTCTGCCTGAGCAGGTCAGTGAAGATAAAGTGCTGGAAGCCATCGCTCCCCATAAAGATGTGGACGGTTTCAGCCCGGTAAATATCGGACGCTTGTACACCGGGCAGAGAACATTCGTCCCATGTACGCCGCTTGGAATCATGGAACTGTTAAAACATACCGGTTCCCTTGAAGGCAAGGATGTTGCCGTAATCGGACGGTCCCACATCGTCGGCCAGCCGGTCGCTAAATTGCTGACCGATCAGAATGCAACGGTCACATTAATGCACTCTCGCACAAAAGATATGGTCGGAAAATTGAGTGCATATGATGTGATTATCAGTGCCGTCGGCTCCCCGGGGCTGATCAAAGCCGAACACCTTAAAGACGGTGCGGTGGTCATCGATGTCGGCAACACAATGGTCGACGGTAAACTCAGTGGCGATGTAGATTTCGACGCCGCCAAAGAAAAAGCAAGCTGGATCACGCCCGTTCCCGGCGGTGTCGGTCCGTTGACAATCACAATGGTATTGAACAACACTTTGCTTGCAGCAAAATGGCATAACGGCATCGAATAACCTCTTTTGATTGAAGCCACACCCTTTTTGATGAGAGTGTGGCTTTTTTCAGTGGGCCGGGAGGCATCCGACGGTCATCTAAAACGTCCCTCATAAACCATATACCTCCTGCAGCTTCAACTCCTTATGGTACATAATGACACCATACTCACGAATGATCCGCGCCCTGTCCGTCCGGCGCAGGACGTGCATCCATCAGTTCCAGCCATTGATGCTCCCGCGTCTTTTTCCTCACAAATTCTCCTCCTTCAAATAAAAACCCCTTTTCTCTATATATGAGAAAAGGGGCGATTTGATCTTTTAAAAATCCAAATAATTTATTTAATTCAGGAAAATAAAGTTACTGAATCCGTTAGTCTCTTCATAACGATCAGTTCCTCATAATGATGTAAACAAGGTATACGGCATATGCAAGCACGAGCACAAACCCTTCAGCGCGTCCGATTGTGTATCTCGTTCTGGAGAAAATCAACAGCAGTATCGTCAATATAATCAAAATCCATGTATCCGTGAAAATCTTCGCATCCAGCGCAAGCGGTGCCACGGTTGCGGCACTGCCCGCCACGAAGAATATGTTGAATATACTGCTGCCGACCGCATTCCCGATGGCGATATCGCCTTTCTTTTTAATCGCAGCAGTGACAGATGTGATCAGTTCCGGCAATGACGTACCGATTGCCACAATCGTCAAGCCGACAAGCGTCTCGCTCATTCCAAGTGCAAGCGCGATTTCTGTAGCGCTGTTCACGACAAGTCTGCCGCCGAAAATGATTGCGGCCAATCCGCCGATCGTAAGCAGGATATTCTTCAACCAAGGTGATCCTACATCAGCATCCACACTGCTGTCCGCCTGCGTTCTGTTCTTCAGCGCCATTTCAAAGACATAATATAAAAATACTGCGAAGAATAACAATATAATCAGACCGTCACCGCGTGTAACAACGTTCTCTGCGGCGCCTTCCAGCGCCACATCCGCCATCAGGACCAAAAGCACAACGCCCGCCAGCAGTGAAAACGGAATTTCTTTCCTGATCGTCTCACTTTGCACAGTGAGCGGTGCTATCATCGCTGTAACGCCAAGAGCAACTGTAATGTTAAAAATATTGCTGCCGATAACATTTCCGAGCACCATTCCGGCGCTGTCATCGAGTGCCGCTAAAATACTGACTGTTGCCTCCGGTGAACTCGTACCAAAAGCAACAATTGTGAGCCCGACAAGCAACGGGGACACATTCAGTTTCACTGCGATGTTGGAGGCACCTTCCACAAAATAATCCGCACCTTTTATAAGCAGTACAAATCCAATGATTAAAATAATATAAGCCAAGACGGCGCCACTCTCCTTTTAAAACTGCCAATTCTTCTTTTAACTATTCCCCATCTTAACCAAAAAAACCCACTTTTCATATAGAAAGTGGGAGAGATGCATTATTTCTTCTGTTCGACAAAGAACGTCACAACAACGAACATCAGAAACGCAAGCAGTGTGATGCTGCCGCCGATGATGAAATAAACCATTGTAAATGTTTCATTGAATCCGAAAGGATTCAGCATATAGAAGTACATTCCGCTCGTCAGCAATATCGCACCCAGTACGCCCAGCACACACTGGATATGCACAAGTACCGGTTTCGTCACTGTATAGACGCTGTAAAAAATCCCCCAGGCAAACATCGACATCCAGCCCACCAAAAGAATATGCGTATGAATTGGACGCATCGCGTAATCCGTCTCCCCCGCCATCTGCGAGCCGATAAACACACCGAGAAATCCGAACAGTGATGCAATTCTAATTAAATTAATTCCCCATTTTCTTTCCATTTTTCATAATTCCTCCATTTTTTATAATAAAATTCCCGCCTGCGGTAAAACGTCATCCTGCAGGAAAAACACCTCTGATTAATATCACTTCTCCAGTCTGACGATGAATTTTGTGCCTTCGCCAAACGCACTTTCAACGTCGATCGTCCCGCCGAGCATATCCACTGTTTCCCGGACAATCGCAAGGCCGAGGCCGGAACCTTCGCTGGAACGGGCTTCATCGACACGATAGAAGCGATCGAAAATCATGTCCAGTTCTTCTTCACGGATACCGGCGCCCGTGTCCTGTACGCAGACTTCCACGTGTGCACCTTTATCTTCAAGACTTACGGCGATTTCATCCCCGTCGGATGAATATTTCACTGCATTTGAAATAAGATTATCCCATATATTCCACAGCAGGTCACGATCCGAATCAATCTCAACATCATCCAGGGTATAGGATAGATCAATACCGGATTCATCCAGCCGCCATCTGAATACACGGACCACTTCACGGATCTGTTCATCCAGCTGCACCGAGGATTTCTTCACTTCATACGATTGATGGTCGAATTTGTTGAGCAGCATCAGCTGCCGCGCCAATGACGACAGCCGCTTCGCTTCCGAATGCACGACCGAGGCAGCTTCCCGCGCATCTTCACCTCGTACTTCACCATCCTCGAGCAGCTTCGCATACCCTTGGATATTGAGCAGCGGTGACTGGAAATCGTGCGTCACATCGCTGATGAATTTCTGCCGCATACGGTGGTTCTCCTTCAGCTGGCCCTTCATTGCATCCAGGCTCACCGCAAGCTGTCCGATTTCATCCTTACTGTATGTTTGAGGCGAAATATCATACTCAAAATTCTCCTGCCTGATTTCATTGGCAGCCGTGCGCAGCCTGCCCAGCGGGTTTGTCAGCCGGCGGCTCATCAGTATGATGAATAACACACTCACCAGCACCGCCGTCACGAAGAATACGAGCAGGATAATATGAAATTCACTGAACATCAGACTGCTGTCCTGCTTGATGAACAGCGCCTGGCGCTCCCCGTCCAGTTCCACAGGCACGCCGACGGTATTACGCACATCATTCATAAAGTGCCCCATCATGAACCAGTTGGCCATATTCGCTTCTTCGCCCTGATATACACCGCCGGACAACACTTCATTTAAAGTAGAAAGACTGATATTCGTCCGGTCAAAATCGGCCCCTGCAAATTGTGCCGTCAATCCACCATTGAACGGCCCTTCCGTAAGCGTCACTTCCCCGCCGGATGAACTGCCGCCGACATCCTCCCCGGCTGCACTTTCTCCACCACTCACAAGCACAACCTGATAATCCAGGGCGTTCAGCATCTCCATCGCTGCAGATAGCCCTGCTTCACCGGCTCCATTCTCTTCCAGCACTTCCTTCAGGCTCCCGGCGGTTTCAAACAGTTCTTCATTCATCTTCGGCTTCGAATAGAAAGCGTACAGCACGTTGGACGCGAGCAGTGAAACAACCACGCTGACGGTAACAACGACCAGGAGCACCGCAATAAATCGTTTATATAAAGTATTCATCATGTCTCCGGTCCAAGCCGTTCCAGCCGGTAGCCGACACCGCGCACTGTAAGCACCCGGATAGCCGCACCATACTTTTCAAGCTTCTGGCGCAGGCGGTTCATGTGCGTATTGATCGTGAACGTACTCGTCTCCAGGTCACCCCACACACTCTCGACGATATGTTCCCGGGTCACGACTTTTTCAGGCCGCTCGAGGAGACACGCAAGCATTTCAAGCTCCTTGACCGGCAGCATATGTGTCCGGCCGTCCACTTCAATTTCATAATGTTCCCGGTCAACCGTCACACCGCCGAACGACAGCTTTGCATCCAGTCCACGGTTCGAACGCTTCAGCACCGCCCGGATTCTGAACAGCAGCTCCTTCGGTTCAAACGGCTTCACGATATAATCCGCCGCCCCCGCCAGGAATCCCTGTTCCTTATCATCCAGCTGCCCTTTGGCCGTCAGCAGAATCACCGGAATTTCCAGATCAGCCGACAGAACTTCAGTCAGCTCAAATCCGTCCATGCCAGGCATCATCACATCCACCACAGCCAGATCCACCTCTTCATCCTCCAAATATCCAAGCGCCGATCCGGCCTCTTCAAAATCAGACACTTCATATCCATTCTTCTTCAAGTAAAGGACGATCAGGTTGCGGATGTTTACATCATCCTCGACCACCATCACTTTATCCATCGGCTCCAACTCCTCTGCACAAAACTCTACCACTTTCATATAAACATACTATAAACTTTTTAAGAAATAAAACCTTCGCCCTGCCATATCCAGACAAATATAAAAAAACGCCCACCGCGCCATGCGGTGAACGTTCCAAGAGGGGTCATATTAAATTTTAGGCACCAAGGCTCATTTTCGGACCAAACGGCTCAAAGTGGATGCGGCTTTCTTCAATGCCCCTTTCTTTGAGTTCCTTCATCATTGTGCCCATGAAGCCCATGGATCCGCATATATAGATTTCGCGGTCCTCACTGCCCACGAAGTCTTCTTTGCTCAGGAAGCCTTCAGTTTCACTGAATTTTATTTTAAGATCTGCACCTTTTGCCTCGATTGCAGCCATCTGATCTTTGAACGGCTGGTGGTCTTTATTGATGCAGCTGTATACATATTTGACATCCTTGCCTTTGGCCACTGTATCCTCAGCCATCGCCATAACCGGTGTCGCGCCGACGCCGCCTGCGATGAAGAGCAGTTTATCGTGATCTTCCTCGACTTTGAAGTCCCCTGCGGGTGCAGACAGGAAGAGCGCATCGCCTTCTTCAATGCTGTCATGCATATAGTTGGAAACAACGCCTTCTTTATCTTTGATCGCTTCACGCTTAACTGCAAATTTGATGCCTTCTGAAGTATCCATGGAGCAGATGGAATAATGACGGAGTGCTGTATTTCCGTACCCTTCAGGATTCACTTTGACTGTAATGTACTGGCCTGCAGTGAATGATTTAGCAACATCATCGGAGTCCACTGTGAATCTGACGATATCCGGTGTAACGTTTTCTTTCTTCTTGACGACGAAGGGTTTGAAGCCTTCCCATGCTGCAGCTTCATACATTTCCTTTTCGATACCGATGAATACATCGGCAATCTTGCCGTAGTATTCGCCCCATGCATCGATGATTTCCGGTGTCGCCGCATCTCCAAGCACTTCTTTAATGCCTTCAAGCAGATATTTGCCGACGATCGGATAATGTTCAGGTCTGATTTCAAGTGCACGGTGTTTATGTGCAATGCCCATCACTGCCGGCACAATCGTTTCGATATCTTCGATGTGTCTCGCTGCAGCAAGTACTGTCATCGCCAGCGCCTTAGGCTGGTCGCCCACTTTCTGGTTCGTCTTATTGAAAATATTCAGCAATTCAGGGTGTGCTTCAAACATTCTTTTGTAAAATACCGTTGTAATTTCAGTTCCATGTTCTTCAAGTACAGGTACTGTGTCTTTAATAATTTGTTTTTTAGCTTCAGCAATCATCTGTTCAAGCCCCTTTTTTATAAAAGATATATTTTTAATACATCTTTATTGTAAAGGGATGCGATTATTTTTTCAAGACCCATGTTAAAGTTTTCACATATCGTTCACAAAATCGCTTTCATAAGTCAAAGAGATTTATTAAAAGCGTAAATGCGTGTATAATTTCTGAAGGGAGAGGATCAGGATGAGGCTTACATTATATACAGATTACTCGCTCCGTGTGCTCATGTATCTGGGCATGCAGAACGAAGGCGAAAAAGTTCAAATAGATGAGATTGCCGGATTTTACAATATATCAAAAAACCATCTGACCAAAGTCGTCCACCATCTCGCAAAGCTCGAATATGTTAAAACTGTGCGTGGCCGGGGTGGCGGGATTATGCTAAACTATAAACCGGAAGCACTGAATATCGGCGCAGTCGTCCGCAGTACGGAAGATAATTTCCATATGGCCGAATGCTTCAATGCCGAAAATAACCAGTGTGTACTGACACCGGTATGCAGTCTGCGATTTGTGTTGAATGATGCACTGAAGGCTTATCTTGAAGTGCTTGATAACTATACATTAGAAGATATTATTCCAAATGGGGTTCCGAGGTGACAAAGATGAATTCAAGTACGATCATTAAAATTATGGCAGGCCTCCTGCCGGCGGCACCGATTACCGGTGACTTCATCAATTCGAGCATCGAAACTGAAGAAATCTCCGGCTCAGAAGAGGGTTCAGATTCGAAATATGCAGATTATGAAGGGCCGACGATGGAAGAGGAAATCGCCGCACACAGCGGCAGCGTCCCAGCGTTGAAAGGGACGGAAGCCTATAATGTGAAGGTCGGCGATAGTTTTGACCCGCTGGCCGGTGTCTATGCAATAGACAGCGCAGACGGCAACATTACAGATAACATCGAAGTGACCAGCAATAATGTCAATACGGATAAGGCCGGAAACTACACGGTGTCCTACAGAGTGGAAAACTCAAACGGCAACTGGTACGAATACAACCGTAAAATCCAGGTGTCAAATGCTCCCACTGATCCGGTACCGATGATACCGCCAACTGAAGCACAGCTTTCAAAGGAGAAATCCTCCGATTCCGATTCGGAGAGTTCTACAGATATCACGTTTATCGGACTCGATGACGTCACCATCCAGCAGGGCGATGAATTCGACCCGAAAAAAGATGTGCAGATCATCGATGTCGACGGCAGTGATATAACTAACCGCGTTTACATCTCAGGTGACGTCGATACGGAGACGCCCGGCGAATACACCATCGCCTATGCGGTGTTCGACCATTTCGGTGACTCGCACGCCAAAGCAAGGACAGTTACTGTCGAGTAATCAGCATTAAAATAAAGGCCGAACCGGAATTGAATCCGGTTCGGCCTTTCGTTCGTTCAAAATTCTTTTTATCTAACTTTTAGGCAAGCTGTTTTTTGATTTCATTATTGAAGTCCTGCAAGTCGTCAGGTGAACGGCTTGTCACCAGGTTGCTGCAGACTACTACAGATGCATCCTGCACTTTCGCACCTGCGTTTTCAAGGTCTTTTCTTACAGAGATGAAGGAAGTGACGTTACGGTCCTTCAGTAAATCTGTATCGATCAACACCTGCGGTCCGTGACAGATTGCGAATGTCGGTTTATCATTCTGAAGGAAGTGCGTTGCGAATTTACCAAAGCGTCCTTCTTTATCTGCACGCAATAGGTCCGGTGAAAATCCGCCCGGGATGAACAGTGCATCATATTCATCAGCATTCACTTCCGAAATCGATTTGTCGGCTTTAAACTTGCCGCCCTGCTTCCCTTCGATTTCACCGGATTCTTTTGAAATCACTTCAACTTCATGTCCTTCGGCTTCCAGTGCCTCTACGGGGCTTGTATATTCTACGTCTTCTACCATATCAGTCATGAGTACGGCTACTTTTTTCGCCACAAAACATCTCTCCTTTTAGAAATTTACTTTTTGATTACATAGTATCTTTTCCACATAGAGTCCCTGCTTAAACATAATCCCCCCCTTGATTTATATAAAAAATACATGTAAATGAATTTGACAAATCGAACAGACGTTCTTATAATTGAATGTCAGGAGTGATAATAATGCATTTTTCATACGATAACAGTCTCGAATATAAGATCTTATATAACGTCAAACATGATGTGTTTGACTATCCAAATACAAGCATGCCCGAATACGATATCAGAACAGTGGACTTTCATATGAAGCTGATGGAACAAAAGGGACTGCTCATTTTGACGCCATTCACGTATGACTTCTACTACAGTGATATACAGCTTACCCAAAAAGGCGAAACAGTCCTTGAACAGAAAGCCTCATAATAGCAGTGACCCGGTTACCGGGTCATTTTTTATATCCGGATGTTTAAATCGAAATTTTCCATCAGCCACTTTTTAGTCCGTACATCCTCCAGAAGTTCCACGGGTCTTCTTCCCACAAACAGATCATCATCGACGATGCCGTCTTCAAGCTCGGGTACCAGTGCCAGCCACTCGACTCTGAGTGCATATTCCTCTTTGCCAAAATGCGGATTGATCCGCCTGATTTCCTTGAAGGGATAATCCTCATGATCGATCAACAGTCCGCCCTGATGCATTTCAATCTCTTCAAAGGGCTTCGCGGCTTCCACTACTTTTCCGACCCCCAGGTACCCGTAGCGTGTCGAATACAAGGCGAATACATCACCGATGTCTATTGCGCCGATCGCACTCTCGTTACTTTTTCCTGTGACACTTACAATGCCCAATTTCTTATATACATCGTAATCTCTGAATGTCTGATTGAACTTTCCATTAATGAAATACATACCCTCACCTCTTCTTTAAACAGACTCTACCCTCCGGGCGGATGTTTCATGCAAAAATCGGGCGGGTATTGTATGAATAAGGCGCCGATTCAAACGGCCCTGAAAAGTGTATTGCATGATAACCGGTCCGCTGAACAGAATATACAGTGGGATTTAATCCGGTTAAAATTCAGAAAGAGGTGAACACTTCATGGGAGAAGAGAACGGTAAAAAAGATGAATTGATGGGAAAAGCAAAAAAAGCTGCAGGTGATGCTGTAAATGACGAAAAGACTAAGAACGAAGGTAAACGTCAGGAGACAGAAGGCAAAGTAAAAGATGCTGCGAATGATGTTAAGGAAAAAGGCAAAGACATGTTCAATGATAAATAATTCAATAAAATAAGCACCTCCAATCCGTTGGCTGGTGCTTATACTGTTTAACAGCAAAATTAGATGACAATACAGATTATATTGCGGTACAAAGGAGTGTTTGATCATGGCAGATGAACAAAAAGACCAGCAGGAACAGATGAAGGAAGAAGCAGAGCAGAAAGCAGAAGAGGGAAAGCGCCAAAAAGAGCAGATGAAAGAGAAAGCCCAGATTAATCAGGGAAAATTTAAAGATGACAAATCCAAAGTGCAGGCCAAGCAGGAAGAAACACAGGGTAAAGTCAATGCTGCAGAAGACCAGGTAGAGCAGGAAAAAGGGGATAACCAGTTCAATCAATACAAGTAGAGCCGGGTAATGGCTCCAACCATTAAATATTTCATGTTAAAAAAAATGTTTAACCACTTGTATATATAGGGTAAACAGTAACTATCACTTACAAAGGAGATGTTTAATCATGGCAGAAGAGAAAAAAGGTTTCTTAGACAAAGCCAAGGACAAAGTGAAAGATCTCAAAGACAACACGAGCAAGGAAGATGTTTCCCAAGGATGGGACAGCGCTAAAGAACAAGGTGACAAACATTTTGAGGACAATGAAAAATGGAACAGCGCCAAAGAAAAAGGCGACAGTGCCGTTGATAAGTTCGGCGGCGGAAATGAAGGAAATCAGGACGAAAACAAATAATATTCATTGATTACACTACCCCATGCCCGGACTCAATAGAGCCCGGGTTTTTATTGCGGGAAATTTTTCGTATGGACACCAGGCGTCCCGCATCCATGTTATTATCGTCTGCCTCATCATCTATGTTACTATGAATAATTATGACTTAAAGGAGATATTTTATTATGGCAGCAGGCAAAAAAGGATTATTCGACAAGGTGAAAGATACGGTGACCAGCATTAAAAACAACACGAGCAAGGAAGATATATCCAAGGGCTGGGCCACTGCAAAAGAATACGGTGACAAACATCTGGGTGACAACCAAAAATGGAACAGCGCCAAAGAGAAAGGCAACAGCCTCATAAATAAATATACGGGCGGAGGAAAAGACGGACAAAGCGGGCATAACGAAGAAAACAAATAATATATGATTACACTGATCCCTACCCGGACTCAACAGAGCCCGGGTTTTCTATTGTAAAAAATGCATAAAAAAACAGCAGCCTTCCGGCCACTGCAAGCGCTCCGCTAAGGAGATTCTAAAGTCCATCATTTATTTGTCGTGATCAGTCCGCTGTCTTCTGCGGAGTAATCCTCTGCATCCAGTTCAGCGAGTGTTTCCATATGCGCTTCTGCACTGTTCAAATATTGACGGCTGTTTTTCATATGGATATCGAGGAGTTCCGGGTGCATGTTGTCTCCCTCTGCCTCATTCATTAATTTAAATTCTATCAGAGCGAGTGCCCTGTTTGAAATCGCCAGTGATAAATCCGATTTCATCTCTTCTATCTCTGCCGCATGTTCCGAAGTCAGGAAATCCGGCGGTTTTATGCTTTGAACTTCCTGCTCGAGCCCCCTGTAGGCCGCATGCAGAATTTCGAGTTCTTCCGCCACCTTCGCATTTTCGATACCATGCAATGAATATTGGCGGTACATCGGAACGAATTCCTTATTCCAGACTTCGGATATATTCGCATGTATACTATTTGCCTTGCCTGTTACCTTCTCTATTCCCGTTGCTTCCTCATTTGTGTATGAATGCATTGTTTTGCTGGCAGCCACCTTCTTATCCGGATTACGATCGGAATAGGAATATTCAACGTCTCCATCTGCCTCGGCGGTCTGCCCCGCAGCCACTTCCCGATTATCCGCGTCATCGAGAGGCAAACTATAGTGATTGATCGTAATAAGCTGAGGCGGCTTTGCCTGAAAGTCATCCCGCTCTATACTCTGTGTCGCATCCTGGCCGCAGCCGCAAAGAAAAATCGATGCGAATATCAAAAATTTCGCTTTCACTTTTTTCGTCTCCCTAATTGAAAATTGTCACGGTAATCGAAACATCAGGGTCTATTGTAACACAACTGTAATATTTACAAAATATATTGCTGAAAATACAGGAGAATTACAGCCAGTAAAAAGACAGCACCCGGTTTTTTGATCCGGGTGCTGTCTTTGCCTTCTGTCTAGCCATTCTCTTTTTTTAAAATCAGGTAATCCAGTTCCTCTTTAGTCATGCTGTTCAGCTTCTTGTACTGGAACATGAAGAATACTGCACCGAGCACTACCCATGCAGCGAGTGCGATATAGGATGGGGCTGAAAGTGATGCCGGTGAATTTGGATACAGCAGCAGTATAAGGAATGTGAGTGATATGATTGTGCCGAGCCCTCCGAAGATGACATACGTCAGATTGTAGTTCTCCTTCTTTCTGAAGAATTTCACGGAAACAAGACTTGTCACCAGGAATGCGACAGATACGCCTGTCGAGGACATATCAACAATCCAGCTGAGTGCCGTTCTTCCGAGCCATGGCGCCCCAAGACAGACCGTCATTACGAAAAGCACCGCAACATACGGCGTTTTATTCGTCTTATGCAGCCTGGCAAAAACCGGTGGAATGAAATTCGCACGGCCGAGTGCAAAGAGCAGTCTGGATGACGACATGAAGAAGCCATTGAGTCCCGTAAAAATACCGAATGATATCGCAAGCGCCAGCAGCGTCATGCCAAAGACGCCCATTGAGGACTGGACGACAGAGCCTGTTATCCACAGTGCCCCGCCGATTGCTTCCTGATCCGGATAGATCCATGATGTGACCAGAATCATCAGGACGTAGGTGATGACGGACGCGATGATTCCAAAAACGATCAGTTTGAATGTCTTATCCGGACTGAATTTGAATTCTTCCGCCGCCTGCGGAATATTATCAAATCCGACATACATCCATGGCGCGATCGCAACGATCAGGATGATGGATGTCCATATACCGTTTTCGTTGTTGAATAAAGGCTGCGCATTCTCAAAAGAGAATTCCCCCGCGAAAAATGACCTTACAAACAGAGTGGCTACAACTGCCGCCATGAACAGACAGAAGATAAACTGTATGTTCCCGGAAAGCCCGCTGCCCTTAATACTGATATAGGCAAAAAGCACCAAAACCAGTGAAGTGAGCAGAACTTCCATAATATATACGTCCCATCCTGCAATCGTGTACATGTATCCTACTTCAAGAAAATCGGGAAGTATGAACTTAAACAGCAAACTGAACGCACTGGCGTTAAGCGCAACGACACATATGTAACCCAGTGCCAGAAACCATGAAGCGATAAAGCTGATATTTCTGCCGAACCCTGCGTAACTGAATGCGAATTCTCCTCCTGATACCGGAAATTCAGTTGTCAGTGCCCCGTATGCCACGGCAATAATCAGCATTAAAAGCCCGCCGATTGTAATGCCCAGAGTGGAACCCAGCGTACCGGATGAAATCAGCCAGTCGCCCGGCAGGATAAACGCCCCCCAGCCGATGCTCGAACCATACGCAATGGCCCAGATGAACCGTTTGGACATGGTGTTTTCAAGTTCCGTGCGTTCTAAAGCTGTATTACTTTGTACCATAATTAAAAAGGACTCCCCTGTTATGTTTGTTTTATTCCATAGATTATATCGTACCAGAAGGAGAATGCAACGTAAAACTGCATTCTAAGCTGATAATCGGGTAAAATATTCCTAAAGAGTAGATGGAGGGGATGAAATGCTTAAAAGAAGTTTGGGCTACATAATCATACTGTCTCTGGCTGTTTTAAGCGCCTGTTCAAGTGACGGCAGCGATGAAAACAGCTCAGCCGGTGATAAGAGCATGGAAATATTCGGCGCAGAAGAATGGACCCAGTACAGGATGGGTCCGGATAAAAATGCGGTGATCGACTCCGGTCATGAACCTCTGGAGCATATGAGACTCGCAACTGAAGAGGAAGTCCGGGCGACACCGGTCGTGGCGGACGGCAAAGTCTTCATCGGAAATCATGACTCCGGTGAAATCATGGCATTCGATTTAGAGGACGGCAGTAAGATCTGGGAAACGCATGCACCAAACTGGATACATTCTGAAGCCATCTACCATGAAGGGAAAGTGTATGTCGGATACGGCAACAGGGATTTTAATGAAGACGGCACAAGAGGGACGGGAGAGAGTGGTGTTATGGCGCTCGATGCCGAAACCGGAGAAACAGTCTGGGAATTCAATACTGAAGGCGCAGTCATGCCGACGCCTGCGATATATGGTGATCACCTTTACGCTGCAACAGGCGGACGGCACCTTTATAAATTGACACTGGATGAAGGGACACCCGAGCATAAATATGACCTCGGTTCTGTAGTCACCATGTCATCGCCGAGTATATATGAAGATACATTGTATGTCGGGGGCGGCCGGCCGGACCCGCAGACTTTTTATGCCTATGACCTCCAGGAAGATGATATTAAATGGAAAAAGGAATTTCCTGATGTGGCCATGGGTCTTGATGATGTCCCGCCGGCGGCTGCGGATGGCATCATCCTTACCACTGCTCTGGTCTACAATGAAGACGGGGAATCAGAACATGAAATATATGCAATGGATACCGAGACCGGGGAAATTGTATGGAAAGATAACTGGGGCACCGGGAAACCTGTAGAGAATAATAAATCAGGGGCGCCGATGATCCATGATGGCAAAGTATTTGTCGCCAGTCCAAAAACTGAAACCTACTATGCCTATGATTTAAAGACGGGCGAACAGTTATGGGCGGTTAAAGGCACTGCAGCCAAAGCACCGCCTGTCGCCCAGGACGGCATCGTCTATTTCGCAAATGAAGAAGGCGTTGTCACCGGTATTGATATAGAGCGCGGAGAAAAGGTGAAAGAAAAGGAACTCGGCGGCACACTTTCACCCGCCGGACCGGTGATTGCCAATGACACATTATTTGTGGGCAGCCGCGACAGTTATGTCTACGTCGTCCCGCTGAGTGATTTCGAAGATGTTCAATAATTGAGAATGCCGGGGCTTAATGAGGAATTCTTCATTACAGGTCCTGGTTTTTATTTGCCACAAATATTTGCAGTCCATGCCGGCCCCGTATGGAAAACAGCGCCCGGCAAAAAACGGACGCATTACCCTTATTGAGTAATGCGTCCGTTTTATATTCATCCTAACCGCTGTAATTCAGCAGCTCTATACCGAAGATCACCGGCATCAACAGATAAACGAATGCCACAATCAATATGACTGCGATTATATTTAAGGCAAACCCTGTTTTTGCCATCTCCTGGATGGATATTTTATTCGTACCGAAAACGATGGCGTTCGGGGGTGTCCCGACCGGCAGCATGAATGCGCAGTTTGCCGCCATTGCCGCAGGCACCATCAATGTCAATGGATGCACTTCAAGCGCAATCGCAAGACCTGCCAATACCGGAATGATCATCGTGGCCGTGGCTGTGTTGGATGTAATCTCTGTGAGGAAGAGGATAGCCAGTGCCACGATCGTGATGATGATTACAATGTGGACCCCTTCCACTTGTGTCAGCAGTTCACCGAGCCACTGGTCTACGCCCGTTTCTACGATTGCCGCAGCCAATGCGAGGCCCCCGCCGAACAGCAGCAGCACGCCCCAGGGCAGTTCTCTTGCGACGGACCAGTCGAGTATACGTTTGGATCCTCTTTTTGTCGGCAGCAGGAATAAAATCACTGCCGCCAGCATCGCAATCGAGCCATCTGTCAGCATGGAAGTGATTTCGATGTTCTCCCAGATGAACCCGCGTGTAATCCACATAAATGCTGCAAAGAGAAAGACAATGAGTACGAGTATTTCTTCTCTTGAGATTTTACCGAGTTTTTCGAGTTCGCTCGAAATGATTTTGCGGCCGCCGGGCAATTGTTTCATATTGTGCCTGAATGCGAAATAGTTCATATAAGTCCATGCGATACCGAGGAACAGCACAACAATCGGCACCCCGAAAAGCATCCACTGCGCGAAACTCAGGTCGACATCAAAAATCTCCTTGAGCTGGCCCGCCATGATGATGAGCGGCGGTGTGCCGATCAGTGTGCCCAGTCCGCCGATGGTACCGGCATATCCGATGCCCAATACCAGCGATTTCTCAAACAGTTTCAGATCAGATTCAAGTCCCGGCTCTGTCAGCGCGTTGGCTTCATTGATGATCGCCATCCCGATCGGGATCATGATCATTACCGCCGCCGTGTTACTCACGAACATGGACAGGAGCCCTGTCGCAATCATGAATCCCAGGAGGATTGTAGCGGTTGTCGTTCCGATCGCACTGATGATTGACAGTGCGATACGCGTATGTAAATTCCATCTTTCCATCGCCAGTGCAATTAAAAATCCGCCTAGGAACAGGAAGATGATGTCATTACCATATGCACTGGTCGTCGTGCCGCTGTCCATGACGCCCCCCAGCGGAAAAAGGAACAGAGGCATGAGTGACGTTGCCGGAATCGGAATCGCTTCCGTAATCCACCATGATGCAATCCATAATGTGGATGCGACGACAAAAACGCCGGCACTGTCCAAACCTTCGGTATTCAGGAATAATAAAGTTAGAATGAAAAGCAGCGGTCCTAAAAACAATCCGACCAGTTGCAGCCGGTTATAGGATTTTTCCGGACCTTCCTCCGGATCCGTTGAATAGCTGCCTTTTTCAGCATGCTTTTTCGAATCGTTCACGCTGAAGAATTTCAGCAAAGACTTCGTTCTTCTGGACTCACGCCATAAATTTTCATATGACTGTCTGACTTTGGAATCGCTCACAATAAACCTCCTAAAGATGTAAACATAATATCTTAAAAAACATTATCATATTTTCAGAAATTTTACTATAGTTTTTCAATGACAAAAATAAAGCGGGAAGGATGAAAGAAATCCCCCCCGGCTTATGAAATATTAAAATGGCCCCCAATTGATCATGACCCCGACAGCAAGTATGATCACCGCAATGACCGCCCAGATGATGAAAAGCGGCAGCAGCCATTTCGCCCACTTGATCCATGGCACTCCCGCCACCGCCAGACTCGCCATCAAAGGTCCGGAGGTCGGAAAAATACTGTTTGAGAACCCATCACCGAACTGGAAGGCCTGGACAGACACCTGCCTTGTAATGCCTATCATGTCGGCGAGCGGCGTCTGCACCGGCATGATGATTGCCGCCTGCCCGCTGCCTGAAGGCACAAAGAAGTTGAATACCGTATTCGCGATGAACATTCCCACCGCAGAAAGGATCGGCGTCAATGCTCCCAGAGGGGAGGCAAGTGCATTGACGAGCGTATCGAGAATATTTGCCTGCTCCATGATTACCAGTACGGCACGGGCCACACCGATAATCAGGGCGCCGTACACCAGATTCTTGCACCCTTCCAAAAATGTGAGGGTTAATTCATTGTAGTTCATCCCTGCAATGATCCCGGACACCAGACCGATGACAATGAAGAATGCCGCCATATGATCCGTCGTCCATTGAAACTGGATCACGGCGAAGACGAAGAACGCCAGTGCAAGTCCTACCCACGATAATATCAATTTGTGCCTCAGAGTAAAGGGCACATGTGTTTCCATCTCTTCCCCGTTGCTTTCAAGAATCCCCATGATACTGCGCTCAGGATCCTTTAAAATACGTTTGGCATACGCCCATGTATACCAGATCGTCACCCCGACCAGAATGATGAAAGAAATGACACGCAGCAGCATGCCGGAAAACAGCGGAAGTTCAGCGATTGAATGGGCAACGCCGACTGTATACGGATTTAAAAATCCTGCCGAGAATCCGATGAACGTTGCGCCGAATGTAATCGCCACCGCCACAATCGCATCCATTTTCAATGCGCGGGCCAGCATGACACCGATCGCCACAAACGGAATGACAGAGTTGGCCACGGCACCTGTTGCACCGCCCAATGCAAACAATACAGAGATGACGGCGATGAGCATAAACTCCCTGCCGCGCATTTTATCCACTGCACTCATGATACCGCCTTTGATTGCGCCGGACCGTTCCACCACTTCAAACATACCACCGGCGAAAAGCACGAGGAAGATGAGCCCGGCGGATTCAACCATCCCTGTCTGAAGTGCCAGGAAGATATCCATCACCCCTGCCGGTTCCTTTTCCACTGTCTGATACGTGCCTGACACCACACGTTCCACTCCATCCACTTCTTCCCTGTCGAAAGACCCCGCAGGAACAATATATGTAGCAATCGCTGCAGCCAGCAGAACGATAAATAATATGACATATGTATCCGGCATTTCCCAGCGTTTTTTATTCAAGTTGTCCATTTCCGCACCTTCAATACATTTTATTATAATGCATATTATTACATAAGTATTCATTATAAGAAAGAACTTATTTAAAAAATGCAAAAATAAATGCACCGTCCCTGAGACAGTGCATTTAATCAGGAATATTTTTGTAAGGCATACAAGAGGGATGGGAGTACAATTCATGTACTGGCCTTCAGATTACTGGAGGTGTATCTGAGGCTGATTTCAATATAACAATCATTTATGAATTTCCATTTAAGGGAATGTAAATATTGTGTAATGAAGACGGTTACTGTTTACACCAGCACTGCCTGTGCAATGAGACGGTCAAAACTGCGGACATCCACTTTCTTGCCCAGATTGATTTTAAAATGCCCCACTTTCGTCCATAATTCCACTTCAGCATTGATATCGAACATGCCGCGGGCATTTTCAGTCGACCACATATCTATCGATGAATAGGGCAGGGAATACATTTCCACCTTTTTGCCGGTAAGCCCCTGGGAATCACGGATAATCAGGCGTTTATCCGTAAATATTGCCGAATCTCTGAGTGTCTTATACGCTTTGATTGCCCGCTCCCCTTCAATCAGCAGCTCATCTGCATCGTCTGGTATGTCTGTTTCGAACTGCAAGGTCCAGGATAGAATATCTGTTGTCTCCAAAGTCATCACTCCACTGTTTTATTTTAGTTTTCATTATAGTTCATATACTGACATAGAATTCATCTCCAGCATAATGAAAGCCCTTTCCCGAGTATCGTGGTAAAATGGAAGGACTAATAATATATCCGGAGGAGTGGTATTAAATGACCAGTCGCAAAGCGAAACACACGGTATTTGTAGACCAGTTTACCAACGGCATATTGAATCCCGCGGATGAAATGAATTATGTTGTACAGGACGGCGGACACATTGTAGCGAATACGGCACCCGGCTGCTGGGGGCCGATGATCACCCCTGAACTTAAAGGCGGACATGAAGTCACGAAGCCGGTTTATGTCGAAGGCGCCGAAACCGGTGATGCCATCGCAATCCACATTAATTCCATACAGGTGACTTCAGATGCCACCGCCTCAGGCAACGACAAACCGATGGAAGGCAGATTCACCGGCGATCCTTTCGTTGCCGGGATTTGCCCGAACTGCGGTGCCAAAAACCCGAAAACCAGAGTGGAAGGCATCGGGCAAGGGGCTGTGCGATGTGCAGAATGCAGTGAGGACGTCACGCCGTTCACTTTCACCAATGCGTATACCATGGTGTTCGATCAACAGAGGACGATGGGACTGACACTCAATAAGGAAAATGCGGAAATCATCGCCCGTGAAGGCAAAAAATATATGCGTACACCCGAGAACTCCATACAGAATCCGGTGGTGACTTTTGCCCCGCACGATATCGTCGGCGCCATGGCGCGGGTCATCCCCTTCCTCGGCCAATTGGGGACAACACCCTCCCGTGCCTTTCCCGATTCCCACAATGCCGGGGATTTCGGACAGTTCCTGATCGATGCCCCGCATGATTACGGCATGACCGAAGAACAGCTCGAAGACCGTACCGACGGCCATATGGATATAAACCGGGTCCGGGAAGGTGCCACATTAATCTGTCCGGTAAAAGTGCCCGGCGGCGGCGTCTACCTTGGAGACATGCATGCGATGCAGGGCAACGGTGAAATTGCTGGCCATACCACCGATGTTGCCGGCATCGCCGATCTTCAGGTCACAGTCCTCAAAGATGTAGACCTCGAAGGACCGGTGCTGCTGCCGCTGACAGAAGATCTTCCGCCGCTGGCCAAGCCATTTACAGAGAAGGAAATCAAACAGGCAAAATTGCTTGCGGATAGATGGCATATGCCGGAAATCGAGGAAAGCTATCCCGTATCCTTCATCGGGACAGGAGTGGATTTAAACGCTGCGACAGAAAACGGCATGGAACGGGCGGCCAAACTGTTTAACATTACAGTGCCGGAAGTAATGAACCGTGCAACAATCAATGGTTCCATCGATATCGGCAGGAACCCCGGAGTGGTCACTGTGACCTTCCTGGCGCCCAAAGCATATTTGAAGCAGTCAGGCATATGGGAGTTAGTGAGAAATGCGTATCAGTAAGTTTTCAGAATCAGTGTATTCCTCCAAGAGGGATACGCTGATTTTTTATAGGAAATAATATTCATACTTTTGTCCTATGCCTTTCAAATGCAACGGATACATATGTGCTATATAATGAAGATATATTAACTTACTTTATAAAAGGACAGGATACAGATGGAAAAATACAGAATTAACAAAGAGGAGGGTTTGGAGTTTGGACTCTACACACTTGGAGACCACCTTCATAATCCGTATACGAAGGAACGGATTCCTGCCCAGCAGAGAATCAACGAAATCATCGAACTCGCCAAACTTTCCGAGCAGGCCGGCATCGACCTCTTTACCGTGGGCGAAAGCCACCAGGAGTTTTTCACAACGCAGGCGCATTCCGTTGTCCTCGGTGCGATTGCACAGGCAACAAGCAAAATAAAAATCGCGAGCTCTTCCACGATCATCAGTACACTCGACCCGGTCCGCGTCTATGAGGACTTTGCAACCATCGACCTCATTTCAGACGGCAGGGCGGAAATCATCGCCGGACGCGCTTCCCGGGTGGGCAACTTTGAACTGCTCGGCTATGACCTTCATGATTACGAGGCCCTGTATGAAGAGAAATTTGATCTGCTCAGACTGATCAATGAAAACGAAGTCGTCAACTGGGAAGGCGAATTCAGAAAGCCGCTTCGCAATGCTGAAATCCTCCCCCGCCCTAAAAATGGGTCACTGCCGATATGGAGAGCTGTCGGCGGTCCGCCGGCAAGTGCCGAGAAAGCCGGACGCGCAGGGGTGCCGATGTTCCTCGCGACACTCGGCGGCCCGGCCTCTTCATTCAAATATTCAATCGAGGTCTACAGGCAGGCAGCCCGGGACAATGGACATGACCCGGACGCACTTCCAGTTGCCACGGCGGGATTCTTCTACCCTGCCGAAACAACACAGCAGGCACAAAAGGAAGTCTATCCCCATATCAATGAGGGGATGATGCGGACAAATGGACGCGGCTATCCCAAGCAGCACTTCGCTCAGGGTGCACATCCGAAAGATGTCATGAATGTCGGCAGCCCCCAGGAAATCATAGAGAAGATCCTTTATCAGCATGAAGAACTCGGCCATCAGAGATATATCGGGCAGATGGATTTCGGCGGTGTCACTTTTGATAAATTAAAGCGCAATATAGACCTCATCGGTTCGGAAATATTGCCCGCGGTTAAAAAGCACACCAGAAAATAGGAGGCATCATTTTATGAACATTGTACTTTTATCCGGTTCGGTTGTGGGATCCAAAACGAGGACTGCAATGGAATATGTAAAAAACGCTTTTAATAAAAACCACCCGGATCATAATGTGGAGCTGATCGACCTTGCTGATTACGATATACAATTCAGCGACGGACGCAACTTCCTGGATTATGACGGTGACACAGGCTACGTCACTAAAATAATCATGGATGCCGACGCAATCGTCATCGGCACACCGATTTTCCAGGCTTCCATACCCGGTACACTGAAGAACGTGCTCGATCTGCTTCCGCAGGACGGATTCAGGGACAAGACCGTCAGCATGCTTGCCACAGCAGGATCATCCAAACACTTTCTGATTCCGGAAACCCAGCTGAAGCCGGTACTGGGCTATATGAAGGCTCAGATTCTGCAATCCTATGTATTTATAGAAGAACGGCATTTTGCCAAGAAGGAGATCATCGATGATGACGTCATCTTCCGCATCGACCGGCTGGCTGAAGATACACTTGTCCTCTCGGAAACTTACCGGAAGATCAGAGAAGAAAAAGAAGCGTCATACGGATTCTGATAAACAAGCAGACTGACGGGAATTCCCATCAGTCTGCTTTTCTCTTACATATCACCAACAGAATCATCTCTTCCGGTTTCTATCTGTATAAATCGATCACCCGCTCGAATGACTTCTTCTTCTCTTCCCAGTCATGCAGGTTGCACAAAAGCAGCCAGTCGTCACACTGGTAGATTTCACTATACTGGTCAAGCGCCTTCTTAACCGTTTCCGGGCCGCCGATGATCATCCTTCTCTTATTGCGTTCGACGCTCTCCTGTTCCTTCTCATTCAAAGAGGCCATGCGTTCCTTTGCTTCCCCGACATCCGGCACCTGGCTGTCCAGTCCCTTTTCCACATTTAGCAGCCAGATGTGCTGGCTTGCGGCAAGCTCTTCTGCATGTGCATCATCCTTCCCGCATACGACGAATACACAGGCTTTGGCGTGCGGTTCACGGAGCAGTCCCGGACGGAAGTTCTGCCGGTATGCTTCAAATGAAGCTTCGCCCCGATCCGGTTTGATGAAATGGCCGAAGACATAACCGATGCCCATCTCCGCTGCGAGTTCCGCACTGTTCTCACCGAGCCCCAGAGCATATAATTCCGGTTTCCCCGCCGTTCTCGGCGCCGGTCTGATTTTCCCTTCCTTGTTCAGGTATTTAACCAGATCCTCCAATTTTTCCGGATAGTCCCCCATCTGATTGGGTTTGAAATCAGCGAGTCGCCGCCGGACAAAATCCCCGCCGCCGGTCGAACGCCCGACCCCCGCCTCAATCCTTCCCGGGAATAAAGACTCGAGCTGCGATATTTGCGCCGCGACTTTATAAGCACTGTACTGCGGCAGCAGGATGCCGCCGCTGCCCACTTTGATTTTTTCAGTCCTGGCTGCGACGGCTGCCATCATTATTTCCGGCGAACTGGAAACCATGCCCCTGGTCGCATGATGTTCAGCAAACCAATAGCTCGCATACCCCAGGTGTTCGGCATACTGTGCCATCTCTATCGTATGCGCTGCCGTCTCCTCCGCCGTTTTCCCCCTGGGCTGCGGCATCTGATCAAGTATTCCAAATCTCATTGAGTGATACTCCCTTTTTCATTATTAAAAGGAGAAACAAAGCATTCCCCTTTTCCTAAAAGCGCTTAAGTTTTAAAACCATACCATATAAATGATGGAAGTTGCGGCAATCATCGTAATCAATGACAGCGGCGCCCCCACTTTTATATAGTCCGTGAATTTATACCCGCCGGGTCCGTAGACGATCAGGTTGGTCTGGTAGCCGATCGGGGTGATGAAACTTGCCGAACTGGCGATGGCGATCAAAATGACGAGTCCGATGTAATCGGCATTCATCTGCCCGGCGATTTCCAGTGCAATCGGAAACATCAATACTGCTGCTGCACTGTTGGTAATCAATTCAGTGAAAATATTCGTCACGATATATAAGATGACGATGATACCGATGATGCCGAACGGTCTGGCTACATCCACCATATTTTCGGCGATGAGCTGGGCCAGACCCGATTCGGTCAAAGCTGCCCCCACACCGAATGCACTGGCGATCAGCAGGAGGACGTTGACCTGTATATAGCTGAATGCCTCTTCTGCATCGATGGATTTGGAAGCCAGCAGTATGATCACAGCGATCAGCATGGCTTCGAACATCGAAAGCAGTCCGAAAGTGACGGAACCGACCATGGCGAGGAGCAATGTGATGGCGAACCACCCTTTGACGCTGCTCTGTCTCAATGGTTCGGGCGGCACAACGGAAGTCACCACATAGAAGTCGGAGGAATGCATGTGCTGCTCAAGAAACTCTTTGCCGCACAGCATCAGCAGCGTATCACCCGGTTTCATGATGATGTCACCGACCCGGCTTTTGATCCGTTCATTGTTACGATGTACGGCAATCACGCCGGCATTGTATTTGGATCTGAATTTAGATGATTTCATCGAATTCGATACCATGGACGACTGATGGGAGACGACGGCCTCCACAAGAAGATTGCCGTCATAGTTGAGACTCTCCAGAGTGGCATCCGTCCCGGTGTTTACATTTACACCCTTTTGCTTTTGCACCGCGGCGATCGTATTCAATGTTCCGGAAAACAGCAGCTGATCCCCTTCCCTGATGATGGTCGTCGGAGTCACCGGAAAGATCCGTTCCTCTCCCCTGATGATTTCAATGATATATACGTTTTTAAAAGAATGCGATGTGGCATCGATGATATGCGACCCGATATATTCAAAATCCTTTTCTATGACCGCCTCGGCCAGAAATTCCTTCACTTCTTCACGAATCTGCTCCTTGGCCCCGAGATTGCTCGGCAAAAGCTGATAGCCCAGCGTTAAAATGTAGGCCAGACCAATGATAGTGATCGGAATGCCGACGACGGATAACTGAAAGAATGAAAAACCTTCGAGGCCCGACTCGATCAGAAGTCCGTTGACGATCAGCGTGGTCGACGTTCCGATTAAAGTGATGGTGCCTCCGAGTATCGTGCCATAGGATAACGGAATCAGAAATTTGGACGGTGAGATGCCGTTCTTCTGACACCAGTCTTTTATAATCGGCGTTAACGTCACGACAATCGGTGTATTATTTAAAAATCCGGATGCGAATGATACCGGGAGAAGCAATTTGAACATGGATTTCCTCGGACTTTTGCTGTCCCTTAAGATCTTGTTTACAAAATTCTCTATGATACCATGCTTCTGGATCGCGCCGGCCACGATGAACAAGAGCAGCACCGTAAGCATTCCCTGGTTGGAAAACCCGCTGAGTGCCTGTTCTGTGGAAATGACGCCGCTCAGCAGAAATATGACGAGGAAGGAAAATACGGTGAAGTCCGCCCGCATAACTTCAAACAGCAGCAAAAGCAGCATCACGACAATCATCACTGCAACAAATATCATTTCTGAAGTCATCGGCATTCCCCCGTTTCCATGGTGAAAATTTACTTTGTTAAAGAATATCATAGCACAGGCCTGCGGGTACAAGAATTCTTTTTGAAGCCTCAAGTTAATATCTATACCCGTATATATCGATTTCGATAACAAAATCCGGTATTTATTACAACGATGGAAAAGTTTTAATTGTAATTTTTCATATCTTTTATGATTAAAACTTTGAAAATCGGATATCTATTAATTATTAACCATAAAAACACGGCAGAAAAAGGAGTGAAAAAGGAGGCAAGCACAATGGAAAAATATTCAAAAGACGATATCAGTAGAATGCTGATGGTAAAAGGCCGGTCATCATTGCTCAATGTACCGCGTAAATGTCAGCATGAAAATATTGTGAAAAGCTACCATAAGGGAACCCCATATAAATACGTTTGTACGGAATGCGGCATGCCAAGCAAAAACCGCGGCGCATTTTTCAAATATCATTGTTCCATCAAAGCGATTCACTAGGCAAATCTCTGGGTTTGCCCTTTTCCATCCATTATACTGTTAAATAGAACAGAAAATAGACGGAGGATTTTATAATGGGCATTTATGAGATTAATGTTGTGAAAGCAAACGGTGAATCGTATGATCTGGACAAATATAAAGGACAGCCGATGCTGATCGTGAATACGGCAAGCCAATGCGGGCTCCGCGGACAATACGATGAGCTCGAAACACTGCACAAGGAATACAAGGACCAGGGACTTGTGGTGCTCGGCTTCCCTTCCAATCAGTTCAACAACCAGGAACCGGGAACCAGTACGGACGCAGAAGAAGCGTGCCGCATCAACCACGGCGTCACTTTTGACATTCATGAAATCATCGACGTAAACGGAGAAAGTGCCCATCCGCTTTTCAAACACTTGAAAAGCGAATCAAAAGGTGCACTCGGCGATAAAATAAAGTGGAATTTTACGAAGTTCCTGGTGGATAAGGACGGTAACGTCATAAGCCGCATTGCGCCGACCACCAGCCCGCTTAAAATGAAGAAGGATATAGAATCCGCACTGTAGATTGTATGGCATATGCATGCATTTATCAGGGGTCGTCAGAAGAGAAAACCTATGGTTTTAGCCATAGGATGATCTCTTCCTGGACGGCCTGTACTTTGACTAAAAATTTGAGATGACAGCGTTTTGATGGTATATTTGAGGTAGGCGATAACCAAGCCACCTTGCAATACAAGTAATATCTGAAAGGCCCGGGACGGGCCGTAGTAAAATAATCCGACCGCTGTCCGGTTGCAACGTTCAGGTTGCCTGGATAAGTTAGATGTTCCTAGAAACCCGTTACTTTAGTGACGGCGTAGTTCATCTCCCTTAAAATATGACTCGGCCGTGCCTTTCTGGCGCGGCCGTTTTATTTTGGGTACACAGGAAGGAAGGATCAGCAGCAATGTCTGAAGGAGAAAAAGAACTTCAAAATAAATATGGCACACAGCGGCGTGCCGATGCTTTCTACAACAATCAGATGATCGATTACGTGAATCCCCGGATGATTGAATTCATCAATCGTCAGGAAATGCTTTTCATCTCCCCCGCCGATGGGGAGGGAAACTGCGATTCATCGTTCAGGGCCGGGGCACCCGGGTTCGTCAGGGTACTGGACGCGTCCACCCTGATGTACCCCGAATACCGGGGCAACGGTGTAATGGCGAGTCTCGGGAACATCACCGAAAATCCGCACATTGGACTCATGTTCATCGATTTCACGGAACAAAGGATCGGGCTGCATGTGAATGGTACGGCCGGGATCATTGAAAATGATGCACTCGAAACACTCGGACTCGGTGCCGGGGAGATCCGAGCCCTAAATGAACAGGAAAATAACCGCGCCGAGCGCTGGATCGTCATCAAAGTGCACGAGGCATATATACACTGTTCCAAACACATTCCGGTCCTGAAAAAGGAACAATCAGACGGCGCCCGCCGGGACACGGAGCATCCGAAGAAAAAGGGCGGCGACTTTTTCGGTGTGAAAGGAAAATAAAAAGACAGGGTACCGATGTACCCTGCCCTGATATGAATCATGTTCCGCAAAATGTCTGATGGACAACTTCCGTCTCTTCAGGCGGATTTTTATAGACCGCATCATGCGAATCGTCGAATGGTCTGGAAAGCACTGCATTCAAGTCGGTGAAATGACTGTAATCCCCATAATGCATTGCTTCATTTAAAGCTTTTTCCACGAGATGATTTCTCGGAATGACTGCCGGATTGACTGATTTCATCAATTCGTATGCATCTTCGACACTGGAACTCTGAGTTTCCAGCTTCTGCTGCCACTTTTCATTCCACTGTTTGAATCCATCTGTCTCTGCCACGCTTGTTTCCTCTACTTTACCAAGTGACATCAATCGGAACGTCTGCGTATAATCCGATCCGGCTTCAGCCATCATATCAAGCAGTTCCGTAATCAGCGCTTCATCATCACTGGATACTTCGATAATTCCCAGCTTCTCTCTCATTCCCGACAGCCAGTGGGATTCATACAGCTTCCCGAATCTCGACAGCGCGTCCTGCGCCTTTGATACCGCAGTGTCTTTGTCATCACTGAACAATGTCAGCAGCGTCTCGGCAAACCGCGCCAGGTTCCACTGGCCGATGCCGGGCTGGTTCTGATACGCATAGCGCCCATTGATATCAATGGAACTGAACACAGTGGCAGGATCATAATCGTCCATAAACGCACATGGACCGTAATCGATCGTTTCCCCGCTGATTGTCATGTTGTCGGAGTTCATTACACCATGGATGAATCCGACAAGCATCCATTTGGAAATGAGTGCGGCCTGGCGGTCGATCACATGATTTAGAAACTGCAGATATTTTTCTTCAGCAGGCAATGGTTCAAGCTCCGGGTAATGACGGGATATCGCATAATCCGCCAGAATCTTAGCGTTATCCTCCCCTTCAGCCCGGACCGCATATTCGAAAGTGCCCACACGCAGATGGCTTTCAGCCACCCGGGTCAGGATGCCGCCCGGCAGGGTGTCTTCCCTTGTCACCCCTTCACCGGTCGTCAAAACTGCAAGGCTTCTTGTTGTCGGGATATCCAGGGCATGCATCGCTTCAGATATAATATATTCACGCAGCATCGGCGCAATCGGTGCACGGCCGTCGCCAGATCTTGAGAACATCGTACGTCCCGATCCTTTCAGCTGGATGTCATACCGGTCGCCATCAGGCGCAATCTGTTCCCCGATCAGGACAGCACGTCCGTCCCCGAGCATGGACAAGTTGCCAAACTGGTGGCCCGCATAGGCCTGTGAAATGCCTGAAGCCCCTTCCGGCATTTCGTTGCCGGCAAATATCTTCTTGCCGTCATCCGACTGAAGCGCTTCAGCATTCAAGCCGAGATGCTCTGCCAATTTTTCATTAAAGGCAACAACCGCAGGAAAATCTACATGCGTCGCTCCCGATTTATGATAGAAGTGATTGGGTAATTTTTCATAAGTGTTATCAAAATTGAAACCGAATTGATTCATATTCTCCCCTCTTTCATTAAGGATTGCTCCTTTTATTCTATCATTTTCCAGGCCTGTGCCCTAGTGAACAACTTCAGGAATGTGGAATAAACACCGATCAATATCTTTGCACGCACTCCGGATCTTCCCTATTCTGGAGATGTTGGGCAGGATATCCTCTGCAACCAAAAAAGAAAGAAGGCGATATTTATGGCAAAAGCAGTGAAAATCGGCCAGTCCGATCTGACAGTTAATCCTATCGGACTCGGCACTAATGCAGTCGGCGGACATAATCTCTTCCCTGACCTGGATGAACAGGCGGGTAAAGATCTGGTGAAAACCGCGATTGAAAATGACATCGACTTTATAGATACGGCCTACTTATACGGCCCCGGCCGTTCTGAGGAATTGGTGGGTGAAGCGGTGAAAGAAACCGGCAGGCGGGATGAACTGATCATCGCCACTAAAATCTCACCGATTTTCAAAGACGACGGGATGATCAACAGTAACGCCCCGGCCTTCCTGCAGGAAGAAGTGGAGAAAAGCCTGAAACGGCTTCAGACCGACTACATTGATCTGATGTATCTCCATTATCCCGACGAAGATACACCGAAGGATGAGGCCATTGCGGCATTGAAGACTTTAAAGGACGAAGGCAAAATCCGTGCAATCGGCGTTTCAAACTTCTCGTTGGAACAGCTGAAAGAAGCCAATAAGGATGGGCACATCGATGTGTTCCAGGGGGAGTATAACCTGCTCGCCCGTTCAGCGGAAAAAGAACTCTTCCCCTATTTAAAAGAGCAGGGCATTTCATTCGTTCCATTCTTCCCGCTCGCATCCGGGCTATTGACGGGCAAGTTCAAAAAAGAGGATACGTTTGATGATTTCCGGAAAAACCTGCCTGCATTCGGGGACGAAGCATTTGCAGATAATATTGAGCGGGTGGAAAAACTGCGCCCGATTGCCGAGAAAAAAGATGTGGATATCGCACATGTCGTTCTGGCCTGGTATTTAACGAGAGACGTCATCGACGCAATCATTCCGGGTGCCAAACGTTCAGAACAGGTATTGAATAACCTGAAGGCACTGGAAGTGGATTTGACGGAAGAAGAAATTTCAGAAATCGACAGCATTTTCTCATAAACAGCAAAACGCGGATCAGGCGTCATGCCCTATCCGCGTTTCTTTGCGTCCAGTATTTCAATGATTTCATCATAACTGATGTCTTTGGCATAATACTCCACATGTCCGAAGTCCATATCACCGGTCATGTCATTCGTCAGAACAATCGCATTCATCCCTGCACGCACGGCAGCAAGCGAACCATTTACCGTATCTTCGATTGCGAAAATGCGGGATGGCTCCAAATTGAGGTCCGCACCCGCCAGCCTGTACAACGCAGGATCAGGCTTTACAAATTCCACATCCTCCCTGCCCCGGATACTGACGAAATCATCGCAGATGCCTAAGTTTTCAAGCATTGGCGTGATCACTTCCCGTCTGCTGCTTGTCGCCACCGCCATCGGGATTTTATTTTCCCTGCAGTAATCGATCAGCTTTAAAATATGGGGGTAGCACTCGAGCTCCAGACATGTCCGCTGATGCTCTTCCGCAATCGCCCGGACGCCTTCCTCGCCGATCCGTTCCAGTATGTAGCCATCCAGCTCGGGAGACTCCGTACCGATCGAGGCTTTATAAACTTCAATCTCAAGCGGCTTGTGTCCCCGGTCCGCAAGATTTTTATTAATCGCATTGTATAGATTCGTTTCACTGTCGATGATCGTACCGTCAAAATCCAAAATGACTCCGATATTCATGGGCATCCATCCTTACGGTCTTTTATATCCACACATATTATCACAGCTGAAAACAGGAATATAGTAATCAATTTCCGATATTCATAATATAAAGCTTGACTGTAACATAAAAACAGAATAATCTGAAATATATTACTATTACAATTACCCGAAGGAGGAGATCATTCAATGAAGGAAACACTGTTTAAACGGTTGGACGATTTATACCCGGAAATGGTTGAGTTCAGACGGGATTTACATATACATCCTGAACTTTCCCACCACGAAGTGGAAACACCGGGAAAAGTTGCGGATTTTTTAAAGGGTCTGGGATTGGAAGTAAGAACAAAGGTCGGCGGCAGAGGTGTCGTTGGTACTTTAAAGGGCAAAAAACCGGGCAGGACAATCGCATTGAGAGCGGACTTCGATGCCCTGCCCATCCAGGACGAAAAGGATGTCCCGTATAAATCAAAAGTGGATGGCGTAATGCATGCGTGCGGGCATGATATTCATACATCCGGACTGCTCCATGTCGCAAAAGTGCTGAGCGAAAATAAAGAAGCACTGTCCGGCACAGTGATATTCATCCATCAGTTTGCGGAAGAAGTGATTCCCGGCGGAGCGAAATTCATGATAGAAGACGGATGTATGGACGGAGTGGATGCTGTTTTCGGCGCTCATGTCAGTTCGGTCGATCCGCTTGGTACGGTAGGATACAGAGAAGGTCCCGTGATGGCCAATGGGGATACGTTTGAAATTACGATTTCAGGCAAAGGCGGCCATGCAGCAAACCCGCATCTCGCAGTCGATCCATTGACAATCGGCGCGCAAGTGATGTCTTCACTGCAGCAGATTGTCAGCAGACAGACGGATCCATTGAAGTCAGCCGTCGTTACTGTCGCGTCTTTCAATGGCGGCAACAGCTATAATGTGATTCCGGACAGTGCTGAATTAAAGGGCACAGTCAGGACATTCGAACCGGAAGTCAGGGATGCGGTGGAAAACTCGATCCAGTCCATTGCCGAAAAGACGTGCGAGGCACTCGGTGCCACAGCAGATGTGAAGTATACACGGGGCTATCCTGCAGTCGTAAATGACCCTGAAGAGACGAAGCGGTATGCCCGGGTTGCATCCGAAATATTCGGTGAGGAAAATGTGAAGGAGATACCGCCCATGATGGGCATGGAGGACTTCGCCTATTATCTGAAAGAAGCACCGGGATCGTTTGCCTGGGTGGGCGGTGCCATGCCGGATGAAAAGGATGTCTATCCGCACCACCATCCAAAATTCGACGTCCATGAAGAATCGATGCTTTATATCGGCAGGCTGTTCATTGCCACTGTACTGGATTACATGGACACCCCGATGCATTCAAATTAATATTCGCACTACCAAAGGAGACATTCATATGGGAGATATATTGGAAGTAGCAAACAGTGCACCGTTTTGGGTGTTCGCTTCAATCATTGTTGGAATTGTAGTGTTTCAGGCATTAATATTTTTATGGATCGCCAAAAAATCGGCGCCGGATGCCGGACTGTCGGATAACGAAGTGACGACAGCGATCCGTGCCGGATTCATCAGTTCAATCGGCCCGTCATTCGGTATCGTTATCATACTCGTCTCCCTCATCGCATTAATCGGTTCACCGGTTACTTTGATGCGGGTCGGAATCATTGGTTCCGCTGCAACTGAATCCAGTGCCGCCGCGATCGGCGCATCGGCTTTTGGCATGGAACTCGGAGCGTCCGACTTTCCGCTTGAGGCGTTAAGCGCAATTGTATGGGTCATGTTCCTCGGCGGCATGGGGTGGCTGCTGGTCGTCATGCTCTTTACAAAGTCCATGGGGAAAGCCCAGGAAAAAATCCAGAAAAAGAACCCTAAAATCATGGCAAGTGTGGCACTGGCTGCGATGCTCGGTGCCTTCGCATATTTGGCAAGTGAACAGATGGTCACAAGCCTCAACCATACGATTGCCGGTGTATTGGCACTTGTCTCCATGATAACCATGATGATTTTTGCCGATCGTAAAAATCTCGGCTGGTTAAAGGAATGGGCTTTAGGATTTTCTCTCGTCATCGGTATGGCAACCGGTTATATTTCAACGTTCATCATTTAATGAAATTTTAAAAAAGGGGTTTTTAGATGGGGTATACAACTGACAGCACTGTTGAAATGACGACACCTCCAATTGAGGCGGCAGAAAACAATACAGTCGATATTTTCTATAAACGGTCACACTTCTGGGGCAGATTAACACTTCTGGTACTGATCATCATGTGTTTCGCCCCGCCACTCTATATGTCTTTTGTGCTTGATGCCCATCCGGGCTGGGGGGTTATTGCCACAGGACTGGTCGGATACGCTTCATTCATCGGCATCATGTGGGTACTCGAACCGATTACCTACTACCCGACGCTCGGAGTCGCCGGTACGTATTTGGCATTCCTGACGGGAAATATTGCGAATATGTGTCTACCGTGCTCATCGGCTGCCCAAAAGGCCGTCGATGCTGAACCGGGATCCACAAAAGCGGAGATTGCCGGTGTCTTCGGAATTGCGGTCGCATCCTTAACCAATATCGTCGTTCTGGTCATTATGGTCATTGGCGGCACATTCCTCATTGCGCTGATTCCTCCATATATAGAGGGTGCTTTCAACTTCGTGCTTCCGTCTATATTCGGGGCTGTACTTGGACAATTCGCCTACAAAACGCCACAATACGGTGTCATTGCGTTAATCATCGGGATGATCATTTTATTTTCCCCTGTTTTTTCGCTGATAAAAATTGCACTTTGTGTCGCACTTACAATCACAGCAGTACTATTCATGGAAAAGAAGAAAGGAAATATCTAATATGGATTTCACTATCAACACAGAAAGACTTTCAAAAAGATTATCAGAGCTTGCAGAAATCGGAAAAATCGGCGAGACGGGTGTCTGCAGATTGGCTTTATCGAAAGAATATAAGGAAGGTATGGAGTTAGTAAGGACATGGATGGAGGAAGCGGGCCTAAGTACACGATTCGATCATTTCGGAAATCTGATCGGACGGCTGGAAGGGAAAAATCCGGATGCTCCGGCAGTCATGCTTGGTTCCCATATCGATTCACAGCCATACGGGGGCAGATACGACGGCACTATCGGTGTATTGGGCGGGCTTGAAGCCGTTCAGACGATGATCGAAAACGATATTGTACCGGAGTCACCGGTGGAAGTCATTTCATTTTGTGATGAAGAAGGTCACCGCTTCGGCGTGGGACTGTTCGGTTCCAGAGGCATACTCGGACAGCTGGAACCGGGTGAACTCGAAAGGGCCGATGAAAATGGAGTGACAAGAAGAGAGGCTTTGATCGAATTCGGCGCAGACCCGGACAAATTCCATGAATCAGAATATAATCCGGACAACATTGCTTATTATCTGGAGATGCATATTGAGCAGGGACCGAAATTGCAGGAGCAGGATCAGCCCATCGGCATCGTCAGCGGCATCGCCGGACCCAGATGGCTGAGTGTCATATTGGACGGTTTCGCCGGACATGCAGGCACCGTACCGATGAATATGAGGCGGGATGCACTGGCCGGCGCTTCGGAAATCATCACCTCTTTTAACAGCATCGTGAAAACAGATTCGGATGCACCGTCCGTCGGAACAGTTGGAAATCTGCAGGTATTCCCGAACGGACGCTCAATCATTCCCGAAAAAGTGGAATTTACAATCGATCTCAGAGACACAGACCAGGCACGCCGGGATGATTACGAAAGAAAATTAAGAGACTCTGTAAAAGAAATATCAGAAAAGCATGGACTGGATTATAAAATAACAGACGATGGCGGCACTTCGCCAAAAGAATGCAGCAGAGAAATCATGACAATCATGTCAGAAGAAAGTGAATCCATCAATCTTGCGCCACCTGTTCTGATGAGCGGTGCATTCCACGATGCCAGCCATATGGCAGACGCATGTGACATGGGGATGATATTCGTCAGGTGTAAAGACGGCATCAGTCATAACCCGGCAGAGTATTCAACAGATGAAGACATTGCAGCAGGAACAGAGCTGCTTTATAAGGCAATGCTGAGACTAGTGAAGAACTAAATCAAAGAAATCCCTTTTAGATATTTAGTCTAAAAGGGATTTCGTTTATATCCATGCCTGTACTGTGTTTATACATATTTTAAAAAGCCTGTACCTCCCACATAGCAAGCTATTAACTTTGGCGGGCACAATCCGAATAAAATTACCCATTGCACAAAGAATGGCTTCTAATTTCAATTACTGGCCCAATGCATCATTGAGCTGCAGCAATCCGTTTCCATACCATTCACGGTTATCGCCAATATTCTTGGCAGTTGATACCATCCGTTCTCTTATTTCAGCAGCAGAAGCATCCGGCAATGCCGCTCTAAGCACAGCCGCTGCACCGGCAACATGAGGAGATGCCATTGAAGTACCATTTAAGTTCTCGTAATTATTATCAGGTGTTGCCGAGAAGATTGATACACCGGGTGCTGTAATATCTACTCCGGGACCGGTTGAAGAGAATGGTGCTCTCTCGTTATTCTGATCCACTGCTGCAACTGCGATCGTCGATTCATGCTGCGCGGGATAGCCTACTGTATTACCCGTTCCGTCCTCATTCCCTTCATTGCCGGCGGCGGCAACGACCAGAATATCGTATTCATTATATGCTGCGTCCAGGGCATCCCGGATTGCCCGGGAGGGTTCCGAAGAGCCGAGGGACATATTGATGACACTCATCTCATTCTGGATGGCCCATTCAATTCCCCTTACAACACCTGCGGATGAACCGGATCCGTTGCTATCCAGCACTTTTACCGCATAAAGTTCCGCCTCGGGCGCAACACCTACAACGCCTGTATCATTATCCCGGGCCGCTGCAGTGCCCGCAACGTGGGTACCGTGCCCGCTCCCATCATGATAGGGATCTTCATCCTCACCGGATTTAAAAACAGAAAACCCATCTGCAACATTCAGGTCTTCATGGGACGCATCAATACCTGTATCAAGAATGCCCAGTTTAACTCCGCTGCCTTTATACCCTTTCTCATGGACTTGATGCGCCTGAATCTGGGAAATGCCATACGGAACTTTCTGCTCATATGCGTGTACAGGAATATCCCGCTCTACATAAGTCACATTGGCATTATTTTTTATATTTTCCATCTGCTCATCAGAAAACTCGCATTCGAGCATGCGGGCTATATTAAATTCATGTATCACTTCTTCATCTGCAATCCCCAACGATGAATATGTTGTAAAATCAGAAGTCTGTTCAAATTTTACTAAGTAAATGCCCTTTCTCTCCTGTGCACTCATAACTTGATCTCCCCTTTAGTGAATTATGATGCGGTGATAAACTTTCTTTTGAAAGATAAAAGAAAGAAATATCAGATAATTTCATTATATAACAAACTCCGGCTGATTTTGAACGGAAAACTCGAGCTGCTGGAACAGAAACAGAAAAATCGTGATTAAAAATATGCTGTTAAAATGACTTCCCGGCGATATCCTTTTGGTATTTCGCCTTCCAAAGCATTATCATAGATATATTAGACTGAAATTGAGGGATGGAATAATATATGAATCGACTTAATATTAAATTGCCTCCGAACATAGCTGTGTTGCTGACCTACCCCATACTTTTACTCTGCGTCATCATCTGGGGAAGCAACTTCATCATCGGAAAAATACTTGTTGATCATTTTGACCCCTACAGCATTACCCTCATCCGTCTGATTGCGATCAACCTGTTCCTCTGGATCTTTGCATCCAGATATTTCACGGTGCCGAAGGTACCGCCCAAGGTCTGGAGTGTGATAGTAATTTCCGGAATCATCGGTATAGCTTTGAACCAGTATACTTTCTTCCTGGGACTGGTTACTGCAAACCCCGTGACTTCTGCACTGATTCTGGCTTTGGCCCCGATCATGACGGCAATTTTCACTTTATTCGTCTTCAGTGAACGCCGCGGTGTCAAGTTCTGGCTGGGTGCCCTACTCGCCCTATCCGGTGTTGTCTTAAGTACATTTGACGGCAGTGCGGTCTTTTTCGGCATCGGGGAGTCGGTGATCATCCTGACGATGCTGACGTTTGCCATCTTCATGGTGCTCATACAATGGCTGTCGAAATATATCAACGCCATACAGATTACTTTATTGACCAATATTTTCGGTTTGATTCTCCTGATTCCATTCCTCCCTGCAGCCGATTACGGACGGATGGCTGAAGCCGGTGCGCCGCTGTGGCTTCTGCTGATCATCAGCGGCATCATCGTCCATGGAATCAGCAACATGATCTGGAACAGGGAAATGCCGAAAGTCGGTGCAGCCAATGCCTCTCTGCTGATGAATATGGAGCCGTTTGTGGCAATGCTTGGTGCGGCACTGGTGCTCGGGAGCACGATCCGGATTACAGAGATTACAGGTGCCGTTTTGATCATTGCCGGTGTGACGCTGTCATTATATAGGAAGAGACAGAAACAGAGTAAGGAGATTTATGAATGAGTGCGCCATTATCAATTAAGAAATTCATTAAAAGTGGGATGAAAGTCGATATGACGCTTCGTCCCACTTTTATTTGATTCGGCTCTGGTAAATAAAACTTGATGCAGGTCAAGGAAATCAAAAGAAACGCGGCGCATACTGGACTAGAGGAGATGAAGAATGATGAATTGGACAATTTACCAGACGGTACTTTGGATTCATATATTTCTCGCCATAAATTGGGTGGGCGGTCTGCTTTTCGTCGGCTGGGGCGTCTTCCCCGCCGTCAGATTCCTCGCACTGCGGGATATGCGGCGGATGCTCAGGGCTGTCATGGGTCACAGCCACTATCTTTTCACTTCGGCCGGTGCCGGCGTCATTCTGACTGGAACGCTGCTCGGGACATGGCTCGGACCGGTGAAGAGCTTTGATGCCGTGTGGCAGACGACTTACGGCATCCTGTGGTTCGCCGCCCTCATCATCGGTGTCCTGACACTTCTGTGGGGCACTTTCATCGGCTACCCCCACGCCATGAGAGTACTCTCTGAAGATTCCCTATGGGAGGCTGCCGAAGTAGGAAACCGGGGACCATTGAACCGTTCCCTGATTATTCTGGCTCTCGTGGAAAGTGTGGAAGGCTTCGGCTTCGTTGTTCTGCTGACACTCATGATCATGCTTTAGAAAGGGGATGTTTTTATGGCTCAACTATTGGGATACAGGAATATGACTTCGGACTATCAGTACCATTCGAACTGGATCCGCATCACCCGGCCGGTCACTCTGACCGCTTCCATCATGCCGGTAACCGCCGGAACACTTTTGGCGTCACAGATTGTGGAATTCAGTCTGCTCCGTTTCGTCGTCCTTCTTGTAACCAGTGTACTGATACAGGCAGCAGTGAACATGCTGAACGATTATTTCGATTTCATGAAAGGTCAGGAAGAAGGGAAATGGCATGATAAAAGTCTATCTGCCCCTTTCCTGACGCCGCAATACAGGCAGGTGCCCTACGTCTCGATCGTGCTTGTGAGTGTTGTTTCTATTTTAACGCTGTGGCTGGCTGCAGAGAGCAGTTTCTGGATTATTCCGCTCGGGGTCACCGGACTTGTGCTGGGCTATTGCTACTCCGCAGGACAGCGCTCGCTATCAAGCCTGGGTCTTGGGGAAGTCGCAGCCGCTGTATGCCTCGGCCCCCTGCCGCTCATCATTGCGATGCTCGTCCAGGGCGCGCCGGCCGGATGGGGAATACTGATGTTCCCGGTTCCGTTCTCATTGCTGATGGCCACCATGGTGCTGACCAACAATATCCGCGATATTGAAAAAGACAGCAGTACCCGCCGGACGGTTGCCATAAGGATCGGGAGGGAAAAGGCCATATACCTGCTTGCCGCCATTTTGATTTTGACTTACATCGGCAGTCTCCTGGTCTATGCGTCAGTATGGGTCCTGTTGTCACTGCCTGTTGCCATCGCACTCATCCGCCGGTTTTACCAGCCGGATGGACAAAACCACATGGGGCTTGCCGCCCTGCACCACGCTGTACACAGCCTGGTTATCATTTTGGCTATCATGTTATAGCGGTAATGCAGCCGCAATCAAAGGAGATGAGGAGTATGGAGAAGAAAACCATTACAGCCGCACAGGAATTCAATGAAGAAAGCTTTTCAAAGATAAATGTATTCGAGGAAGAGAACAGCACACTGTTCGTTATTAATTTCCTGCCCGGCCAGCAGATGCCGGAACACAATCATCCGGGCCGTGAATTATATCTGCATGTCATCAAAGGAAGCGGGAGATTCATAATTGACGGGGCGGCCATCGGGGTGACGGAAGATGACGTCATCCATATTGGACCGGAAGAGAAAATAAGTTTTGTGAATGACAGCGAAGACCGCGCCTCCATTTATGTAACAATGAGTAGAATTCATCAATAGGATGTCCACAATAAATAAAAGGCTGCCCATACGGTTTCCAACCAATACGGGCAGCCTTCCTCAATTTAAATCACAGTATAATATTATCAGCCTGTTTCAGATATTTTCATTTTCCAACGCCAACAACCAGCTGCACTTCAACGGGAGCATCCCCGGGCAGTGAACTCACACCGACCGTTGTTCTGCTTCCAATCCCTCTTTCACCCAGTTCCTCCAACAAATAAGCGGAGGCGAAATCAGCGATTCTTGCATGGCTGCTGAGTCTTTCTTCGGCATTGATATAGACCGTCATGTTGATCACCTGTGAAATCTCTTCATCCGGCTGCAGTTCACTTTCTGCAACTGTCAAAGCATTGCACGTTGCCTGCTGGACAATCTGTCTATAAGTAGCTTCTGAATGGCTTGCCATCAGTTTTCCTCTTTTTATCAGTACGCCATCCACTGTAGGCGTCATCCCCGCTGTGTGGATGATATTTTCAAAACGTGATGCGAGTGTATATTGTCCTTTGGGTGATGGCTGATATTTTATGATATCTGTCATTTTCGGATACCTCCCCGTCTGTATAATCGGTTGTTTTATCGTTCTGAATCAGTTCATTCAATAACTTAGGTTCATATTACTCCAGCTGATTACCGTTTAGCAATCATAAATATGTAAAATTTGAGAAAAATAAAAGCCACCTCGCAATTGAGGTGGCTGATCATCATTCGTCCTCAGGTTTACCATACGTCACTGAAGTTTTCACAATGATATCATGAATCGCTTTCTTATCTTTACGCATTATCACCATGAAGCTCGAAATGATTGCTACGAGTCCTAAAGAAGCGCCGTATATGAGTGCGGCGAAGAATTCACGGATAAACATGTCTTTAAAATTCAATTTTTCGCCATCATCCCTGATAATACGGATACCAAACAGACGCTTGCCCATTGTATATCCAAACCACAGCACCGGTACGGCTACATAGTATATAATCATTGTGATAAGTTCACTTGCCTGTACTGCGGAACTTTGTGTATCCAAGCGAAATAGTGAGAGTATGGCGTAAACCACACCAACTACCAATAAATAATCTATGATTCTTGCAGCGAGTCTGACCCAAAATCCGGCCAATTTCTGCATCGTCAGTCACTCTCCTCCAGCTCTGCATCAATTTTCATTCCTATGGACATTCCCCCCGGCAAAATTCATAAGCCAATTCAGGACTGCCATATTTATATTATACAGAATTAACTTTAAAACAACTGCATGGAGAGGTAAATGACGAATGTCACTGTAATGCTGCTCAGCAGCGTTGAATAGAGAACCGTCTGGGCATGGAGTTCCGGCTCCACATCATATTCCAGTGCAAGTGTTGAGGTATTCCTTGAAGTCGGGAATGCACTTGCGATAAACAGTGACTGTGCAATGACGCCGTCCATTCCGAGCATATAAATGATGCCGAGGGCCACTGCCGGGCCCAGAATCAACCTGCCGAGCAATGCCCAACCAATTACCTTATGGAAAGTTCTGATCTGGATGCTTTCCAGCTGCATACCGAGAAGGATCAGAGCGAGGGCAGCGAACCCGCCTGCAAGCTGTTCTATCGGAACAAGGAGCACTGATGGAACCGGCAATCCGAATATTTTAAGCAATGCCGCAAAAATCAGTGCGTAAATGATCGGAAGTTTCAGCAGATCTCTCAGCAGGTCTACAAAGGATTTGGAAGTGGAAATCAGGTTGTATAACCCGTAAGTGTAAGTCAGCAGATTTTGCACGACCAATACGATGATCTGCACGGAAACACCGAGCGGATTCGTACTAAAGACCAGCTGGGCTACCGGCAGACCGTAGTTGCCGGCATTCATCAGAGAAATGCTGTTCTTTAATGCAGTTTCCTCCCCATTTTCCAAATTCAATAATCTTGCGAGCACATTTCCTATGATGATTAAAATAGTGATAAATAACATAAGATACACAACAAGCTGTGCGAGCAGTGACAAATTAATTTCAGCGTTATATATATTCAGAAATACTGCTGCAGGCATAAAACAATATGTTACCAGGTTTGCGATGGGTCTCAGCCTGAACTGAAATTTCTTCTGAAGCAGGGCCCCCACGCCTAACAGGATTAAAATCGGCACAATAACGTCTATAAATACGAGAGTGATATAACTCAACTCACTTCATCTCTTTCCTATATCATAAGTTAACCTTATTATAACAAGTGATGTTGATAAGAAAAACTACACCGCTCATTATCGAGTTTCAAAAAACTTATGGTAAATGATTATAGAGAAGACGAAATAAAATTACCTGTTGATCGACAGTGCCATGCGGCTGAACGTATGTCTTCTGCCTCTGATTGCGATGGAATATGCAAAGATGTTTTCCGGCACAGCGATGCCGTAAAACCCTGCATCTCCGATATGGTGGATGTCTGCACCTGCCATCTTACTGTTAAGCGCAATCTGTCTGATGGTGGCTTCATCCGCCCCTTCCTGGCTCGTACCGATCGTGAGCATTACCAGCGCTCCTTTGGAGTGGACAAACTGCACGAACTTTTCCGTTTTTTTCAAAGTGATGCCGGGCACTGTACCGGGAGCCGGCATAAGGATGACATCCGCACCCGCTTCTATAAAGTTCGATAAATCATTCTCTGTAATGATGTTTCCGCCGGTTTCATTCGTGACCCCTGCCCCGTGCATCTTGCCTGCGATGATCAGGCCCTCCTCACCAAAAACTTCGCGCGCCTTTTTTATCGCTCCCAGTATTTCCGAATTCGTCACCCCTGTTTTCGGGTTTCCTGTCAGACAGATGAAATCAAAACCGAGAGCTCTCGCTTCTTTCAGTGAGCTTTCTGTCGCTCTTCTTCCAGTTTCCAATACATCGAGTGTCTCCAAGTTGTCTGCATTCAGATCCACCGGCTCGAGATTAACGCCCACCGGGCGGCCTGTGAGACGCTTGATCTTTTCGACAACCCGTTTACTGTCTTCCGTTCCCACGCCCTTTATTGCCGGACTGAATACATCGAAGATATTGAGCAATAATAGATCCGCTCCGAATGAAGCCGCAAGCTCTGAATTTGTTACGTTCGGGTAAAGCGGCGGCACGGCCGCCATATTTTCAGACAGCATCACTCGCCCTTCACTCGCTCTGATCGATTGCTTTAGTTCCTGTCCATTCATATTCCTGAAATCCGATGCAGTACAATCAAGTAATCGTTTCATATAGATTCTCCTTTTAGTGTGTAGATTTCTTTTATAACCGGGACTCCGTTATAATTGTATTGAATATCCCCATTATAGAACAAGAGGTGTAATAATGCTTTTGGAAATCATTGCCGCAAATATGGAAGACGTTATTGATATAAACCGGATGGAAATTGACCGTATTGAATTGTGCGGGGAAATGGATCAGGACGGGCTGACTCCTGACAGGAATCTGATCAGGTGTGCCTTACAAGAATCTGAAATCCCAGTCAATGTCATGATCCGCCCGCATGATGATTCATTCACTTATACAATCGATGAGATCAATCAGATGACCGAAGATATTGAATATGTGAAGAATACTGGTGCCAACGGCATCGTCATTGGTGCGATCACTAAGGACAATGTGGTGGATACTGTTGCTCTGGAAAGGCTGATTGAGTCAGCCGGGGATTTGGAAATCACATTTCATAAAGCATTCGATGAAATTGCAGATCAGGCCGATGCTCTAAAGACATTGGGCCGGTATCCGCAGGTTAGGACTGTTCTAACATCGGGCGGTCCCGGTTCAAGTGCCGATAACATCGGACAGTTGAGGATACTGGTACGTTTGGGTAACGAATTAAATCTGACCGTGATGCCGGGGGGCGGCATCAACCTAGAAAATGCTAATAAAGTTTCCGGAACTGCAGGTCCCCATGCCATCCATCTTGGAACCGGTGTGAGAAAAGACGGAACATTTAACAGCAGGATTTCTGAAGATAAAATTGATCAGCTGAGACGGGCAATCGGAAAGAATGAGTCCTGACAGACATCGAAAATACTTTTGGATGTCCGTTAGACTTTCAAAAGACATCGAAGCCAACTTTGAATGACCATTATCACCCAATCTCCGCTTCATTTCATTCGGGAAGTACACTACTTCTTTAACATGCACCTCGCTCAATCGATATATACATTAATTCCCCCAACATCCAAAAAGACATTGTGCTCACTGCACAATGTCTCTTTTTTCATCTGCTGAATGTTTTTCAAACCAGCGTCTGCACTCTTCATTGAATTTTTCCGGCTGCCCTATATTCCAGGCATGCCCGCCACCGGGAATGATTTTCCCTTCTGCATTTGGCATCACTTCCGGAATCGCTTCTACCGATTCCTTGATATTCTCAGACTCATTCCCGCCTGCAGTGATCATCACAGGAACTTCCATCGTCCTATAGCTGCCGTTCAATTTAAATCTTAAAACCTCATCAATGATTGTCTTATACGTCTCCATCGACATTTTATCCAGATTCTCTTTAAATTCCAGCCGTTTCCCTTCCCTCAATCCATAATATTCGATCGCCATCTTATCGACCGATTTTGGATCGTTTTTCATCCTTTTGAACATAAAAGCCTGGACTTTGCCAGTCAGCCAATTGATTGCCGGACGTGTCGTAATACCGCTTATAAATGCACTTTCAAACAAACTTGAGTATTTAAGTATCAGTTCCATTGCGACATGGCCGCCGAGTGACAGCCCGACGACATGCACTTTCTCCCCCGGAAAGTTTTCTTCAATCAACTGGACGATTTTCCTTGCGGTATCGTCCAAAGATATCCATGGTACATCCACACTGTTCCCATGCCCCGGCAGATCGACATTGATACACCGATAGTCTTCAAACGCTTCGATCTGATTCCACCACATCCAGCTGCTTGCGCCGATACCATGGATAAACACGATGACCGGCGCCTCCTGCGTTCCTGTTTCCTCATAATATAATTCCATGTGATTCCCATCCCCTTAATTCCTTACTGCATTGCTAATTTAACTTCCCTTTTACCTAAAACCATTCCAAAAAAAATCAATCTCCGGCTGTGTTTCTTTGATTCTGCCCTTCATTTTCCCTCTTCCACAAAATGATTGCCGTAACACTCATCCAGATCCAGACGAATCCATACAACAGCCGCTGCATCAATCCCGGAGCGAATCCGACGAATAATACAAGCAGACTGAATGCCGACAGGCCCATGCAGATGTATGTGAACTTCGCCAAACCGGGCATTTCCGGCTTGATGGCTCTTGCAATAATAATCATTGCCGGTATGTGCAGAAACATGCTCGGCAGTGAAAAGATCGTATGGACCCAGAAGTTGATATCTGCAGGGTAAATGCCTGAAACGCTGTATCCCAATCCATAAATCACCCACATCGCCGTCGCGGTTCCCGTCTTCTGACCATCACGCCAAAAACGGTGCAGTAAAATGGCTCCGGAAGCAATCAATATACCGGTAATGATAAATGTGACATTCATCAGCCCGCTGAGCGGTGAGCAGATGTGATACGGTGCCAGGGCGTATGCATGCGCCATGCATTCTGTGACTCCAAGATCGCTCATCGCCTGATTGATAGAACTGTATGTAGATGTCGTCCTGGAAGTCACAAGTGCTTCGATTGGAAAATACAGAATGAGCAGAATCCAGCTCAAAAATCCGAATTTTTTTGAACGCTCCCTGTTGCGATACGCTGTGAAGTAAAGCATGATTCCAAGCATAATTACAGTTATTATATAGTATTGAATCATTCGATTCCTCCATAAAAGATTCCCTTCAGGTTTATTATACCCAAAGGGAATCACCGATACTATCAGCAACTATTTATACATCGTATTCGATCTGGTCTTCGATTTTCCCGTCATCATCATGAATGATGGCTTTGGTTTTTGCTTCCTCCGCCTGTTTTTTGGCTTCGTCCACAGCTTCATTTTTGTCATCTGACGTGAAGACCGGTTCATCTTTGCCTTCTTCTTTCACTGCCCATTTTTCCTGATCGCCCGGGACGACATGAAAACGGGCATCTCCTGTGCCTTCTCTGTCCTCAAAATAATTCCCGCGTCCATCCGTGTTTTCATCTGCCATTTCTACCCCTCCTGTTTTAAATTTTTTCTATATGTTGATAGTTTACCTCAAGAAGTGTCAGATTAAACGTAAGCGCCATTGCGTGTCCTCCCGTAATATTTATGAGCCGCAGCATATGTGCGTCCGGCCCATGAAGCCCGTGCGGAAATCGAGATTTACGTTTCTACTTTTCCTCTTTGTCCAGACCGAGCTTCTCTTTCGCCTTTCCGACCGCTTCTTTCATCGCCTGGTCATCCACAGTCGTTTCATCTGTAAACCACTGCTCGCCTTCCGGCAGCTCGAACTGGAAGTTTTCTGCGTAGGGCGCCGGTCTGCCCATGAGATATTCAACGAGCTCCTTACTGATAAATTCTCTGGCTTCCTGAGGTGTTCTTTTGCCTTCAACGACTTCGTGCATCATATTGATGGAGAGGATGTTCGCCCCTTCATTATCACAATGTACACCGACTTCGCCTTTCGTGCGGTCGATGATGAGACTGCCTTCGATTTGGGCAAGGTCACCCATCTTTTCTTCGGGCACCTGGTAGTCGATGATCTGCTCCAGCATATCCACATGCGGTTCCGGGAAATCATGCGGTACCTGGTCCCGGTAGACAACGGTGCGTTTCCACTGTCCGTTATAGAACCAGAGCAGACGGCTCGGCGTCGCTTCATTCGGCGGTCCGTAGAACCCGATGATCGTTTCTGCCGACATTTTGGATGTCTTCGCCCACTCTTTGATGATCGCTTCGACTTTCCGCTCGTCTTCCGTACCGGTCGACCCTTTGTCTCCGCCGTCTTTGGTCATATGCAGTTTCCGGTTCGCTGCCATTGCGGCTGCGGCAAGTTTCAGCCGGGCTTCACCCGGTGCCTGGTTGGCTGCTGTTTTCGGTTTATTTTCAGTCATCTGTAAAGACTCCCTTCAAATCATATTCATTCTGCCCGTTCCCTTATCCCTTCACTTCAAACAACCCGGCGGCCAAATGCCTGACTATGTTTATTCATGTAGGCAAAGGGAATGCATTTATTAGAATATTAATTAACGAGGAGGCATTTGAAATTATGGGTGCAACAAACAATGAACCGCATACAGTAGAAGCATATATTAATGGTGAAGTATATAAATCCGAGGAACACGAGCCCCGTATGAACCCGGCGAAAACGGATGAAACGGCGGGTTACTGGCCGCTTAACTCAGTGGAGGATGCCAAACGTGCGATTGATGCAGCAGATGCGGCATTCGACTCCTGGAGGAAAACGGAAATGAAAGACCGTGTGGAACGGATGAAGAAAGGGATACAGAAGATCAAGGATAACCAGCATGATCTCGCGGCCCTTCTCTCCCGCGAGCACGGCAAGCCACTCTATGATGCGGAAGGTGAATTGACCGTTTCCATCATGTTCATGGAATATGCGGCCGACAATGCCGAACGGGTATACAAAGAGGAAATCAATGAGGATGAACGCGGTAAAAACGTGCTGCGCCACGAACCGATCGGTGTGGTATCCGCAATCAGCCCATGGAACTATCCGCTCGCGCTCTCCACTGAAAAAATCGCACCGGCCCTGCTTGCCGGCAATACGATGGTGCTGAAGCCGAGTCCGATGGCGCCGCTGACGGTGACTGAAGTGACACACTTGATTGCCGAGGAATTCCCGGCAGGTGTCCTGAATATCGTCCATGGGGATGCAGATGTCGGCATTGAACTGACATCCAACGATAAAGTGCGCAAAATCGCCTTTACCGGCGGTACGAATACAGGGAAGCACATCATGAAAGCCGCTGCAGAGACCATCAAGAACGTTACACTCGAACTCGGCGGCAACGATCCGGCCATTTTCCTCGATGACTTCGATGTCAACGATGAAGCGGCGATGCGCCGTGTCGTCATCTCCAACTTCCTGACCGGCGGACAGATCTGCATGATTGCCAAACGCATGTATGTCCACGAATCCATCTATGATCAGTTCGTTGAGAAATATATCGAAGCGGCGAATAAATGGCTGAGAATCGGAGATCCGACGAAAGAAGAAACGACCGTCGGCCCGGTGAATAATAAAAACCAGCTTGAATTCGTCCAGGATCTGCTTGATGACTCCGAGAAACAGGGGTATGAAGTCAAGCAGCTCGGTAAAGTGGATGACGAAGAATTCTTTGAAAAAGGCTACTTCATGTATCCTACCATTGTGCTTGGTGCCGACTATGATTCCCGCGTTGTTGCCGAAGAACAGTTCGGCCCGACGGTGCCAATCCTTAAATTCAAAGACGACGCGCATGCCATCGAGCTTGCGAATGACAGTGAACTCGGTCTGACAAGTTCGGTCTGGGGTGAGGAAGAGCATGCCATCGAAGTTTCCAGACACATTGAAGCGGGTGTTACGATGGTCAATACAGCGGCCATCCAGGGACTCGATATCCGCTATCCATTCGGCGGTGTCAAACAATCCGGCATCGGACGCGAATATGGTGAAGAAGGCATGCTGGAATATGTGGACTCCCATGCCATCAATATACCGAAAACAAAAGACCTCCCGCATATCCCGCAGTAAATTTTAAAGTGAAACACCCCGGCACATCTGATGTGCCGGGGTGTTTCCATGTCTGGATGGATTTTAATCGTTGATTTCTATTTTGCAGGGTGATGCTGGATAACCACTTCATACGTCTGAAGCTCGGCACCAAGAATCGGACTGTTTTCCGGTTTCTTGTTGTCGCCTCCCTTTTCAGCGGCATGTGCCTTCTTAGTCGCTCTGCTTTCTCTCCAGGCTTCAAAATTGGCGCGCTCTTCCCACGTCGTACAGATTTGAAGTTCATCATACTCTTCCGTATTTTCTGTTCTCAATACTTCCATGAGGACGAAACCATCAAATGTATGAACCGCTTTAGGTTCCTGGAATTTCTCAATCACTTCATCCACTTTTCCTTTTTCGATTTTCAGCACGTTGACTGCTTTTATCATTGTCATGTAATCCGCTCCTTCTTTTTTTGTATATCATCATCATAGCACTAAAAATATATACATAGACTTTCAGGTGAATATCGTCACAAAGTTTTCAAATGCTTAACCTTTTAATTTGAATGCATCCGCCAACAGTTCGTAAGAGCGGTGTCTTGATTCTTTTTCCGTCAGCATATTCAAAATCATGATTTCATCCACCTGTGCATCTTCGGCCAGCGTTTCAAGCTGTTTTTTCACTTTTTCAACGCTGCCGATGACAAAGCGTCCTCTATTCTCCTGTAAAACCCCTTTTTCCTGTGCTGTATATTCGTAATCCGCCGCTTCTTCCAGTGTCGGAGTCGGATCCCGGAACTGTCCCGTATTCCACCTCACCCACTGCAGCTGTGCAGGACCTGAGAGATATTCCGCTTCTTCATCGGTTTCGGCTGCAATCACGATTATCGCAAGCGTACTGTCCGGTTCTTTCCTGAACTTGGAAGGGATGAAATTTTCCCGGTATGCTCTCAGCATCGGAACCGCAAGATGCGGCGCGATATGTGCGGCGAATACAAATCCGAGGCCGTGATGTGCCGCAAACTGCATGCCGCCGTTGCTTGAACCGAGCATATAGATCTCGGGCACCAGGCTTTTATCCGGAGATGCTGTAATATTTCTGAATGGATGCTCATCGGAAAAATCACGCGCGAAATAAGATAACAGCTCATCCAATTGTTCAGGGAAATCATTACCCGTTACAGCTTCCCTCGACCGCCTTAGTGCCAGAGCAGTCAGCCCGTCCGTACCGGGTGCCCGGCCGATTCCGAGATCAATCCGCCCGGGATGCAGGCCTTCAAGCAGTGAAAAGTTTTCCGCCACTTTAAGCGGGCTGTGGTTCGGAAGCATGATACCCCCGGAACCCACACGGATATTTTCAGTGATTGCCGCTGCATGGGCACTGAGCAGATCCGGGGACGTGCTCATCTGGAATTTCGTATTATGATGTTCAGCAAACCAATATCTCGTATACCCCAGTCTATCCGCCAGCTGCACGAGTGCCGTAGAATTCTGCAGAGTTTCCTGTGGAGACTCATCATTGAACATCGTCGCCAGATCCAATATAGATAATTTCAATCCATCATTCGTCATTTTATCCGCCCTTTAATCGTATGTAGTCTAATAGTAACAACCGGTCAGCACAGATACAAAAGATTGAGAAAAAGCGGGTGGGTGCCGAAGTCAGCATATATGAAGGTTTCCTTCATTTAAAAAGCAAAAAAACAGAACAGTCCGAGACTGCTCTGCCAATATATTCTTAATCTATTTAACGATGCCCAGTAAAAAGCCGTCATAGCCTTTGACGCCGACCGTCTGCACGGCGGTCGCTTCTATCCGGTCATCTTCAGACAATATGTCGATGAACTCCCTGAGGTAAGGAATCTGCTTCTCTTCTGTGTCTCCATCAATGATCCGGCCGTTCCGAACGACGTTATCCGCGACAATCACTGCACCGGACTTTGAAAACTCGAGCGCCCATTTCAAATATTCGGGATAGTTCTCTTTGTTGGCATCGATAAAGATGAAGTCGAAATGTCTGTACCCTTTCTCCATCAATGACGGCAGTGTATCCAGTGCCGTGCCCTGCACAACGTGCACGACATCGCCGTATCCTGCAGCGTTGATGTTTTCCTCGGCCACCCGGGCATGCTTTTCATCCGCTTCAAGCGTCGCCATCTGGCCGCCTTCCGGCAATGCGCGGGCCAGCCATACCGTACTGTATCCGCCATGCGTGCCGATTTCCAGAATCGTGTTGGCATTTCTCATTTTTGCCATCAGATACAGCATCTTGCCATGGGTCGATGCCACTTCGATCGCGGGCAGTTCCTCTGTGTCATTCTTTTCTTTTATGGCCTCTGTCGTTTCATCCGATATATGAAGCTTTTCGTCAAAGTATGCATCTACGGCTTTCCATGTTTCCTTATCATTCATGTGAATCGCCTCCGTAATCAATGTTTCCCCCATTACAGAGACATCAAACTATGGGTTTCTTCCATTCACATCTTATCGTCAGCATGCCTGCATCATATTCCGCACGGATTGTGCCTTCCATCTTCTCCATCAGACTTTTGGCGATCGACAACCCCAGCCCCGTGCTTTTATCCGTTCTCGATTGATCTGCAATGTAGAACCGGTCGAAGAACAGATTCAAATCCATATTTTCATCCAGACCTTCAGCACTGTTTCGAACAAATATCTGGATATCGTCTTCCGTCTCCCGCAGGCCGGTGATGATGGTTCCATCACTGTAGCGGATGGCATTGGAGATCAGATTCTCCAATACCCGCGTCACGGCGGACGGATCGGCATGAATAAAGACCCCGTCATCCGGCACGATGATTTCCGGCTCGATTCCCTTATCTTCAAAACTGTTGTAGAAGCCGAGCAGCAGTTCGGAAAAGTGCGTTTTCAAATCGAACATCTCAGTATTCAGATGATAGTCATCCGACTCAATCTTGCTGAGCTCGAAGAAATCATTGACCAGCTGTTCCAGGCGTTTCGTGCGGGCGGCGGCAATCTCCAAGTATTCCATGCGCTCTGCATCACTGATGTTTTTCGACTCAGCCATTTGTATATACCCTTTGATCGAAGTTAATGGCGTCCGCAAATCATGGGAAATATTCGCAACCGCCTGCTTTAATTCATTTTCGGAGCGGAGTTTTTCCCGGCGGGCTTTGACGTAATGGTCGATCAGCCGGTTCACTTCACTCCCCAGATTCTCGATATCCTTATCCGCCAGGCTGACATCGACTTTCTTTTCAGTGCGGAACGCATTATACGCATTCAGCTGCCGGTTGATCTTCCCCAGTTCCCGCTTATATGTAAACAGGCGGATGAACAGATAGACCGCTACAATCGTCATGATAATTAAAATGTAGAGCATTCCATTCAATCCGCCTTCCTTTATTTGATTTCTTTTCTGTTGAACGCGAAAATACCGACAAGCAGCATCACTATGATCGTCAGAAGACCTACAATGACGGCTTCCACTATGCCGCCTGCAGACATCTCAGGTGCAAGTACCAGATTAAACTGCTGGAATACGGAATGATCATAAAGAAAATCTACGAATGCCGGCATCGGCATTTTCTCAATTGTAAACAATATAATTGTGAAGAGCACAGAGAGAATAATGGTTTTTCCGCTGTCTTCTGTCAAAATTGCCAACAGCGTGATGAAAGCGGCATATCCCGCAAACTGCAGTATGAACAGTAGATAAGCCCTCACAAGATATGTGACAGTTTCACCATTGAATATATCCCCATTTCCCATCACCAGGTTCAGCATGACACCAACCAGTAATGGAAGCAATACCGCAATAATGACTGCACCTAAAGTATAGACAATGTATTTGGCCAGGTAAATCAGACTTCTGTTCTTGCCGCTGATGATCTGGTTTTTTATCACGCCGCTGTTTCCAAACTCGGTTGATATGAAGAAAGCAGCGAGTGTTCCTGTCATCAGGTTGAAATACAACGGGATGACAAACATTGAAAGTGCATTGAAGTCACTTAACCCTGCCGCATCGAATGGTGTATTCTGCATCATCCACCAGTCGGTAATGACCAGGTAGTGCAGCAGGGCGCTGAGCCCCACTGAAAATAAAAGAATCGTCCAGAACGACTTGTTGTGACGCAGCTTGAACAGTTCCGCTCTCATAAGATTATTCATGGTGACCACCTCCCACAAGTTTGGAGAAGTAGCTTTCCAGGCTGTCCCCGGTCCGTGCAAAGTGTTCAATGATGAGGCCGCTGTCCGTCAGTGCTCTGGATACGGTTCTTACATCATCGAGATGCTGGTAGAGATGGATTGTGCCGTCCGGCATGACTTCAAAATCAGCCGTGCCAAGCGTTTTTTCCAGTACAGTGGCCCCTTTAGCCGCATCATCGACTTTAATTTTCAGGTGCTGCCTGCATTTCTCATCCAGTTCTTTTAACGACAGTTCTTCGATCAATCTGCCTTCATGGATGATGCCGTATGTCGTGGCGAGCTGGTAGAGTTCACTTAAAATATGGCTGGAAATGAGGACCGTCAGTCCTTTTTCCCGGTTCAGCTTCTTGATCAGTTCCCTCAATTCAACAATTCCAATCGGATCCAGGCCATTCGTCGGCTCATCCAGAATCAGAAACTCCGGATTACTGAGCAGTGCCACAGCCAGTCCCAGCCGCTGTTTCATCCCAAGGGAAAAATTCTTCACTTTCTTCTTGCCGGTCTCCGTCAGCTCGACCAGCTTCAACGTCTCTTCTATGCAGTCCTTGCCGGGAATCCCCTTCTGCAGCCTGTGCACTTCCAGGTTCTCTTTCGCTGTCATATCAGGAAAGAGTGCCGGATTTTCAATGATGGCGCCCATCCGTTTCTGCGCATCATTCAGTCCCTCTTTGGCGTCCGTTCCAAAAATCTCCATTGTTCCACCTGTCGGAAATGCAAGTCCCGTCACCAGTCTGAGCATTGTGGATTTCCCGGCACCATTCTGCCCGATGAATCCGTAAATGTCCCCTTTCCTTACAGAAAGGTCGACATGATCCACGGCATTGTGTCCTTTATACTGCTTTGTCAGCTGATTTGTTCTCAATATATATTCACTCATCATTTGTCCTCCTGATTTATCGATGACTCAAGTATAGGAGGCGAATCATAAGAAGGCCTTAAGCGAATTCTTAAGAAAACATTAAGATTTCATCCGGTATCCCATCCCCCACACTGTATCGATGTACGTTTCATCCGGATCGGCCTCGGACAGTTTGGTGCGCAGATTGCTCATATGGACATTGACTGTGTTGTCGTCACCGTGAAACGGTTCATTCCAGACACTTTCAAAAATATTCGCCTTGGAAAACACTTTGCCGGGCTGTGACATCAGCAGAACTAAAATCGTATATTCGCGGGCGGTCAGCGTTAATTTCCGCCCTCTCACCTCGACCGTCCTAAAATCGGTATTCACAGTGATATCTTTATGTGTAATCACTTTAGAATCGCGCGCAGTGATCCTCTGGTACCGTCTTAACACAGATTCGATCCGGGCGGCCACTTCCTCCACATCAAACGGCTTCGTAATAAAGTCATCCGCACCGCTGCGCAGACTGTCAATTTTCGTCTGCCGCCCGTCTTTTGCTGAAATGATGATGACAGGCGTTGCACTGCTTTCCGCCACTTTCTCCAGTATTTCCTCACCGGTCAGCCCCGGCAGCATCAAGTCAAGCAGAATCAGATCCCAGTCCCGCTGTTCTATATACAGCACGGCTTCCGTCCCGGAATAGGCGGACTGGGGCGCATGATTGCTCTGCCTGATGATGTCACAGAGCAGCCGGTTGATATCATTGTCATCTTCAACAATCAGAATATTTTTCGTCATATTTTCCACCTTTTTCAGAAACTCATCTTATTCAAAGCATAAAGAAATGCCCCATGACATTCAACAGGAATATCATGGGGCATTAATCAATTCTTAAATGATCAGCATATCGTTTTCGTCGAATTCCCAGTCCGTGCCGTAGGCCACTTCCCAATGGTAGCCGTCGGGATCGGTGAAATAACCGCCGTAGCCGCCCCATCCGGTCGGTGCAGCAGTGCTTGTCACTTCTCCGCCCAGCTCAATGACATCATTCAATACGTGATCCACTTCCGCTTCGGACTTTGCATTGTAGGCCAGAGTGATGCCGTTGAACCCTGTGTTTTGAAACGCGGCCTCACTGCCCGTTTCAGCAGCCAGCCGATCCATTGGAAAAAGTGCCAGCTTCGAGCCGTCCGTTTTGAAAAATACGATATCGGGTGCTTCTTCCTCCCCGACGATTGATGCTTCAAACCCGAGATTTCTGTAAAACGCGAGAGACGCTGAAATGTCACGGACCCCCAGTGTAATGATGTTTACTCTGTTCATACTATTTTCCCCTTTGTTTTCGATTTCGCATCATCAGAGTGATTTTACACTATTAATATACCATATTATTCGAAATGTCTGATCTTATAATCCATTTCCTCTTTTTCGGTCAACGGGCCGGTCGCCCGTCCAACGGTGCCATTCCGTGCGTTCCAGATGAAGTTATGTACTTCCACGGCATTGGAAAAATCATCATTCTGCCAGTTTTCCAGCACCTTTATGTAGAAGTCCCGATATTCATAATCAGATTCTTGCGCTGTACTGTGCATGTTTTCAAGCCGTTCATCCGTAATTTCCAGATGCCTCCACTTTTTTGACGCCTCCACCTTCTGGTGGGTCATATGATGCAGATTGTTTGAAAACTGAAGCTCACTCGGCAGTCCTTCAACAGTCACTTCATCGGAAACTTCAAAGTCCTCTTCCGATTCTGTAATGACTTTTATCGACCCTTCGCTCTCAGTCTCTCCGTCCGCAGCATCTTCCTCCGCGGCCGTCTCCCCGGATTCATACTGCTCTTCAATATAGCTGATGAAAATAAAACCCGCGGCCGATAAGAATAAAACCACCGCCAAAACCCATAATCCGCCTGTAACTACCTTGCCCATTTTAAAACCCTTTCTGTTCATGATGTCGTTTCATTGAGTGAAATCTTACATATAATTCCATAAAATGATTTAATTTCATCGTATCATGGTGAAATCACATATTAAAGGTGGTTTTAAAAAATAAGCAGGTTATTTTGCGACTTTTCACCGGCATCCAATATTTCTTTAATCCCATCTGTTTTAGCATCCGCATAGTGCTGCACATGTTTCCATCTTTTCGATGCCAGTTCTTTCTTCACAGATGCGTATTTTTCCCGTTCTGCCCCATTGTTTCTCAAACGATTCCCTGAATCGAAGCATGCGATCCACCGCTTCGGTATTTTTGCTGAAGGCATGCGGATACACTGCTTTTCAGTGAAACTCCCATTCAATTAGTATAATTTATTTCTTTAATGTGTAATTTTACTTTAAATTATATTCATGTTAATATGAACCTGTAATAGAATTTTGCCAATAGCGAACTCAAAAACATGGAGGGATTTGGAATGCGTAAACTACCACGCATTTTGTCTTCAGGTGCACTGGCAGTCGGCGTGATACTCGGCGGAACGGCAGTAGCGGATCCATTGGCAAATAACGAAGTACAGGCGCAGGATATGGAAATGGAGCAGGCGCAGGAACCCTGGTATGACTACTCCGGGTATACCGGCCTTGAAAACAGTCAGGGCGGCTTCTTCCTGGAACAGGCATTCATAGACGCAGTAGCGTATCAGAATTTCACGATTAACGGATACACGATCGACGGCAGTACAGAAGCGAAGGAAGAACATGGAGAAAACCACTTTATGATTGAAGTATACGATCAGCAGATTCTCCAGGGTGCCGACGGCACCAATTTTGCTGTGAGCTTCCCGGTCCAAAAAGGTGAAGTGAGTACAGCAGAATTGTTCGAAGTATACGGCGAAACGGAAAATACGGCACCTTCAGATCCGGATGAAACCGCATATTACTACTATCAGATCGAAGACCAGAACCTTCAGTTCATCACACATGACGGTTGGGTGACTGAAGTCCGCTACGGCGGCGACTTGATGAGCCACTCATAATTGATCGCTTCAGCAGGCTGCCCCTCCCCGGGCAGCCTGTTTTTTTATTCATCAACAATCCATATGCTGTCTGCTCTTCCTGTAACATTCAATTATGAATTTTAAATTATTATTGGTGCTGTCACCGTCTGTTATTCCTCTTCCTTTTCGAACATCTCTTTCAAGTAGTCCTCCGACTGTCCTTTCGGAATGCTGAGTACCTGCCAGTCCTCCCCTTTTATCTGTTTCCCCGCATAGATCATTTGTCCCACGTGTGCGGAGTAATGGGACATTTGACCTTCTATGGCTTCCATGACCGTATATTCCTTGCCATGGATTTTAATCGGTTTCAATACGTCATCACCGGATAAACCATTCAGTGTGCGGAATAAACGCGCCCAGCCGTCGTGCCATGCCTCGAGAATCTCCTTCCGTGTATTCAGATCATCTTCAAATTCGGAATCGCGCTGTCTGTCTGCCTTCTCCCCATCCGTCGTGAAAATATCCGTCCATCTTGATATCATGTTCCCCCGCATATGTTTGACGATCGTTGCGATACTGTTCGTCGCATCATTAAACGTCCAATGCAGTCCATCTTCATCCAGCTGCCCGATTGTCTTATCCCCAAGCTCTTTGACACTTTTAAGCCTCTCGATGACCACCTTCAAATACTGATCATTTACGTTCATAAAATCCCCCTCACTATTTTTGGTATAATCCGATGATACTATGTAAGCGTTTTATATGCGAAGGAAGACGGTTCATAGAAGTCTGATTCAGCCGGCAAACTCTGAATGGATTTTGGTACTTAAAAATGAATCTATCATGAAAAAATTGTCAAAATTGTGTAAATTATATTGATTAAGAATGCTTTTAATGGAATAATAATATACACTACACAATATGATAGAGGAGACCGTCCTTTGGATAAATTAAATTTCAAAATGAGGAAAAACAACTTTGTAATTGCTGCTCTGGCACTTTCGCTCTTTGTCCCCCAGTACGGTGCACTCGCAACGACTGAAGTACCGGCCGAAGAGGATACAACGCAGGAGACCACAACCGGGTATGACGGCACAAATGAAAATGCATCGACAGAGGAAGGTTCCTTTAATGAAGGTGTGCCTGAAGCCGCTTCTACAGAAGAACTTCCCTATAATGAAGAAGCATCGAATGAAGTACCGTCTAATGAAGATTATTATAATAATGAAGCGGAATATACGGAGGAATCCGTCGAAACCCCGGCCGGTGAAGACAACACAGCTGGCACGGAAGTTTATTCCCCATACATAAACGGCGTTTCCGTCTCGGGACACTCTTTTGAACCGGGGGACCTCGTGACGGTGACGGTTGAGGGGACGAGCAATGCTGTGCCGTCGGCCGTGACCGCTACATTCCAGAAGACATCCAGCTCCGGAAATACGACGATAGATATTTCGAGTTTCAATGTCAGCGCGCTCGGCAACGGCAATTTCAGTGCAGTGGCCACCTATCAGCTGCCCGCCAATATGACGGACACTTCCTATACGCTGACCGGCGTCACTCTGGCCGACCAGGCGGGCAACAATACTACGATTTCCAATGAGAACCTGAATCTTAGTGCCAGCTTCGAAGTGATCAGCCCGGTCCCTGAAGACACTGTGCCTCCAAACCTCGTCACAATGTATACTGAAAGGGAAGTATATGCACCCGGTGAAACGGTGACAGTGACGGTGGAAGCTGAGGACGAAAGTGAAATCAGCCAGATGTCGGGGGCTTTCATAAATACGAATGGCTCTGCGGATGCTTCATACCGGCTGGAGAACATTTATATCACTCAAAACCCGGTGGGCAACTATGTCGGGGTCGGCACATTCGCCATCGGTGAAGATGCCGAAAATGCCACGTACCATCTGGATTTTGTCGGCATGTCCGATATCCACGGTAATGAAAGTTACTTCAACCAGTATGATTTCGGCGTTTCCTTCGATATTATGAATGACGCTGCGACAGAGACGGACCCGCCTGAACTTGTGGACATTTCAGCGGATAAGGAATCGTATCAGGCCGGAGAGACGGTGAATGTCGAAGTCACAGCAACTGATGAGAATGATGTCATCGGGGTCACGGCCGATTTCGCAGTCGAAGGTGAAGAAGATGGAAAGGTCTACTCCACCGACCTGGACTCCATTGAACAGGACGGGGAAGGGAATTTTGTCGCTTCGGCAAAAATCCAGCTGCCTGAGAAGCTCGCCGGTAAAAAAGTGCTGCTGCAGAACATTACACTTGTGGATGTCTATGAAAATATAGGCGAATATAATGCCGAAGCGGACAGCCTCGATCTTGCTTTCGAGGTGACGGAAGCGGATGATTCCAAGAATGTACCGGGAGACGGCGTTGCAGCCCCGGGTAAATCCGGCGAAGGCAATGATGCGGGAAGCGAAGAAGAATCAACGGATGAAATCGCGGCTGCCGACGGGACGAAAGGCGGCTTCCTGCCGGATACAGGCCTCTTCTCCGAAAAGGTGCTTCTGCCGGTTGTCATTCTGCTCATCTTCGGATGCACTGTTCTTTTTGCGATATTGCCGCTCAGAAAAAAATGATATAACGTAAAAGAGCATCTGATCCGTTTGAAGATCAGATGCTCTTTCATTGTCTTACTGTTCGATTAGCTGTATGAGATTTCCGCAAGTATCATCAAATATGGCGATGGTCACTTCGCCGGCTTTTGTCGGCTCCATTGAAAACTTAACCCCTTTTTGGGTAAGTGTCCGGTATTCCTTTTGAATATCACCCACACCAAACATCGTTGCCGGCACCCCTTCGGCATAAATCTTTTCCTGATACTCTCTGGCAGCCGGATGGTTATTCGGTTCCAGCAGCAGCTCGGTCCCTTCCTGGTTCTCAGGGGATACAAGCGCAATCCACCGGTATTCCCCCACAGGTTCGTCATGCTTTTTAACAAAACCCAATACATTGGTATAGAACTCCACTGCTTTTTGCTGGTCTTCCACGAATAGGCTGGTCACAGTAATGTGCATTTGAAAATTCCCCTTTGTTTTTGAAACTTAAATCTTCTCACAATAAAACTGCTGATTCCATTATACTTCATTACTTGCGGGGATAGTTATCTCAGTAATGAAATTCCTGTTTACAAGTCTGGTTAACTTTGAATGGATGCTTAATATTTATGTAATGATTGCAGATATCATCATATTCACCATTGCTGTGCCGCTTGTAAATGTATTCGTATCGGAAAGGATTTTCAAAAAATACCGTAAAGAGTTTGACGATTAATGAAGATATAAAAACCCACAAAGCATTGTTTTTTCACGTGCTTGTGGGTTAAATATCATTCCTTGATATAGAAATATCCGAACTTATCCATCAATAACCATTGATCCTCAACGTTCATCAAGGTGAATAGATTATCATAATCGTTATGATTCTCATATTCTGTATGCTTTTCAATCTCTCCGGTTACCATTAATTGATTCGTATTTTCTTTATTTATATAGTTTTTAACAGCTACCTCTATTTCAATTTCTTCACTTTCGCGAATCGTTTCAATTTCTGTAATGGATGATTCCGATATATCGATGTGTTTATTTATTTTCCGTCCATCTATAACTGACCGCCATTCTCCCAAATAGTCTTCGAAATTAACTTCGTCAGTTTTAAATTCATTATTAAATGTTTCTTTATCATATAAATTTCTATCTGCAGTAATATCTTCCGTATGTCCTAGAACTGTGCCAATTGGTTCAAGCCACCCATAAGTGTCATTCCAATTATACGCTGAACTCTGTTCAATAGTAGCCGCTCGATTATAGTAAACAGTTTCAGCTGCAACGATCTCAAATGTTTCATCATCATTAATCTTTGCTGCATGTATTGGGCTAACATATGGCACTTGGCCATTTATAGCATTTTCCACATACGTATTAAAATCCCCACTATCATCAGTGATACCGATAGAACTGATTTCCTCTTCAGTGATATCAGTATCTTCGATATAAGAGTAGGATTCAGAAAAGCCTGTGATTATATTATTAACATTTACCGTAAGATTGGCATCTGTCAGTGTATTTTCATAATAACTTCCGATTACTGGCATTTGCGTGAATTGCCCCAGATCAGAGTTGAAACTATAAATGATTCTCCCTAAGGACTGATAACCTCCAAGAATGGTTGCAGTAGCAGCAAAATTATTTCCTGTCACAATATCAAGATAGCCATCTTCATCCAAATCGACTACAGTTAAAATGATTTGTGGATGTTCTTCATTTAAATAATTGTATAGGTACTCTGCATACTTAGGATTACCATTATGATCCGAAATAATTATCATATATTGTTTGTAATCCGTCCCACTGTCTAACTCATAACCAATTTCGATCATCTCTTCATTTCCATCGCCGTCGAGATCAAAAGATTGTCTGTAGTCTTCAGATCCATTGTCTTCGACATTAAAATCATATGGAGCAGATTCAAATTTTTTTGCTAAATTGTTTGGTTCCAATTCGCTGATTTTGTCGGAACCACTGCCTTCAAATTCACTATATGTAATAAGTTCCGCTGAACCTTCTACTGTTCCCAGGTTATCTTCAGACGTTTCCTCCTCTGCTGTTCCTTTTTCTATTGTACTATCATTGGCATCGGCATCATCTCCCACCGAAGATGATTCGGTGGTTCTTCCTTCTGCAGTGCTATCTCTGTCAGTGTTGTTCGAGCCGGCACCCACTTCCACAACTGCATCATTTTCAGGCTCACTGCATGCACTGAGCAAAAGGGATACACTTATAAATAAAACAAAATATCTCTTCATTTTCTCCTCCTATTTCCCCCAGTATTTTATAAAATCCTCATACATATGTATGAGGATTAATTCATAACGTTAAAGATCTACAAAACTCAAAATCTTAAACGATAAGTCATCAGGATTATATTGAAGGTTATATCCTGTTTTAAATTCTGTTACTTCTTCTAAATCATCATTGATTCTTTCGGTATACACTTCAATGTAGACATCTTCATCATCGCGCTCGAACTTCACCATATCCACACTCCAAATTTCTAAATTAGGGAAATTATCATTGGCAAAGTTACTTTTAAGAGTTTCATATGGATCTGATCCTTCGATGAGGTATTCTTCAATAAAAACTATATCTCTCGCTTCGTATGCCTCTTCTAAATCATAGAAATAATCTTTTATGAATTGCTCAGCATTAGATTCCATGTTTTCCTCAAAAGCTTCACGGTCTTCTTCTGCCATTTGAGATTCGGCAACTTCGTCTGAATGGCCCATCATCGCCTCTTCATCAAACTCAAGGGTTGCGGTATGCTTTCTTTCATTGAGGGTGTCATCATTAGTTACATTTACTGTCACTGGATTCATTTCAAAACTTTTACCTTCGTAATTAAGAGTTCCGGTTATCTCGTAATCTTCACCATACTTGTATGGTCCCAGTTTATTTTCATCATCATTATCAACTGTAACTTCCTGTTCTTTTCCATTCACACTTATTGAAAAATCTTCCGGCTCGAGATCATACCATCCCCATAAAACAGGGATATCGAAATTCACATAATACATATTTACATCTGCATCAGCATGAATGGTGTCATACTCAGAATATTGCCCGAAGTTTGCTGAAACTGTTGATTCATATTCTTTGTCCCCCACACTCATTGCACCTTCGAACTGATATTTCCCTGGAATCAGTTCCGCGAATTTACTATCAGACGTAGACCATTCATTTTCATTACCGTTGTATTCATATTTAAATGTATCACCTGTGATTTCCTCATCAATCATGACGTTATGCTTAGGAATAATTAAATCATAATTCTCGAACATCCCCAGGGATTTTCCATTTTGCTTTACTTCCAACAGCATGAACGCACCATCATGGATTGTACTGCCAGGATTCCCTTCATTAATGGCATTGATTGAAGATTGGACCCATGAGGTAAATTGACTGAACCCCACCTCTGTATCTATATATGAAATATAAGCTTCCGCTTCTTCAGGTGATATATCATTATCAATTGCTTTTTGGACTTCCTCTGCATTTTCAGCAGAGACAGCATCCGCCAAGTCATTCAGACTTCCTTCAGGTGAATATTTATTGTCCAGCACTTGGTATACTATGAATAGTGCGATAGCAGCTACTGCAATGATTCCACCAACGATAAGCATTAATCTTTTTTTCTTGGGATCCATCGGTTCTTTATCATCAGTCATTCCTCTTTGTTTATATGTAGCAGTTGCTGCAGCACTTTTTGTTTTATTCCCATTTACTTCTTCTGATTCATGCGAATCTACTTTTTCACCGCAATTCGTACAAACTTTCGCGTTTGGTCTTAATTCATGACCACAAGATTTACAATACTTCATGTTTATCACCGCTCCAAATTAAAATGTATTAAGCAAATTTCCCAGTGCACTATCTGCAATCTGAGCAATTATTATACGGATAACAATGTAATAACCGATTGCACAAAGGACAATATAGAGGACCAGGGAATAGAAACTATCAAATTTTGTATTATTATTCTCTGCATACCTAAGGAAAATATAGAGGGGTGCAAATGCAAATAATAATCCACCGATTGCCAGGAAGACAGCTCCTATTTCATATAGTCGAATCATTTCCAAAAGTATGCCGAGTATGTAAAAAGATATTACGACTATACTTGAAACTGCATAATCATTAAGCGTTTTTTGCCATGGAACAGAATTTCTAATAACCAGTAAGTTCAAAACAAGAAGGATACCGAAAAACAATACGAAGAGTAATGAAGTATATATAAATAGTTGGAATAGTGCTGAACCAGGTATTATTTCTTCACCGTAAAAGCTCGTAACGCTTGCTGTTGATGAGCGCGCAAAAATAAAAGTAAGGATACTGAATAGAAGGATCAGCAATGCAACAACAGTTACAGTAAGTGCTGGCGGGAAATAATCTTTAGATCCTATGAATCTTCCTGGAGATTTGAATGATTCTTTGAACATCTCCATCCCGCTGTTTATGTAACTATTTACGTTTTTGCTGTCACTCAATGAAGAAATTTCTGCTGCCCCCGCTGTTGTCTTTTGAGAGTGAGCAGTTTCATTATTTGAAACATCAAAATCACTTGAATTATGTAAATCATTTGGTTCTGTGTTCATATTGTTCAATGAACCATTTTCAGTGAAGTCGTCGACTTTTTCACCACATTCACCACAAAATTTATCTTCCGGAAAAATTTCAACACTACAATTTGGACATTTCACCTTTAAAACCCCCTATTCATTTATATATTGAGTATAGCAGTAAAAAATTTACACCTCAATATAATATTGGAAAAACAATAAAAGGCTCCTGCTATCCATTTTTATTTTTCATTATGATAAAATTATCCGTACTCTATATATTTTTGTCCTCACTAAATTAATGGCTATATTTACAGTAATAAATGAAAAAGGAGAGATAATATCAAACCGCTGTTAGTGCTCGATATCCTAAAATTCGTATTATTAACAATGGCGCTTGTACTGGATCAATTTTCACAAATACCATTCGCTACTGCTACAACCCAGTTTTTCATTATACTTTCATTACTTGGTTTATTACTCTGTTCCTCGTATATTGCACCGGGTGACCACGAAACTAAAAATGATGGTGTCCCAAGAAAAATATTCATGTCCGTTTATATTATTTCAGCTGTACTGACACTGAACCTTTTAGGCGGAGATTCCCATGCCGGTTTAAATATCACTTCAGCCGAATTTTGGATTGCTTTCTTTGTTCTGAATCTGGATTTAATCAAACAACTGACTGAGAAACAGGAAAACGTAAAACAAAGATCATAATCATGCAGGACTACATCTCTTTTAAATCTGTCTTATATGATCCTGTTAAAAAAAGAAACACCGGAACGGAATCTTATATTCATTCCTGTCCCGGTCTTCTCTATATCAATGAAATCAGCATACCACCGATTGCGCCCGTCACCACGACGATCCAGGGCGGCAATTTCCAGAATGCCAGCATGCTGAACAATACCGCGGCCAATGCAAAGTCGATAGGTTCTACAATCGAACTTGTCCAGATCGGAGTGTAAAAAGCTGAGATTAAAATTCCCACTACCGCTGCATTTACACCCATGATCGCTCCTTTGACTTTCCTGTTGTTGCGGAGGCTGTCCCAAAACGGCAGCGCTCCGACAATCAGCAGGAATGCAGGCAGGAAGATTGCGAATGTCGCAAACAGCCCGCCGAACCAGCCGTTCATCACTGCGCCCAGATAGGCGGCAAAGGTGAATAAAGGCCCCGGCACCGCCTGGGTGGCACCATAGCCTGCCAGGAATTCTTCCTGAGTGATCCAGCCATTCGGCACCAGTTCCTGCTCAAGCAGAGGCAAAACGACATGGCCGCCGCCAAACACCAGTGAACCCGAGCGGTAGAAACTGTCGAAAACCGCAATCCAATAAGAACCGGTCACCTCTTTTATCACCGGCAGCAGAAACAGTAATGCGAAAAACAATACCAGGCATAATGATGCGATCTTTTTCGAGATTGGAAACCGTGTTTCCGCATCATCAGTATCCGCCTGGTCTCTATAAATCAGGAATCCGATGAGCGCGGCGATCAGAATCACACCGACCTGGGTGAATGCCGTCTGCCACATCAGTGTGCCGATAAGCGCCAGCAGCACAATCGCTTTGCGCTTCAAATCCGGTGCCAGCTTTTTGGCCATTCCCATCACCGCATGGGCGACGACCGCCACAGCGACGATTTTCAAACCGCGGATCCATCCGGCATCCGCGACATCATAAGTCGTCAACAGCAGTGCGAATGCAATCAGTACGATGACCGACGGCAGTGTAAACCCGATAAATGAAGCCAATCCGCCAAGCACACCACCGCGCATGAGACCAACGCCCATGCCGACCTGACTGCTCGCCGGTCCCGGCAGGAACTGGGCGAGCGCCACGAGATCTGCGTAGCTCTTCTCATCCATCCATTTCTTTCTGCGGACGTATTCCTCATGGAAATAACCCAGATGCGCCGTCGGCCCGCCGAATGACGATAGGCCCAGACGTGTTGATACCATTAATATTTCTAACAGATTTTTTATTTTTTCCATTGTCATCTCCTGTAATTCAGTCTTTGATTTCCTTAAACAGTTCGTACGCTTTGTTTCGTGCTTCCTCGAGAATGTCCTTCCCCTTTTCGGTAATCGAATAATACTTTCGTATTTTTCCTTCAACATTCCTGTCCTCTCTAGTCAAAAGTCCATCCGATTCCATCGTATGAAGAATCGGATAGAGCGTGCCCGCGCTGATACTGTAGCCGTGTTCCTTCAATTCCTCCACCATCCAGGTGCCGTATACCGGATGTTCCTTTGCATGGTGGAGTATGTGAATATGTATGAAACCCAAAAAGAGTTTTCTCAGTACTTTGTCTTCCAATGAATCTCCTCCCTCGATTTGATATCGAAATTCAATATTGGTTTTCGATATCACGAATATAACATGAAAATGGTCTTCAAATAACATCTTTACGAAATCTTAACAATACGATTTGAACAACATTGAACCCATATATGCAATCAGTCCTTTGAATGAAGTGTCTTTCCAAGGAGATTCCTCCAGCTCATTCTCTTTATTTTTTCCTCTCCGTTCCTCCTCAAAAGAAAAATGCAAAACCGCCCACAGCGGTTCTGCATCCTCTTCCAATATATAATATCTCTATTCGCTAAACATCCTCATGACACCGCCTGCGACTGCCAGGTCGAAGTATCCTGCACCGACGCATTTGTATAGTGTAATCTCTGCGTCATCCGTCCTCAAATAATCTCCATCGAATATATCGACCAGGGAGCCCTGGATATCTTCCCAAGTGATGATGCCGCTCTCCACGGCATGCATCAGTTCGCCCGCTTCTTCCTCGATGGCTTCGAGGTCATCGACATAGATTTTATTCGCTTTCGCAATCGTTTCATTGTCCATTTCCCGCATGGAGGGTTTGAATGATCCGACCCCGTTCACATGCACGCCGGCTCTCAAATCTCTTCCGTCGAAAACGGGTTCAGCCGACTGTGTTGCACAGTTGATGATGTCCGATGCAGCGACCACTTCAGATACATCTTCCGCCACTTCAAATGCCGCATCCACTCCGAACGCCTTCAGCCGGTCGGCAAATGCATGTGCCTTCCCCGCCGTCCTGTTGAACAGGATCACCTTTTCAATATCCCGGACTTCCATTACACCGAGCACCTGCTCGAATGCCATGTTGCCGGTGCCGATGACGCCCAGCACTCTCGACTCTTTCCGTGCCAATTTATCCGTGGCGATGGCAGTCATCGCGCCTGTCCTGAGACGTGTCAGATACGATGCATCCATGCTTGCCTTGTGCTGCCCGTCGGCAAGATCCGTCACCAGTATGTTCCCCTGCGTGGTCGGCAGGTCTTTATTCACCGGGAAGATCGATACCGTCTTGATGATGGACGTCTTCGATGCCTTGCTGATGCACGGCATGTAAAGCATGGAACTTTCGTCATCCACCGGCAGTACCGTTCTGACGGACTGCACGATGGCATCATTCCTGAGATCTTCCAAAATGTTTTTCACATCTTCTATCGCGTGATCAATCAAATATTTTTCCTGAATCTGTTCATCTGTAAGAGTAATCATAACGGTCTCCTTTTATGCTTTTGCTTCCTGCGTTTGCTGGTACTCCAGATCCTGGGCCTGCACCCCTTTTACCGCCCATACGGCAGTCATGGATACGACGGCTGTAAAAATGATATAAAGGGACACCGGCACGCTTGAACCATCGAACGCATTCATCAGATACTGGGCAATCAGCGGTGCAGATCCTCCTGCGAGCGCTGCCCCGATCTGGTATCCGATCGTCACTCCAGTATATCTGACTTCCTTGCTGAATGCTTCGGAGAACATCGTTCCGAGCACCGCAGTAATCGGCGGCCAGATGACCGTCAGACCGATCAGCGTTGCGATGATCACAAGCGCCGGCTGGTGCGTATTGACGATCAGGAAGTACGGAAACGCGTAAAGCAGCATGGCTGACGAGCCGATCAGGAACATTCTGCGCCGGCCCACTTTATCGGACAGGCTGCCCATGATCGGTATCATGATAGTCGTCAGCACTGCAGCAATGACGATGGCAATCATCATGAACTCGAATGAAACATCCAGCTGGCTCGTTCCATAACCGACGATGAATGTCGTGAATATATAGAAAGGACCCGTTTCAACAAACTTCGCACATGAAGTGATCAGCACTTCTTTCGGATGGCGTTTGAATGTTTCGATCAGCGGCACCTTCTGTACGGTCTGCGTCTTTTTCGTTTCCTGGAAGGCCGGAGTCTCGTCCAGATCCTTACGGATCCAGAGTCCGAATCCCACAAGGAATAAACTCAGTATGAACGGTACACGCCATCCCCAGGCGGCAAATGCTTCAGGCGAAAGCAATCCAGTCAGTATGAAGAAACTCGTATAGGCGAGCACCAGGCCGATCGTGATCCCCATCTGCGGCACACTGCCGAAGAAGCCGCGCTGTTCCTTCGGTGCATATTCCGTCGCAAGCAGCAGCGCACCGCCCCATTCTCCTCCGATGCCGAGCCCCTGGATCAGTCTCAGGAACATCAGAAGGATCGGTGCCGCGATGCCGATTTGTCCGTATGTAGGCAGAAGGCCGATACACGCTGTCGCAATCCCCATCAGGCTCAGTGTAATGATCAGCGTCTTCTTGCGCCCCACCCGATCCCCGATATGGCCGAAGATGACCCCGCCGAACGGCCGGATGAAGAATGAAAGTGCCAGACCGAAATAGGCAAGCAATGTAGAGACGACCGGATCATCCGTTACAAAGAACTGGCTGTTGAAGACAATCGTTGCCACTGCGGCATAAAGAAAGAAATCAAACCATTCGATGGATGAGCCGATCAGACTCGCCACCAATACTTTTCTGCGTAATTTTTTGTCCATGTATTTACCCCTTTTCCCCTTAAATTCATTTCAATATTATATTTATCCGAATAGTCTGTCAACTAATATTAAGAGTATAATTCCACCATTAAAAATGGGCATAATAAATGCCGGATGAAGGACTGAACCCTCACCCGGCACTCATATTCACATATATCTACTGTACCGCTACTTTATCTGCATTTCTTATCAAAGTCAAATGATTTCATTATTTTTATAAAATATTTTTAAATGTAATTTATTAACTGTCTTTTAACTGTTCTTGTAATTGAAGAATATCTCAAACGTCTGGCCGTCTTTATCGGATGATACCTGTACTTCATCACCGTCTTCCAGCGCCTGAAGTGATTCCAGGATGAATTCACCGTTTTTATCCGCTTTTGCTGTGAACGTTTCATCCCCGGGATAAGTGACAGTCACTTCTGCATCCGGCACCGTTTCCCCGGTTACTTTCGTTGTTTCCGATGCATAATCACTCAGGACATTGGCATCGATGTAGATGGCCTGCGTTTCTGTGGCAAGTGATTCCGTCACGCTTTCTGTCTGGCCACTTTCATCATCCTCCGCCTGTGCCATATTCGTGCCCGTGAGCACCGAGACAGCCGCGACGAGTATGCCGACCGCAACCATGGCGATATTCACGATACTTACCTGTTCCGTGTTATTTTGATCCATCAAAATAAACAGCTCCTTTTATAATATTAAGAGTAAACCACAGAATGAACCCCTGCAGGTCCAAAGTCAAAGGATTATGTGCCGGCTTATTTTAGTGATGGAGCATTTCCTCTTTTATCTCATCCCCGCTCATTTCATCCGGATAATAGGTCGGCCAATGGTCCATCTCCCTGAGCAATTTTTCAGTGTCATTCCCCATGTAAATGTGGAAATGGCTGCTTTCCGTCGGGCTGATGCCATGGTCACTGAACTGGACGTGGCGCGGCAGTCCGGAACTTTCATTCCCTGAATCCTTCAATGAGAATAAATACCTCACGCCCCTGTTGCCCGCTTCATACTCAAGGATTTCATAACCGTCATAGACATATTCACCTGTGACTGTTTCACCGTTTTGATGGAAAGTCATTTTCCCATTTGAGATATCGATCTTTTCCACATCCGTCCGATACCCCGTCGTGTAGTATTCTTTATACTCAGCCTGAGTCATCTCCCCGTCTTCCGCCTTATGTTCGAATACGGGACCCAGTGTGCCATCTTCAAGGTACGGGTATACAGACTGCCATTCCCCTTCCCAGTCGGACAGGGAACGGTCTTTCACATCCCCATCATCAAAATAGCCATTGTACACATCTTCATCTGCCGAGTGGTCGTGTGCTTCCGGTTGTCCATTTTCATTCTTTTTTGCTTCTTCACTGCTGTAGTCATTCATCGCCTTACCCAGAACTTCAATATTGTTTCGCATCAATGTCTGGTAATCCGTGTCCGGATCATCTTCATCCGTCAGTACGGACAGATTGTGGAATTCGAGCAGTTCCAGCCCGCCGGCGTCCTTTATGATATCGGTGACTCTGGAAGAAACATTCTGTTCAACCAGAATGTATTTCGAACCATCCGATGTCAGACCTTCGATCATTTCAATCACTTCCTGCTGCGTCGGTTCCTCGTTGTTCATCCCTGAGACACCATGCTGGTGGAATCCGTATCGATCCGCCAGATAGCCGATGGATTCATGCGAGATATAGACGGTATCCACTTTGGAATCTGCCGTGACCGCTTTTAATTCCTCATCCAATTCTGTAAGGTCCGACTCCACCTTTTTAAAGTTCTCCTCGTACGCCGCAGCGTTATCCGGATCGATTTCACTTAATTTCTCTTTGATCGATTCCGCCATACCGATCGTGTGGACCGGATCGATCCAGACATGGGGGTCCAGCTCTCCATGACTATGGTCATGACCGTGGCCGTGATCATGTGAATGGGCATCTTCACGCAGATTTTCTGTATGCCCGGCCGCTTCCAATACTTCGGTTTCATCTTTTACAACATCTGAAATTTTCCCCGACACAGCGTCGAGTTCTTTATTCGTCGTAATAAACAGGTCTCCCTCCGCATACTCCATCATATCTTTTTGAGTCGGCTCGAAAGTATGTATATCCGCCCCATTCGGGTAGATTGACTTCACTTCGGCATTGTCGCCCGCAATCTGTCCGGTGATGCTTTCGAGTGCAAATACCGTCGTATTGACTTCCAGTTTATCCTGCTGCCCGCCTTCATCCGTCTGTGCCGTACTGCATGCCGCAAGAACAAAAACCATCGGTGCCAATAAAAACCATAAACGCTTCTTGTACATAAAATCCTCCCATTTCTTAAATCGTAGTCATTACGCTTTAAAATTATAATCGTAATCATTACGTTTTGCAAGAAGAGCTTTCAATCTTTAAAATTTTTACCGGACATTGTGAGTTTGCAATTGCCGGATAACACACTTTCAGGACATTATGGAACCGCAAATAAAAAACATCTCCCGCAAGGGAGATGCCTTAGACTATTGCAGTTAATATTTATAGGATTGTCCGCCGTCAATCGGGATCACGGCTGCGTTGATGAATGTCGATTCATTGGACAGCAGGAATGTTACAAGGTTCCCCACTTCTTCCGGTTCCCCGAAGCGCTTCATCGGGTTGACGCTGACGAATTCCTTGCCGGCTTCCTCCCAGTTTTCGCCGCCCATCTGCTTGAGTGAGCCTTCCACCATCACAGTCATGATGGCACCCGGTGCAATGGCATTGATGTTGATGCCGAATTCCCCGTATTCCACACCGGAGTTTCGTGTCAGGCCGACGACACCGTGCTTGCTTGCAGAATATCCGGATTGGTTGCCTACGCCGCGGATGCCCCCGACGGAAGCTGTATTGACAATCGATCCGGAACCCTGTTCCTTCATGACTTCCAGCACATATTTCATGCCGTAGAATACACCGTTCAAGTTGATGCCGATGACCTTTTCAAATTCATCTATGCCGTAATCCTGGGTCAGGTTCTGTTTCCCCTCAATGCCGGCATTGTTGAAGAAACCGTCTATACGGACAAATCTTTCAACGGTCTCATCCACGTAGTTTTTAACCTGCTGCTGATTTGAAACATCCGCTGTAATCAGATGCACTTCGACATCGTGGGAAACTTCAGCGACTTTCTTCTTCGTTTCCTACAGCCCTTCCACGCTGATATCCACAAGCGAAAGCTTTGCGCCCTCTTCCGCCGCCTTGACCGCTGCCGCCTGACCGAGTCCCGATCCGGCACCTGTAATCAAAATGACATGATTGTCCAGTCTACCCAACATGATCACTCCTCCAATATTTTTCAATACATTCATATCTTCCTTTTCACAGGAAATCTAAACGGCACTATCGACCGGAGAAAAGGATGATCTGCTGCAAATAAAAACCGATGCCCTCTGTACGGCACATCATTCATAAATCATTTTTTTGACATATCCATAGTGAAAAACTATAATATTATAATCCCTACTAATCTAATAAGGAAAAAGGACGGTTAAAAATGAATGTTAAAGTACAACCTGTAAATGAGGTGAAGGATCCTGTCGAACGGTCTTCTCTGGCTCTGAATGATCCACAGAAGTTTCTGATCGGCGGCGGTGTTCTTGTCAGCCTCGTTTTATTCATATATTTAGCAGTAACGCAGTCGGTGATCCAGCCGGTCCTGTTAATACTCGGACTATTGCTCGGACACACTTTATTCCACGCCAGATTCGGATTCACGTCCGCATTCAGACGGATGATGTCGGTCGGCAACGGACAGGCTATGCGTGCCCATATGCTGATGCTTGCAGTCGCAGTGACGTTGTTTGCACCAATTTTGGCATTCGGCCTTTCATTCTTCGGTGAAGATGTTGCCGGATACGTATCACCGGTCGGCGTCAGCCTGCTCGTCGGTGCGTTCATCTTCGGAATCGGCATGCAGCTCGGCGGCGGGTGTGCCTCCGGTACACTCTATGCCATCGGCGGCGGCCGGACAGTCATGTTCATCACGCTGTTATTCTTCATCGTCGGCACAACGGTCGGTGCCTATCACCTGCCGTTCTGGACGGAAGATCTGCCGTCAGCAGAACCTGTTTCACTCGCGACTTCCACAGGACTCGGATACGGCGGTGCCTGGATCGTATCCCTCTTGCTGTTCGGACTGATTGCATGGATTACCATTGTAGTCGAGAGAAAAAGGAAATCACCGAAAGTTGCACCGCTGCCGACCGCACAGGGCTGGAAGAGAATATTCAGAGGCTCATGGCCGCTGTTCGCAGCAGCAATCGCACTCGCGGTATTGAATGCACTCACACTGATGACACGCGGTCAGCCATGGGGCATCACTTCCGCTTTCGCGCTGTGGGGCTCAAAAGTGGCACAGTTCTTCGGTGTCGATGTGGCAAGCTGGGGATATTGGCAGGGAGAAGCGGCAACTGCCCTCCAGTCTTCAATATTCGCAGACTCCACAACAGTGCTTAACTTCGGTGTGATTCTTGGTGCATTCATTGCATCCGCAGCAGGCGGACTGTTCAAGTTCACGAAAATCACTACAGGCAACTTCTTTGCATCCGTCATCGGCGGACTGTTGATGGGTTACGGCGCACGCCTTGCATTCGGATGTAACATCGGTGCATACTTCGGCGGCATCGCATCATTCAGTCTCCACGGATACATCTGGGGCATCATGGCAATCGGCGGAACATTCCTCGCATTGTATCTGCGTCCCCTATTCGGATTATCCGTACCGAAGTCGAACGACTCAGTGTGCTAAAGATATAACGGGAGCGGCCAACGGGAAATTCCCGTTGGCCGTTTTTTGTTGTCTGCCGGACGTCGCGTATCCATCCGTTGCCACAAAATCCATTTGATAGCACAGATACCGCCCCTTACCGCAACATAACCCATCTACATCACCTCCGCTAAAATCGTTCTCGGAGTGACCGTCATCTGATTGTGCCGGTCGATCAGAATCAGATCGATGCCAAGCGGAAATTCTTTGCACCGTTCAGTTCTCATCTTCATCCATTTCGGGTCGAGCGTCATTTCCAAAATGTTTTCCGCTTTGATGCCCGGACCTTTCAGCGCATATCTGTGCCCTTCACCAATCGACACCACTTCAATGATCAGCGTTGCCGAATTTTCAGGAGAAGCCAGCGTGCCGGCCTTTACGTTTTCAAATAGTCCTTCCGTCAGTTCGTCCGCCTTTACCACCGCGTAATCGATTTCTGCGAGGTCGCCGTGGCACTGGCCGCCCGTCAGCGTCTGTAACTCATCACAATCCTTTTTGTCATTGGCATAGAAAGCAATCTCATTGTCGAACAGTGTTAAAACCGTCGCCAGAACCGCATCCGAAAATCCGGTGAAATTCGGTGTATCGAAAGTTGAAATCCGTATCTCCCCCGGTCTGCTGAACAGATCCACCAGCTCCCGGTAGTGCTTTTGTGTATTATGAACCATCGTAGTCACTTGCCGTCCCCCTATTCCGTCATCATGTCGAAATCGACTTTAGTCTTTAAAATCTCTTTCGTCCGATGTTCAATATATGTCTGTTCCTTTATTTCCAAAGCATCCAGAATGTCTGTGAGTTCCTCGCTCAATACCTCAAGGCTGAAGCAGAGGTCGATAAAACCGACCGCCATGCTGAGCGCCTCGTCACTCCCTTTCACAACACCAAGACCGATCGTCTGTCCCTGCCTGATTTTCGTTTCCGTCACCAGCACCTCGCCGATGTAGAACAGGCTGTTCTTCGCATGCTCGCGCACCTTGATCATCGTCAGCCCCTCACTCGGTTCCGAAATGATGTCAAAAGGCACCGTCCGCCGGTATGTAACGAAAAACTGTATCGCTTCGTCTCTGCCGAATTTTATAATCAAAGCCGTCCACCGTTTCTTATTCATCAACTCAACCTCCTTAACTACACTCTAACTTGTTGCCAAGCGGGTGAACTTAAAGGTTCTGTAAAGTTTGTTAAAGAAGTGTTGAGCGTATAAAAAAGAGGATGACCAAAAAGTCATCCCCGGAAATTGTCATTCTGTTGTTTTTACCTTTTAACGGTCATCCAACTCCCTTTTCAATGACTGTTAAACGCCCAACGGTCATTCAATCTTCCTTTCAATGACTGTTAAACTAAAAAGAACGGCTCTTCAGCCGCTCTTCAGTTCACCGATCCCAGTGAATGCTTGAATAAATCACTCCGGTACAGGATCCGGGTCTGTTCTATTATATTATTCGTATCTTCATCCACCGTCTGTGATTCATAGGCGATGAGCGGCACCAGTTCATGACATTCCAGATTCCGCTGTTCGGCCAATGTGGGGAAGGCCGTATGGATCTGTGTATCCGTCGACTTCAAATTGGTAATACCGTTGTTCCTGTAGTAATTGAAAACGGAGGCGAGCTGATCGGTCTCTTGATCAATATCCGGCACCACATCTTCCCTTATAAATGAAACGTGTATGGCACTCGGCACATGATTGACAATACGCAGCCGCGCCACTTTATATATCGCAATTCCGGCATCGACGCCGAGCACCTCCCGGTATTTCTCCTGTTCTCTGCTTGTTGCATAACCGGCAAAGATGACCCTGCTTTCATATGAGACACCCTGTTCCTTCATCTTATCGGAAAAGCTCCGCTTCCCCGACATGTCCAGTTCAATGATCGGAAGCTTCTCTTTAATAAAACGCCCGACACCCTGCCTGCTGCCTAAAATCCCCATCTTCTCCATCTGCACCAAAGCATTCCTTACAACGATCCGCTTCACTTTATATTCATCCGCCAGTGCATTTTCACTCGGCAGTTTATCACCGGACTTCAGTTCATTATTCAAAATCATTTCCTGAATGGCATTCCTGATAATACTTTCATTGGAAACATTAAAATCATTTTGGTTCACTTTGATTGAGCCTCCAAGAGTAGATAGATACGCTTACAATATACAATATATGGTTCCGTATATAGAATAAAATATAATAATCCAAAAATATTTGCGTATAATAATCAATATAAAATGTATAATACTGTGCTAGAAAATATCCTTCTTTAATTTGAATCGAGTTTCATGTATAGACTTCTGTATTCTCTAGGGGTTTTGCCCTGTGATTTTTTAAACGTTGTAGCGAAATATGTTGCACTCGAAAAGCCAATATTATGAGCAATGACCTCGATAGGCATCGCAGTTGATTTAAGAAAGTATTTCGATTTCTCAATTCTTACTTGAGTTAAAAATTCAATGAAATTAGTATCGGTAACTTCTTTAAACATTCTACTGAAATGAGATGGACTTAAATATACTTTTTCTGCAATATCCTTTAAATTAATAACTTCAAAATAATTCAAATGAATGTATTCAATCGCTGTTTTTATCGGTTTTGACATATCGGCTTCAAATTCTCCGCTTTTATTATCTGATAATATAAATGAAGCTTCTTGTTTATTTATTATTGGGTTCGATAAAATTAATCTGTCTATAGTAGTTAAAAATTCATTCTTTACCACAGGTTTCAAATAAAAACCTGAAAAACCATTATTTATAGCTTGTTGTACTAGTTCAAACATTTTCAACTGGGATATGGCAATGATAAAAGTAGCATTGGATTCAGATAATATTTTTTTGCCAACTTCTATTCCATTGAAATCTTTTAATGAAAGCTCTGTTACAACAATAAATGGCCGGTTTTCCTTTGCTATTTTTAAGCCATCAGCTGCATTATTTGCTTCTAAGATTTTAATATCTGAATGTCTAGATTGCTTAAGAATTTCTTTAATTTTTACACTACTTTCAAAATCATCATCAATGATCAGTATACTCATAAAGAGTAGCCTCTTTTCTATCCTCTTTTAAGTTTCATTGAATATAGCAGATTGCAGTAATTTTCTATCCACTTTTCCTTTTTTATTTAATGGTAACTCATCCAAAAAAGTATACTTTCTTGGTCTCAGGTGAGTAGACAAATTTGAAGTTTTACAATAGGAATCTAAATCCAGAAAATTAATAGTATCATCTTTAGAAACTATGTAAGCAGATATCATTTCTCCGAGCCTTTCATCTGTCTCACCTACTACTACCGATTCAACTACAGATGGATGATCATTAAGAATTTGCTCTATCTGATGTGGATGTATATTTTCTCCATTTGAAAGAATCATTTCATCCAATCTTCCTACTACAACTAATTCACCGCTTTTTAGTGTCCTACCAATATCCCCCGTATGATACCAGCCGTTCTTAATTACTTTAGCAGTCTCATCTGGACGATTCCAGTAACCTTTGAAAGCTTCATCTGAATTCAAGCTTACTGTAATCTCTCCAACTTCTTTTTTGCTTTTGGAATCAATATGATATTCCCCGTTAATTGGAATTATTTTGATTTCACTATGAAGCCCAGAATTTCCGGCACTCAAAGGATTGTCTCTGATTTTGTCAGATGTACTAATAGTATATATTTCAGTGCTTCCATAATGATTTATAAATTCTCGGGGTTGAAAATAATTTTCACATCTCTCGATTAAATTAGTGCTCATTGGTGCACCAGCATAAGAAATCACTCGAATTGAAGATACATCATAATACCTATTCGATATTGCCAAAAGATCATGAATTTGAGTAGGGGTCAAAAATAATGTTGTTATTTTATAATCTTGTATTTCTTTTAGAATATCTTCTGCATCATATTCAGTATGTACAAAGTAACAACCACTAAGAAACGCCATACTTAAAAAGGCCCTCATTCCCATAGTATGATAAAGTTGTACAGCACCGATTGTACTATCTCCCCTTTTATAAGTATTTTGTATAATATGTGCAATTGTAGAAGCATATTCATTTTTGTGAGTGCGAGGGACACCTTTTGGACGTCCAGATGTCCCTGATGTATAAAGTATAATTGCCAAATTCTCATCGTCTTTACTAATTTCATTTAAATTCCCATTACCGTTTTTTATCATTTCTGCAAAAGAGAAATCTGCTTCACCAAGTGTACTAATTATAATAAGTTCATTAATCGTTTCTAAATCTTTTATAATATTATTATTTGCATCTTTAAGGAATAAAACTTTAGCTTCGACATCATCAAGACAATATTTTATGTACTCAGAAGACATATCTATATTAATTGGAACATATACAGCATTAATCTTTTGGGTTGCCCAAAAAATAATTATATTTTCAATACAGTTTTTTAACATAACCATAATTCTATCTTGTTTTCCGATGCCAAGGTTGCTTAGTGAAATTGCCAATTTTTCAGCTTTATTATCAATATATTCATAACTGTAAAATTCACCGTCATATAAGACTGCAAAATTTTTGGGTGAACGTGATAGAGTATTATTATACATATCTGTAAGATGCAATCGTATTCTCTCCTTCATAAAATAGAAATAGGAGCTCTTCAATAAGAATGCTCCTATTATAATACTCAATCCGTTTATTGTCTATTCTATAGTGGATACGCTTTCAATTTTTGGTGTCTCTTTTTCTATAATTTTTATTTTGTCACCCCCTTCATTAACTGCTGTATCTTTGAAATCTTTTTGTTCAATTACTAATGATACAGCTACTCCACCTAAAAGTGACCAAAAGGGTGCACTAATACCGAAAAAGGAAATTCCGGATATTCCGATAATTAATGCGAAGAAAGCACCCACTTGAAATTTTGGTTCGGAGAATGCTGATTGTAGGGAACTGAGAAGTACACCAATCATAGCTAATCCTGCAATTGTTCCTACAAGTGTTCCGGGCATTGCTGTGACAAAAGGAACTGCTATCCCGGCAAATATTCCAAATAATATAAATAATGTTCCATTTATTATAACAGATCCATATCTTTTTTCCTTGTCTTCTCCCGCTTCTTCTGAAGCACAAATTGCAGTCATAGGTCCTGCAATATTGGCATTATGACCACCAAATAACGACGCCAATATTCCACCAACACCACTTAAAATGGTCATCATATTGATTGGTGGTTTGTATCCTTGAGATATTAACACACCAGTTGCCTGAGCATTTTCAGCACCTATTACTAATAGAGCCAATGGGATAGAGATGGAAATTATCGCCTCAAAACTAAAGGTCGGCATAACCAACTGAGGCATAACTAGAGCTGGTTCCATTCCGGACAGAGAGAATTGTCCCATAGCCAATGCTATTACCATTGTCCCAATAAAAGCGGGTAAAATTGCCGGAACTTTTTTGGTCAAAGCAGTTGATAGTAAATAGAGAACAACCGCCGTCCCTGCGATTAAAGGCGCTTCCTCTATAGATAGTATCATATCAGTTCCAAATGATATCATCGCTCCAACTATCATTGCCATCACAATTGGTCCTGGGATCCAACGCATAACTTTACCTATCATTCCACTGATTCCTAGTAATAAAACTATTATACCTGCGATTAAATAAGCTCCGGAAGCCTCACTTAATGTATTAGTAGTAAGTGCACCTGCAACAAGAACTGCTGCAGGTATAGAATATGCACCTGCAATTGGTTGACGATACCTTATTGATAAGAAAACCCCTAATATCCCTCCAAAAAAGTATATTGCGAATAGCCAAGATATTGTTTCCACTTGCGTTAATCCGCCGTTTTGAGCACCACCAATTACTATAAGAGCTGGACCAGTACAACCAAAAATTGCCGCTAAAACACCAGCACTAATTGTCTTGATATTGAGCGCTTCTCTTAATTTCATTCACCCGATCCCCTTTCTTTTAAAAGACCTTAATTGTTTTTTATCCTACGTTTTTTAGCAGCCTTTAAATTCGGGTTTTCTTTTCCCATAAAAAGCATCTACACCTTCTTTAAAGTCATGGGTACTTCTTAACAAACCATAAGCATATCCTTCTAGTTCTAATCCAGAACTTAAGGGTGTATCCTGTGAACTATTTAATACTCGCTTCGCTACTCGTTGTGCCACAGGAGAAAATTTGACCAGTTCTTCAATCAAATCATCCACTTTGTTCTCAAGTTCCTCGGGAGGAACAATCTCTGTTAATAAACCCCATTGAAATGCTTCCTGAGCCTTTATGTGTCTAGCACGCATGATCATATCTTTAGCCCTACCCACACCAACAATTTTTGCTATTCTCTGTGTACCGCCACTACCTGGTATCATTCCTAAATTCATTTCAGGAAGGGCCATTCTCGTATTATCTGCAGCAACTCTAAAATCACAGGCCATTGCAATTTCTAAACCTACTCCGAAAGTATATCCTTGTAATTGAGCAATTACAGGTTTTGGAGACAATTCAGGTGCAGCTACATTTTCATGTAAAAGTGAAAGTTCTTCAGGGGATCGTTCCATAAATTCTTGTATCGTACCACCGGCAGTAAAAGCTTTTTCTCCAGCACCTTTAATAACAATTACTCTAATTTTCTCATCCTTATTTAATTCGAAGAATATTTCTTTCAAATGAGCCCTTCCCTGATAACTTAAAGCATTCATCTTTTCTGGTCTATCTAAAATTATGGTTGCTGCCTGCGTTTCTTCATCTCTTTCTACTTGTATATGATCCCATTTTTGAGTATTAATTTCTGTCATCTTAAGACACTCCTTCTTTGAATATCAATTGGTTTTGTTGTTCTCTTAGCTTATTCCTCAGTATTTTTCCTACCGGGCTTTTCGGGATTTCATCTACAAATACATATTGTCTCGGTCTTTTGAAATTAGATAATCCTGGTTCACTTTTACAGTATTGATCAAGCATTTCAGATGTTAAATCTTTTGACTTAGTAACAACATATGCTACCACTTTTTCTCCCCATCTCTCATTTTTCACACCAACTACTACTGCTTCTTGTACATCAGAGTGTTTTGCTAAAATATCTTCTACTTCTAAGGGATGGATATTTTCACCTCCAGAAATAATCATGTCGTCTACCCTACCAACAACATAAAGATCTCCCTCTTCGTCTATTTCACCCATATCACCTGTAAAGTACCAACCCTCTCTCAAAGCTTTTTTTGTAGCCTCGGGTCGTTTCCAATAGCCCTGAAAAGCTTCGATTGATTCTGTATTTACTATAATCTCTCCTGACTCTCCCTGTGATACAATATCGTTCGGGGTTACATTCCCATCTGGATCCGGTGTAACAACTCTTATATACTGATGAAATCCTGCTCTACCAGCACATCCAGGTTTTTCATTTAAATAATTACAAATAGTATAAGTATAAACTTCCGTACTACCATAGTGATTTACAAAAACTTCCGGATTTAATTTATCGTATACATCTTCTGTTAGCTTTTTTGTCATTGCCGCTCCTGCATATCCCACTTTCTTCAGAGAAGACAGATTATAATCCTTAAATTTGTGATGATTTAATACATCATGAATAATTGTTGGCACTAAATAAACACAGCTAACTTTTTCTTTCTCAATTGTTTCAAGAACTGCTTCGGGTTCAAATTCAGGAATCATAACCAATGTTCCATTCAAGAAGGTCATAGCAAGAAGTGACCGCATTCCCATTGTATGATAAAGAGGCATTATACCTAATGTCCTCTCTTTAGTTATATATTCATTCTGTATTATATGTGCTGTGCTTGCACTATATTCATTTTTATTAGTTCGAGGAACACCTTTAGGTTTACCAGTGGTACCGGATGTATAAAGCATCAAACAAACATCATCATCAGTTAAGTTTGGTTTTATAAAATTTTCATTTTCCTGATTAATAAAGAACTCGAAATTTTGATCGGCTTTTTTATCTTTATGAACACTGATTAAAATAGGTTTGTTCTTTTTATTCATCGCCCCCATTAAAGCATCTTCACTTACTCTTTCGTAAAGAACCAATGTTGCTTCCGCATTCTCAACACAATACCTCACTTCTTCCGATGATAATCTGAAATTAATGGGTGTGAAAATAGCACCAATTTTTTGAGCTGCCCAATACATCGCCACCATTTCCATTCGGTTTTTTGTCAAGGTGACGATTCTATTTCCTTTTCTTATTCCAATCTTTTGTAAACTGTAGGCTAGTTTGTTGGTCAATTGATCAAATTCTTTATAACTATACTTTTTGTTATTTTCAATAATTGCAATCTCATTAGGATGTCGATTGACGGCAAATTCAAATAAAGATGATAAAATCATTTAATTCACCTTCCCTTATCATTTTTTTCTGAGACTTCTTGAATTGCATTTACTATACCTTCATAACCAGTACACCTACATAAATGCCCTGATAGCATCTCCCTTATTTCTCTTTCCGTCGGATTATTTTCCTCATACAAAAACTCCACAGACGACATAAGAATTCCAGCAGTGCAGAAGCCGCATTGTAATGCATGATGTTTAGAGAAAGCCTCTTTTAACTCTAGACCTAATTCCTTCTTTTGCAGGCCCTCAATCGTTTCAATCTCTGAACCATCAATTTGAACTGCGAACATAAGACAACTTCTAATAGCATGATCATCAATTATAATAGTACAAGCTCCACAGACACCATGCTCACAACCTACATGAGTACCTGTTAACCCAAGATCGTCTCTTAAAAAATCACTTAATAATTTACGAGGCTCTACGTCTACTTCGTAATCCTTCCCATTTACTTTAGTTTTGACAGTCATTTTTTCATTGCTTTTAATTTGCTGCATCAAATTGGCACCTCGTTTCTTTCGGCTCTTAAATACGCCCTCTTTATAACTCTTTTGATAAGTACTTTCGCAATATGCATACGATATTCAGATGAAGCATGTAAATCTCCATCAGGTTCAGCCATTTCAAGAATATTTTCAGCTACTTCATTTATAATTTCTTCTTTGAGACCGCTTCCAATTAGTGGTTTTAAATCTTCTTCATTAGCTAAAAATGGTATGGCATCTACTCCTCCTATTGCCAATTTCAACTTAATAATTTCGCCGGATAAATTGCGATCCATTAAACAAACTGCGGAAACTAAAGCGAAATCACCATGACGTCTACTAATCTCTTCAAACGCATAACCCTTCGGAATATCTAATATTGGGACTTGAATAGAAGTCAATAATTCATCAGGCATCATATCAGTAGTTAGATATGTGAGAAAAAAATCATTCAATTCTGTTTCACGAGTTTCCATTTCACTTTGGATTATTACTTTTCCACCAAGAATTAGAAAAACCAGAGGAAGTTCTGCACTGGGATCAGCATGAACAATACTTCCCCCTACTGTCCCTCTATTTCTAGTTTGTCTATGACCTATAAATTCACATGTTTCTCGTAGTAACGGTAATTTATCATATACTAAATCTGATCGTTCAAGAGTTCTTTGTCTCGTCAAAGTACCAATTTTTAATATATCGTCTTCAATTTCGATAAAATCTAAATCTTTAACATTATTTATATCAATTAAACAGTCTACTTCTGACATTCTCATATTTAATATTGGGATAAAACTCTGGCCACCTGCTAGAACTTTACCTTCATCACCATAGTTTGCTAATAGATTTAATGTTTCTTCTAGTGTTTGTGGACTGTAATAATCAAACTTTGCAGGTTTCATAAGCGACTCCTTTACTATTATTGCTTTTTTACATCAAGCTGCTTCCTGTTTCTTCTTCAGTTCATTTTTTGCTTTTTTGAAAAAATCATTTATTACCAATTTTGCGACCCCACCTAACATTCTCTGACCAATAGAAGCAATTTTCCCTCCTGCGTCTGCTTCGTATTCATATTTTACAAGTGTTTCGTTATCATCAATTTGCTCTAATTTAATATCCGCAACTGCATCTACAAGTCCTGGATTCCCTTCTCCATGTATAACGAGTGTATATGAATCCCCTTCAGTAATATTTTTCACTTCGATATCTGCGTCATATTTTCCTTTTACAGCTGCAATACCTACAGAGAGTTCTGCTTTATATTTATTGTCCTCAATTACATTAAATTCTTTACAACCCATAATACATTTCTCTAAAAGCTCAGGGTTTAACATCTCTTCAAATACCTCTTCTTTAGTGCCTGGTAAATTGATTTTCCCTTTTCCTTCCATTAAACTTCCCCCTCAATTAATTGTTTCTTTTCATTGATTTTTTTCCATATCATATTTGGCGCTAAAGGCAATTTATTAATTACAACATCTAATGGCTTAAGTGCATCATTAACTGCATTTGAAATTACTGCTGGCGCACTCATGGTATTACCTTCACCAAGTCCTTTTGCACCCAATGGTGTAAGTGGTGAGGGAGTCTCTTGATGGTTAATTGTTATTTTGGGCATTTCTGTTGAAGTTGGGCATAGATAATCCATAAAACTTCCGGTTAGTAGCTGTCCCTTATCATCGTATACAAGCTCTTCAAACATCGCTCCACCAAAACCATGAGCTAAGCCACCTAAAATCTGTCCATCTGCAATTTTAGGGTTCAGTAGTTTTCCAGCATCGTGAACAGTGATATAATCTAGGATTTTAACCTCTCCGGTTTCTTCATCTACCTCCACCGTTACTGCATCTACTACAAATCCATGTGTCGCTGATCCATTTACAGTATCATCTTCATTTGGTGCTTTTGCAGATTCAATATTGTAAAAAGCTGTTTCGTGAATCCCGGCTTCCATTCCGTTTGGTAATGCTTCCGTATTCCAATGGGCAGTACCTATCAATCTTTTCATTGAAATACTTTTATCTATATTATTTTTATCGAATACTCTTCCTTCATCAGCAATTAAATTTTTTATAGGCACATCTAGTTGATACTCAGCTATTTTTAATAACTTATTTCTAACTTTTTTTGCAGCTTCATAAACCGCACTAGACCCGATTGGAGCAAATCTACTAGAATAACTTCCCGATGCTACTGACCAGGGACTAGTTCCAGTATCCATCTCTGCATGTACTTTTATTAAACTGTCATCTACACCTAGGACCTCACTGACTATCTGTGTCGCCACAGTTTCATGCCCTTGTCCAGTAGGCACTGTACTTATTCTGACATTAACGCTTCCCTTAGGATCGATACTCACAGTAGCTCCTTCCGCTGAACCAGATTTTGGTAAACCTTGGGCTCGCTCTTCTGGTGTTAGTGCAATTGTTACGTATCCCATATTCGACCCTGAAGGTTCAACTATACAAGCTAATCCAACACCCAGGTATTTACCATTTTTCAATGCTTCTTTTTGTCGCTTTCTGAAGTTATCATAATCTACTAATTCTAATGCCTTATTAAGAGCTCCTTGATAGTTACCACTATCATAGGTGCCCCCTGAAGCTGTGTGGTATGGAAATGAATTAGCAGGGATTAAATTCTTTTTTATTAAATCTGCTGGATCCATGTTTAATTTTCTTGCTATTATTTCCATCATTCTCTCCAATGGAAAATAGAGTTGTGGTCCTCCGTATCCTCTTATCAATCCTGTGGGACTTTTATTAGTCATCACTGCAATTGTTTCCATCTGTAGATTTTTGATATCATATGCCCCAGTTGTGTTTGAGTGTGTTCTATATAAGTTTGCCGGTTCTGGTGCACGTATATAACCGCCAACATTATCCGCCATTTTCATTCTTAGACCAGTAACTGTCCCATCCTGTTTTACAGCTGCATCTATCCAAGTTACTCTATCTGTTCCGCTTGAACTTGCAAGTAGATTCTCTTGCCTGTCTTCTATCCACTTAACTGGAACACCAACTACTCTTGATACGATTGACATGAGAACAATATAAGGATAACTTCCTGATTTTATACCGTAGCTACCTCCTATATCCTTAGGAATTTGTAATCTTAATTGATGACCTGAAACTTTTAATGCTGCTGACATAACTGAATGTAGTGTAAAAGGTCCATGAAAGTTAGACCAAACTGTGTACTGTTCTTCACTTTCTTTAAAATCAGCAATCATTCCGTAATTTTCAACTGGAGTAGCACTATATTTAGGAAATTTAAACTTTCTACTAATAACCATATCTGCTTCTTCAAAAGCTTTATTTGTCTCACCGTAATCAAAAAACCGATGGTTAACCACATTAGTTTTCAAATTTTCATGTAAAATAGGAGCATCATGATCCATAGCTTTTTCTATATCAACCACGGTGTCTAGTGTTTCATATTCAACCTTAATCTTATCTAATGCGTCCTCTGCAATATACCTGTCTTTTGCAACTACTACTGCGACTCCTTCCCCGACAAATCTCACTTTATCAATAGCAAGGGAATAATATTCTATAGGTTCTGAGACGCCGACAGGAAAAGGCTGTGATAACTCAGCAACTTCTTTACCTGTAACAATTCCTATAACTCCTTTTATTTTAAATGCTTCATCAGTGTGTATATTTTTAATCTTTGCATGGGAATAAGGACTTCTTAAAATAGCTGCATGGTGCAAATTTCCAAATGGGTGTAAATCATCAATATACGTGCCTTCTCCAGCCATTAATCTTGCATCTTCTACTCTCTTTTTCGATTCACCAATTTTGCTACTCATCTTACATCACCTCTTTTTTCAAGTATTTTAAGTATTCACTTTTTGTATCAATATCTTTTGGTTGTTCAAAATTAAATTCTATTAGTTGTCTATATCTTTTATTTTCTTTTATGATTTCATATCCACCTCGGTCACCTTCAATTTTCAAAATTTCTTTGAATAATGTCTTATTAAATATTACAGGATGACCTACTCCGTCTATATATTGTGCCTGTGTAATAAGAAAATCCTTTTCTATATGGTGTGAAAATAGTTTATTCATTATTCTATAAGAAATATCTGGTTGATCTGCAAGTAATACCATTATATCGTCAGCATAAGCTTGGACACTCTCTAGTCCTAATTTTAAGGAGGAGGACATTCCTTTATTAGAATTATTATTCCAAACTATATTTATTAACTGTCCTTCTAGATCATTCTCTAAAAATGAAAAATCTTTGTTTAACACAACAGTAATACTTTTTGCTTGGCTCGTAAGTGCGTTTCTAACCACATTTTGAAGTATAGTTTCCTCTCCTATTGACATTGCTAATTTAGGCTCACCCATCCTAGTGGATTGACCGGCAGCTAATATTAATATGTGAATATTTAATACCTCCTTTTTTAGTAAGCGTTTTCATTTTTATCCATGAATAGCTCCGCTTTTCTGTATTAAAGATTTACCATTTTTGTTGTTTTTAACTTTTAATATTTCAGCTAGAATACTCAATGCTATTTCTTCAGGTCCTTCGGATCCAATATCGAGCCCTACTGGAAAATGTATGTTTTCTTTTGAATAAATGACACATAAAGAATCCAGAAGTTTGATAGTCCTTTTTCTTGAACCTAAGATACCAAGATAACTGAATTTTTTTGAATATAATTGTTCAAGATAAAATTGATCTTTTTCAAAATTATGAGACATGATGACTACTGAAATATCACCTTCGAATGATAAGTTGCCAAAGTTTTCTTCATTCGAACATAAAATTCTTTTATCAGCCATATCAAACATCTTACCTTCAACATGAGCAGATCTGTAATCAGCAACTGTAACGAACCAATTTAAATGTTTTGCTTGTTCAGCTAACGTAATAGCATCGTGTCCCCCTCCTAAAATAAGAAGTTGTGGTATGGGTCTAATTGTTTCCAAAAAACAATTAATTTCAATTTCATTTTTACCACTTTCAGATAAAGCATGAATAGTAAATTGAGAAAAATCATCATAATCACTATCATTAAAAGTAATAAAATATTTTTGGTCCTGTTTATTGAGAACAATACTCATAGTATCTTTGTCGAAAATACTCAAAGTCCCAGGTGTTATTGTAGTTTCATCATCACTATCTAAAACTGTTAAAACTCTGTAATTGTCATCACTTTTCAAAGCATTTGAATAAACATTAATAATATTTTGTGCCGATTTTGACTGATTAATTGGATCAAAAATTTGAAGAAAAATTTCCATTCCACCATCACAGCCCACACCAAAACCAAAAATTGGGTCATCATCTTGTAGGTTATAAAATATATGGCGAGGCTCACCAGATTCTAAAACTGCTTTACAGTGTTCAAAAATATCTCCTTCCACACATCCTCCACTTAGCACACCCTCAAATCTACCATCTTCATAAAAGATACTTTTAGCGCCCACTTGTCTATATGTGGAACCAACGGTATTAACTACTGTTGCAATAACTACTTTATTTCTATTTTCCCAATTTTTTTTGAGTTCTTCCATGAAAGCCAGCACTATTTTCACCTCCATAGTTTTATGTGTAACTCCTATTATAAAGTCATATCATTTCAATAAATTAAATATTCTGTCATTATAAATATTGAATTTTTATTAAAATATTAATATTGGAAGAAAAGTTAAAGATTAAGCAAATAAACTTTAAAAATATTGCTGTATCAACAAAACATTTAAAGTTTTAGTTATCTTAATGAGTTTAAATATTATTTTTAAAATAATTTTCACCAAGTTAGCGTAAGAACCGTAATTTTTTAGGTTTACGCCAAAGTAAAACTGTTGGTTTTTGACAATCGAAATATTGGTGACAACATACGTTCAGATTACTCCCATTTCATCCGATAAGACTGACCGGTGATTTTATAGATTTTGCCATGCTGAATCATACGATCCAGCATGGCAGCAGCGATCTCCGAACCTTTAAACAGTTCTCTTTAGCCCGACAGGGTAGTATTGGTCGTAAATATAGTGGAGCAGGTTTCATATCGTATGTTCAATAGCTGGAACAGGAGATCCGCCTCGTGTTTTTCAATGGGCAGGTAACCAATTTCATCTATGACAGCAGTTCATATTTCGCATACCTTCGGAGCACACGCTCCAAAGTCCCTTTTTCATAGGCGGTCCGCAGCCGGAGTAATAACTCATGACAGTTGATAAACGGGGTGCGTTTGTCCTGTGCGCAGGCCTCAATACCCAAAGCAATCACCAGATGCGTTTTACCCACGCCCGGACTCCGATGAATATAATGTTTTCACAGCGGTCCATAAAGCTGAGATGCCTGAGCTCCAATATTTCTTTTTGATTCAGACTGGACTGGAAATCAAATTCAAAGGTATCGAGTGTCTTGGTTTTAGGGAAGCGTGCACGGTGGATCGTACGCCGGGCTTTCACCAGTTAGAGTCCTGGGCAAACTAAAAAAAGATGACCCCGAAAGTCATCCTCAGAAATTATTTTTATCTTTTAACGGTCATCCAACTCTTTTTTCAATGACTGTTAAACTCCCAACGGTCATTCAATCCTCCTTTCAATGACCGTTAAAGCAAAAAAAGACCTCCTGATAAAATCCAGGAAGCTGTTCATTCGATACAATATATTTAATTCATTTCAGCTGTATCCTGTCTATCCGCTTTTGCGATGCCGATTCCGCTAAAGGAATAGAACATTGCAAATACAACACATAGATAGCATGGGATGGCCCACACCCAATAATCTGCCACACTGACTCCAAGTACTTCCCAATAGTAGATTCCTGAAACGCCCCAGGGCACAAACGGGAGCAGCATCGTTCCCGAGTCCTCCAGCGTCCGGGAAAGGTTCTTCGCATGAAGGCCTCTTTTAGCGTAGGCACGCTGCAGCAGCACACCGACCATAATGATTGAAATGGAAGCGACACCGGCAGTAAAGATGATGATCACACTGCCCACTATCGTTACGCCGACCAATTGCCATGTGGAGTGGATCATGCTGGAGAATTTCTCCAGTATTTTATCCAGGCACCCGGATGCTTCAACGATGCCTGCGAAAGCATATCCACAAAAAATCGTCACTATAATGGTGGTCATCGAGAAAATGCCTCCGCGGGCAATCAGTGATGTCACATTTTCCGAGAGCGTCTCCGGATTGAAATCTGCAGCCTGGATCATGCCCACACTGAATCCATCCGCCATCGAAGTAAAGCCGTCAATGAATGTAAAGCCGTTGGAAAACATGCCGATGAAAACGGCCACTACAGAAGATAACAGCATCATGGGGACGACCGGTTTCTTGGCAAATGCGCCCCATAAAATGATGGCGAAGGGAATCAGCATAAACAGGTTCCAATTATAGATGAGATCCAGTTCATCCAATAATGACTGTACATTGCCAGATGTCGGCGCCGCATATTCCGTATTGATCCCCACAAAGAACCAAATAATCAAACCGACGATGGAAGCAGGCACCGTCGTCCACAGCATATGCTTGATATGCTCATACAGATTGACCTCCACGACCAGCGGGGCAAGATTGGTTGTATCGGATAACGGAGATAATTTATCCCCGAATACACCGCCTGAAATCACTGCACCGGCAGCCATGGCCAATGATACATCGAGTTCTGCAGCGATCCCCATAAGGGCAACCCCCGCAGTTGCGGTGGACCCCCACGCAGTTCCCGTGGCCACGGATACCACCGCCACGATGACAAATGCGGTAACAAGGAAATATGTAGGACTGATCATCTGCAGGCCGTAATATATCAGCATGGGCACGGTGCCTGAATATATCCATGTGCCGATAATGATGCCTACAGAAAACAGTATGAAGATGGCAGGCATGGCGGTTTTGAGACTGACAATGATACCTTCCTCCATCTCACGCCACGATAATCCGACACGCATGGCGATGATTGCGGCATATGCCGCGGCAACAAGCAGCAAAGGCTGTATGGGTATGCCAAAATAGCCAAATCCTATGCCTATGACCAGCCCCAAAAAGATAAAGCATGATATTGATTCAAAAAATGTCGGTTCTCTCTTCATTTATCCATCCCCCGATCATGTAGTTTCACTCATCAGACGGTATTGATTAATTGCTGTAAAGTATAATCAGAAAAACCCAGGCTTTCCAAAGTGAGTCCCTCTTCATAAAAATCCTGCTCCAATAAAGTGCCGCCCAGCGTAATGACCGCATCAATATTCAGGGTCTCGACCCCTGCCACCCTTCCCAGCCCGGACCATAAAACAAGCCCGTTCGAAATATCTTCTGTAAAATATCTGGAGTCGATTGAAACAGGCCCCTTTATCTTTGTATACACTTCACTGGTATTGAACAGCGTCTGGAGACCTCTGCCGTCATCTTCAAAGTAGCCTCTGCCCGCTCTGCTTTCTACAGCATCTTCCAAGTCGAACCCGAAAGCTTCTCCGATGTTCAAACGCTCCCGTTCTATCGCTTTCAGGACTTTGACTGTATGCTCTGTAATCCCCTCTTTATAGAGCCAGAATTCACCATTTGAGTAATCGATTCTTCCTGCGTTTAGTAAGGCCGGACCAGGGTGCACTTCAGGATTGCCATTCTCTAATGTTGTATGCCAGATGCTTTCAGCCGGAACGAAACAATCGTACAGTTTCGAACATATATCAATTAAACGATCGGTATTTGAACTCGGGTAGGCTGAGAAGAAAATCTTTTTGACGTATAAGGAGAGCTCCGCCCGCGCTTCCTCCGGAAATGCACGGGTGCCGTATGTAAGTGAATTCGTTTCAGCAATATTGAATGATGTATCTATTCCCAATTCTTTTGCTTTGTTCACAAATCTGACCGAACCCATAGAACCTGCACTATTTATCAATATAATCTGTTCTTCGCCTGTCACCGGCGCAAGTTGTTCTGCGATATTTTCAATCGCAAAGCTCGGTACCGTCAGCATAATAATCTCCGCATCTTCAACCGCTTTTTCTATATCTGTCGTGACATTGGAAAACTGAATGAATTTTTCCCCGTTTTCATCCTGCAGCATTATCCCCTTGTTCCTCTTTATCCCTTCAATATTTCCGGAAAAAGCCGGTATTTCATACAGTGAAACTGAAAAACCCCTGTTTGTTAAATCAGCAGCTGCAGTAATACCGCCATTTCCCGCCCCTATAATAGCGACTTTTTTGATTTTCATTTACTGACCCCTTTTCAAAATAATCAAATTAATATTACCATAGTAATCCTTCCGGATAAAATTATAGTAACTTAAAAAGAACGGCTCCTCAGCCGTCCGCTAGTTCACCGACCCCAGCGAGTGCTTGAACAAGTCACTCCTGTATAAAATCCGTGTCTGTTCCATTATATTGTCCGTGTCTTCGTCCACTGTCTGCGATTCGTAGACGATGAGCGGCACGAGTTCATGACACTCCAGATTCCGCTGTTCGTTCAATGTGGGGAAAGCGGTGTGAATCTGTGTGTCCGTCGACTTCAAATTGGTAATACCGTTGTTCCTGTAGTAGTTGAAAACGGAAGCGAGCTGATCGGTCTCTTGATCAATATCCGGCACCACATCTTCCCTTATAAATGAAACGTGTATGGCACTCGGCACATGATTGACAATGCGCAGCCGCGCCACTTTATATATCTCAATACTGTCATCGACACCGAGCGCATCCCGGTATTTCTCCTGTTCCCTGTCTGTTCCATAACCCGCAAAGATGACCCTGCTTTCATAAGGGACGCCCTGTTCCTTCATTTTATCGGAAAAACTCCGCTTCCCCGACATATCCAATTCAATGATCGGGAGCTTCTCTTTAATAAAACGCCCGACTCCTTGCCTGCTGTCGAGCAGTCCCATTTTCTCAAGCTGCACCAGCGCATTCCGCACGACAATCCGCTTCACCTTATATTCATCAGCCAGCACGTTTTCACTCGGCAGTTTATCCCCCGGCCTCAGTTCATTATTCAAAATCATTTCCTGCACGGCATTCCTGATGATACTTTCACTTGAAACATTAAAATCAGACTGGTTCATTTCAGACCTCCGGACTCAATACATTATATGAATATCATATATCAATACGGTTTTTATTTCATCGTTGAAATGAAAATCACACCGCCATAAAAAAAAGATGCCATTTCACCCGGCATCTCTTCCATAACCATTCTTCTAAAACTCCACTCTGCTCATTTCACGTGTCACATTTTCAAACTTCCTGAATTTGAATTTCAACAGGTTGATCAGACTGAACACTATGATTGCTACAACGATGATTACAGCCAGATATACCATCGTCGATTGGGTCGTCAGCACCGCTTCAAAATCGAAGATGACTTCCCGCATGGCTGTGACGGCGTAGCTCATCGGCAGTACCGGATGCAGCGTCTGATACAGATTGCCCGCTGTCTGGATCGGGAATGTGCCTGCACTGGATGACAGCTGCAGGATCAGCAGGATGACTGCGATGAACTTCCCGACGTTCCCGAGCAGCGAAACAAGCACAGTGATGACCAACAGTGCCGCCAGCGTCCACAGCAGCATGATCAGATAAAACTGTCCCGGTTCGGCGATTTTCAGTTCAAAACCGAACTTCAGTACTGAGAATAAAACCCCCGTAGAAAGGAGTGCATGCGTCATGACCAACAACGTTTTGCTCACTGTCATAGTGAATGTATTCCGATAGTTTTCCGTCAAACGGTTTAACGGATACAGCACACTGAATGCGATGCAGCCCAGGAACAGACTGACAGCTATAATATAAGGCGCAAGTGTCTGTCCATAATTCTCAATCTCGGTGACTTCCGTTTCCGTCACATCAATTGGATCTGCAATGAATCCTGCATTCTCGTCACTCAATACCAGGCCGTCGAATTCAGAGAGTCCGTCTTCGACTTCCGCAATCATTTCATTCAGCCCATCGTCCAGTTCTGTCAAACCTTCAGTCATCGACCGGCTGCCTTCAGCAAGTTCGCCCGTGCTCTGGGAGACACCGGGACCGACCTGATCGATGCCGTCCTGTACCGCTTCATTCCCGGCAATCAGTTCATCGACGCCGGCTGAAAATCCATCAAGCTGTCCCTGCATTTGAGGCGGCACCTGACTCTGCATGGCTTCGAGGTTTTTATTCATCTCGTACAGTCCGTCCGTGACCTGCTGGTTCCCTTCGGAAAGTTCACCCGCCGATTGGTTCATGGTCGAATCCAACTCCATCAGACCGGACTCCAGTGATTCACTGCCCTCGATCAGTTCATCCACGCCCGTCTGCATTTCAGTCAGCGCGTCCAGCAGTTCCTCGTTACTCTCCTTGGCGTCGTTCATGCTTTCGACCAGCGTCTCTGTATACATTTCCGTGATTGACAGACCGAGCTCGTCCTTTATCGCACTCCCTGCATTCGATCCCATCACGGAGCCGAGGAAGTTATATCCTGGATTGGTCTGGATCTCTATATCGATATTCTCGGCTTCGGACTTCAGCAGGTTCCCCGCTTTGTCAGATGCATCTTCCGGAATTTTCACGACTGCATATACTTCACCGCGTCCTAAGTCATCCGACGCCTCTTTCATATCAGTGAATTGCCACTTGAATTCTTCATTGTCCTTCAGCTCATCCACCAGATCCTGACCCAGACTTATCTCTTCTCCATCCAGCTCTGCGCCTTCGTCTTCATTCACCACATCGACTTTCAGCTGGTCCATACTATCGTAGGGATTCCACATAGAACCCAAGAATATCGTCGTGTAGATCGCCGGTATCGTCGCAATCGCCAGCAGCGAAATCAACAGAATCGGCTTCTTCAAAATATTTTTAAAATCATTAACCATTGCAAACCCTCTTTTTTAAAGTTATTATTTAATAAACACCATGTTCGTTATTTTACTTGGTGGTGATTAAAATGCAATCACCAATAAAGGACGGGATGTCGTTTATCCAACACATGGTGTATTTATGTCGTTTAAATACAAAAAAGAGGGAACATTTATGGAAAAACAGGATCTGAGGAAGATCAAAACACACAGGGCAATCAATCAGGCATTCACCAAACTGATTGCTGAAAAAGGCTTCGAAGCCATGACCATCAAAGATATCGCCGAAGAGGCAATCATCAACCGGGGCACTTTCTATATGCATTACGAGGACAAATATGACCTGCTCGAATCCTATGAGAATACGCTGCTCGGCGGACTTTATGAAATTCTGTCCCGCAATATCGATGCGGACAGCCAGGTGAATCTCTCCAGCGGCATGCACAGGAAGATTGCGATGGACACTTTCAACTACATCGATGACAATGCCGACAAGATCATTGCACTGTTCAACAACCAGGGAGAGAACCAGTTCGAGCATAAAGTCAGAGAACACATGCGGGAGTATTACCGTATCCACAGCAACAGCCTCATCGATAAAAATATGCTCCGCGTCGATATCGGCTACCTCCTCTCCTACATCACCAGTGCGCACATCGGCCTCATCCGCAACTGGCTTGAGAACGGCCGCCGTGAATCCAGCGAAGAGCTCGCCGATATTCTGGAGATGCTCACCGCCAAAGGACCGTTCTACGCCGCAGGCCTGATAGATTGATGGCAGTAAAGCCCGGCAGCATCGCTTACCGGGCATTGTAATCGTTCAATGACCGATAAAAGTCACTTACCGGCCATTGCGATTTCACAATAGCCGAAGTCCCCCGTTTACCGGACATCGTAAGTGCAGTTTTCACCGCTCATTGTCACAAAACCACCACAAAATTCAACAGATTAACTCTTTTTGTTTGGCATTACATCCAAAGATGTATTATATTGAACTCTATAATTTTGATAAACGGGTATATATAAAGTATTCAACTAATAATTAATGAGGGATCTTATAATGTCTCAAAGAAAAAGGTTTACTGAAATTGATGCGTTGCGTGGACTGGCTGCACTGGCTGTCGTGCTTTTCCACTATACAACGCGGTATGAAGAGCGCTTCGGGGGAGAGAGCGGGGGATACAGTGAGATTTTCTCATTTGGCGAGTTCGGCGTTCAGCTGTTCTTCATCATCAGCGGATTCGTCATCTACATGTCCATCCTCAAAGTCAAATCCGTATCCGATTTCGCAATCAAACGTTCATTCAGGCTCTATCCGGCATATATATTCGCCGTCGTCCTGACATTCACCGTCGTCACACTCGCTTCGATCGAGCAGCTGAAAATCGATTTGCTGCCGGCACTGGTCAACCTGACGATGTTCCAGGATTTCTTCGGTGCACCGAGGGTCGATGGCGTCTACTGGACACTCCGTGTCGAAATGACTTTCTATATTCTCATGGCGATTCTTCTGTTCTTCAAAGTGGAAAAGAAAGTCATGCCGATTGTCCTGACCTGGATATCAGCTTCCGTCATCATCCAGCTGATCCACCGCAGCATGGACACTGACCTGACAGCACTCATCCGTGAATTCTCCATCGCCAGCTTCAGCCATATGTTCATCATCGGCATCATGTTCTACTGCATCTGGCAGCATGGAGACCAATTGAAGTATTATGCGGTAATCGCACTGTGTGTCATCTACGACCTGGCATTTATGAGTATTGAGAATGCATTGTTCACCGCGGCATTCGTCGCAGCATTCTATCTGATCATCAACAACAAAATGCAGTTCCTGAGCTCCCCTGTACTCGTGTTCTTCGGAACCATTTCATATCCTTTATATCTGATCCACCAGAATATCGGGTATGTCATCCTCAATAAGATGCATGAGATGGGGTACACGCACCCGATCTTCACGGCTATGCTTGTCGGAGCAACAATCCTCGCTGCATATATAATCTTCAGATATGTCGAGCAGCCGGTACAGAACGCGTTGTATAAGCTTTATAAGGGACAGCAGAAGCCCAGGCCCAAAAAAGTCGGATTCAAACAGCCGGTGAAAAAGATATAGAAACTGAATACTTTTGGAATAAAGAACAGGCATGATGCTACATCTCCTCTATAGAAGATGTAGCATCATGCCTGGTTATTTTTTAAGCTCATCTTTTTATACGATATTGCCTTTTTACCGGTGTACCGTTTGATTGTAATTATGGATGGGTAATTCTCATAGAGAAAGGGGTCTTTATCAATGAATCTGGAAAATTATAGAATGGCACACGACAAATATGTTAAATTACAGGACTTCCCAACATCCGAAGGTAAAACGCAGGAGAATGATAAAATCAAAGAGGAAGTCATCCCGCTGCTCGTTGAAAAATTGAAGGACCTCCACCTCAGACTCAATGCCGAGGAGAAGGACGGCATCCTCGTTGTACTCCAGGCACTCGATGCTGCGGGCAAGGATGAGACGATCAGCTATATATTCTCAAACCTGAACGCCCAAGGGTTGAAAACGACGACTTTCGGCAAACCCACAGAAGTGGAGCAGAAACATGATTACCTGTGGCGCATGCAGCCGGCAATCCCTTCAAGGGGTGAGATCGGCATTCTGAACCGCTCACATTATGAAGACGTGATCGCCCCGCGCATTCACGGCGGGTTATCGGCAGGCGACATCCCAAAAGGCGAGGATGAGAATTCAATATGGTCCCTGCGCTACCGGCAGATCAATGACTATGAAAAATATTTATACGAAAACGGCATACATGTTATTAAGTTCTTTTTCAATATGTCCAAAGAGGAGCAGAAAAACCGTTTGCTCGAACGTATGAAAACGCCGGATAAAAATTGGGAGTTCTCATTCTCAGATGTGGAAGAACGTCAGTATTGGAACCAGTACCAGGAAGTGTTTGAAGAAATGCTCAATGAAACTTCGACTGATTATTCCCCATGGTACGTCCTTCCGGCCGATGATGAATGGCACAGCCGCAGGCTCGTCAACGAAATCATGATCCAGCTGCTTGAAAAATTGGATCCTAAGTTTCCGGAATTCACCGGTGAGGACAAGGACAAATTAAAGGAATATATCGACAAGCTTGAAAATGAATAGATGATTTAGCTAATATGTCCTATTTTGATTTGGCTCTTTCAATTTTACAAATGAAATAAAAAGCAGTCATGATGACATTTCACTTCCAACAGTGATTGTTCATCATGACTGCTTATTTTTTAAGCTCTTCTTCTTTTCTTCTTAGTTCATCAATTATTTCCTGTTTCCCTTCAGTTTTTCGAGGTATATCAAATGCCCGTTTCCCCAGGTAAAAGTCTGGATCCACGCTTCTAACCGCTCTAAGTGCCATTGGCCTTCTTTCAAGGTTTTTCTTGCGCAGTGCTTCCAAACTTGATATCTGCTCCCTTCGCTGATAATCAAATAGAATAAGCTTACCAATCATTTTATAACAGCCTTAATAATCAATATAGTATGAATATTTTTCAGAAAATCACTATATTCTACACTATCTGGCGGTCAGGGACAGGTTGCTTCAATATTTTTGATAGAGAAATATTCTGGTGAAAATAGGATACTATTATTACCAGTTCATTCATGTTAAATCGATATCGACCGTTCGTGATCACTTCTATGATTTCTTTAGTCGGAACTACATTTTGAGTTTATTAAGTGTTGCTTTTTGTACCCAACGTAATTTTACAATTAACGAAATTTTTTGAGTAAATTATAACTCCATCAATATTATAATTTTACACCAAAATATTTATCAATGGATATCTTTCTTATGCCCAACATCTCAGCATAAGAAGGATGCCCAGGATCTCCGCTCGAAGTTAAACAGTAAGGCTTTTTATTAGTCTCATCTTCATTTAATCTATAACTTCTTAATTTAAAAACATTAACATCTGGATGCTTTTCAAGATAAGATATAATATTTGAAAGCTGATTATAATAATAAAACAAAGGAAATTTTGATGGTTTACCCCATGCCAATATAACTTTTTGAGATCTTTTTACGGTTTCTTCAATTTCCTTGTTATTACTTTCATTAATAGCATTCAGCCTAGCTGCATTTTTATGTGAAATTATTTTATCAATTTTCTCTTTTATTTTTTTATTTTCAGTACTATAAAACGGGATTATATTTAATATTGTTACATACTCAAAATCATTTTGTTTCTTATAAATATGTTCTAAAACTTTGTTAACACTACGGTCTGAATCATTTTCATCTGCTGCCGAAGGGTTCATCATTATAATAGCTACTTCTTTCCCCCCTTTCCTTTTTTTTAACCTAACTTTCAAAGAATATCTCATCATAATTTCTTCATTGTTTCTTGAAGTTAATACCTCTGATTCATTTTCGATTCCCATAACTTCTTGGACGAATCTTTGATCATATGCAACCATCCTTAAAAACTCCTTTCTAAACTTTTAATATATTGTTAAGTATTCAGAACCTCAAAATTCAAATGGATTATTAAAATAAATCAATAAATTTATACTTCTATTTACAATATTTCTTACATCCTCGCTTCTTCCACTCTGTTCTCATGCCTCGCATAAACGAAATCCTGATATTTCCTATTCCACGACTTCAGCGAAATCACATATAAAACGACCGTCACAGCTACCAATGCAATAGTGGCTGGCAGGAACCAGGCGGATACGATGTTTTCCGCACTTGCGAGTCCGATCGGTGAGAAGAGTATAAATACAAACACCATCGCGCTGAACAGTAAAACCGTAACCGGAATCGCGTATTTCCACGGCACCATGCTGACTGCTGCATTGGGCGTGAATTTGAACGGTTCAGGCAGTGGTCTGATCAATCCAGCGACGAGCATAATCCCTGTTGCTAAAACAAACAGCATTCCCTGTATATGAATGAAATTAATCGGAATCTCCACATTGAAAAACATCGGCAGTCCCCACATCAGCATGAAGTATGTGACGACATGGACTGTGATTGCGATTTTCGGTCCGATCGACGGCACGTGTTTTGAAAATATGCCGACCAGCACGATCGCAATGATTGGTATGTTGAAGAATCCGGTGAATTCACGGATGATCGTCCATAAACCATCCGGTGCATTAAGTAATAATGGGGCGATGAAAAAGGTGACCAAAGATAATCCTACACCGAACCATTGGCTGACCCGGATCATCTGGCGGTCCGTCGCATTCTTGTTAATCAGCACTTTATATATGTCATAGGCAAACATCGTTGCCGCACTGTTGAGCAATGAGTTGAAACTTGAAAATACGGCACCCAGCAATACTGCCAGGAAGAATCCACTTAAGAATGTCGGCAGCAGATCCTCAATCAGCGCGGGATACGCGAGATCCATTGTCTTAAGTTCAGGGCCGTACAGATGGAAGGCAATTACCCCGGGAATCATCATCATAAACGGCACAAGGATTTTCAAGAACCCGGTGAATAAAGCCCCTTTCTGCCCTTCTGCCAGACTTTTGGCACCGAGCGTTCTCTGAATCGCATACTGGTTCGTCCCCCAGTAGAAAAGGTTTGCGAAAATCATTCCGGTGAATATCGTACCGAATGGTACGCCGTCATCACTTGAACCGATCGAATTCAATTTCTCGGGGTTCTCGACCGCTATTGTCTTCATGCCCTGCAGCATATTGCCGTCCCCGAGAGCGATGAACCCGAGCACCGGAACAATCAACCCGACAATGAACAGGCCAATCCCATTCAATGTATCGGAAATCGCAACAGCTTTCAGTCCGCCGAATATCGCATAGCATGAACCGATGATGCCGATGATCCAGACGACCAGCCACATGGACTGCTCGAATGAAATGCCGAGTGCCGTCGGCACGTCAAACAATTGGAGCACGGCAATCGCACCGGAGTATAACACTGATGGAATCGTCACGAATCCATAGCCGAGCATGAACAGGACCACAATCTGAATGCGTGTGCCCTGATCAAAACGGTTATCTATAAATCCCGGCAACGTCGTAAATGCCCCGCCCAAGTACCTTGGCAGTAATACCAAAGCTAAAATGATAACCGCAAAGCCCGCCGTCACTTCCCACGCCATACTCGTCATATTGCTGCTGTAGGCCTGGCCGTTCAGTCCGATCAGCTGTTCTGCCGAAAGGTTGGTCAGAATAAAGGACCCGGCGATAAAACCGCCTGTGAGTCCCCGCCCCGCAAGGAAATAGCCGGTGGAATCATTGATTGTATTTCTGGTTTTCAAATAAGAATACCATGCCACCAGAAACATGAAAAAAGCACAGGATAATACTGTGAAAAGAAATTCTCCCATAATATGTACTCCTTTTTTCATCAAATTATAAGTATCTTTTTCTAATAGCCTCTTTCTTTGATGAAAAACTCATAATATGAAATTGACATGTAAAATTTTCAATTGGTGGTATAGACCTTCACCCTTTCCAGTACCAATAAAAACATTCAATACCACATGACTGCTCCAAAATAAAAAATAGTCATTACTAGAATATATAAATATTCCTTCATGACTAAAGTTAACTTATCAGAACTATGATATTAATTTTTATGTATATAAGATACAATTTAAGGTAACGAAGTTTTAGTTACTATTACGCTCTTTCAAAATATACGAGGTGAATCAATGTTTACTGATGCTTTTAATTTACTCAACGATCTCCCAAAAATAAAAGAGTTTAGTGATACATATTACTTATCGTATCTAATACCATTATTTATAATCGCAGTAACACTTATAACTTATTTCACTAACATGTCTAATTCGTTTCTGAAATTAGTCACTGCAGTAAAAGAAAGCAAACTTATTATAAGCCTTATAATCTTAACTGTTGCCATTATAATTTTTGATATGCTTATTGCATATTTATTACTTATTTTAGGAGAAATGATCCGCTATTCTTTGAGATTATTACCCAATGTATTTTCGTTAACAGAAATAAACGCTATAGTTGAACAACTTCATTATTTCACTATAGCGTTAAGTTTATTATTCATTTTAGTATTCTTCATACTCTTACTATTAGTCTATATGACTAATGATGCCCTGATTCTACATAACTTAAAAAGTGTTTCTTCTAAAAATCTAGAAGTTTTTCGTCAAAAAAATAAAAATAGATTAGAATACTATGATCACCTGTCAGAAATATATAATAAAAGTCTTAGTGAAATTTATAACGGTACAATTGACCATAATAAGTTTGTAAGTAAATTAGTAGGTTTACATCCAGATATAAAACATTACTTTCAGTTTAGACAATTAAAAAAATCAATTAAAATTGATTTAAATGACAAAAATAGAATATTAAATCGGAAAAAATTAAAATATTTACCGGTAACTAAGATTTTTAGATTCATGAATTTTATCTTACTTTTTTTAATTGCATTAGTCATTTCTTTCATACTTTTAGAATTTAGTTCCATTAATATCAGGCAGGATTATAATGTGATTTTTGCTATGGTATCATTATTATTTGTTCAAATATTCATTTCTAAAGCAATGCGTTTATTTGATTAAAAATAATAATGAAATCTTAATATCAATAAATATATAAAGGATCATATACATTCCAGTAGAGTGTATGTGATCCTTTTATCTAGTACATTAATCTTCTTCTGTTTCTTTACTCTCCTGATTCAAGTACTCTTCCAGGTCATTTTTGATATTGCTGACCTGCGGTCCGTAGATCACCTGGATGCCGTTGCCTTTTTTGACGATGCCGTTCGGTCCCGTTGTATTAATGGCATCCTCATCCACCTGGTCGATATCTTTCAATGTGACTCTCAAACGCGTTGCACAGTTATCGAGCTCTTCGATGTTTTCTTTACCGCCCAGACCTTTTGCCAGAACCATTGTTCTCTCGCTGGCATTGACCTGCTGCGCCATATCTTTTTCTTCACGCCCCGGTGTTTTGAGGTTCATTTTCGTGATCATGAAGCGGAATGTGACATAGTACAGTAAGAACCAGATAATACCGATCGGAATCACATACAGGAAGTTGGTCTTATCATTCCCCTGCAGTACACCGAACAGGATATAATCGATGAATCCGCCGCTGAATGTCTGTCCGATTGTGATGTTAAACAGGTCAGCCATCATGAAGGCAAGCCCGTCATAGAATGCATGGATGACATACAAAATCGGTGCAACGAACAGGAATGAAAATTCGATCGGTTCAGTGATTCCTGTAAAGAATGATGTCAGTCCGGCGGATAACATCAGACCGCCGACAACCTTTTTATTTTTAGGTTTTGCCGTATGGTAGATTGCCAGACATGCACCGAGCAGTCCGAACATCATCGTGATGAACCGGCCGGACATGAATCGGGAAGTCCCTTCATAGAATTGCTCGACGCCAGGTTCGGCGAGCTGCGCGAAGAATATGTTCTGTGTCCCCTGAATCAGCTGTCCGCCAACTTCCAGGGAGCCGCCCAGACCAGTCTGCCAGAATGGCAGATAAAAGATGTGATGCAGTCCGAATGGCCCAAGCAGCCTTAAAATCAATCCGAAGAAGAATGTGCCGATGGCACCGGTCCCTGTTACCAGATCTCCTGCACTGAATATTACCGACTGGATTGGCGGCCATATGAAATACATTGCCATACCGAGGAAGATTGCTGAAAATGAAGTGATGATCGGTACGAATCTGGAACCGCCGAAGAATCCAAGGAACTGCGGCAGGGTTATTTTATAATATCTGTTATGCAGCATTGAAGTCATGATTCCGACGATGATACCGCCGAACACCCCTGTTTCCAGACTCTGTATGCCTACCGTCATTCCTTGACCGACTGCCGCGAGTTCTTCTGTTGCGAGCTTTCCGCTGATACCGAGAATCGCATTGATCGTCGCGTGCATGACAAAGTATCCGAGCACCGCTGCCAGGCCGGCTGTTCCCTTGTCGTTTCTGGCCAGCCCGATGGCGACACCGACCGCGAATATGATAGGCAAGTTAGCGAAGACGATGTTACCGGCCGATGCCATGATGGTGAAAAGACTTTGCAGCCATACGATATCGAGTATCGGATAAGCGTCCACGGTGTTAGGGTTTGAGAGTGCACCCCCGATACCCAGCAGCAGACCGGCTGCCGGAAGAATGGCGATCGGCAGCATGAATGACTTACCGAATGATTGCGCTTTTGAGAAAAGGTTTTTCATTTTTTTACCCTCCAGTATGATTTATTCTTATATTTTTAATATAGTTTTCCTGTAATGTTTTCAGATAGATCCAGCCTGTTTCTTTCTGCCTGTTCATAATTTTTGAGTGTCAGCCCTGTACAGAGCAGATCGATCACAAATAGCTGGGCGACTTTGGAAACGAGCGATCCGCTGTCGAGCGGGCTTTCCTTTGCGGAAGACAGGAGTATACAATCTGAATACTTCGTTAAAGGCGACTTGGTATAGTTCGTGATCGAAATGATTTTGGCGTGCTTTTTCTTTGCAGCACTGACACTGTCGACCGTATCCCGTGTACTGCCTGTAATACTGATTGCGATGACGACGGTATCTTCATCCATTGAAGTGGTTCTCATGACCTGGGAATGCGGGTCGCCGAAAACTTCGATATTCTTGCCGATCCGCAGCAGCCTGTTCTGCATATCGAGCCCTGCGATGGAAGAAGAGCCGACTCCGAAAACGACGACATTACTTGCCCCGTCGATCAGGTCTATCGCTTTTTCCAGCTGGTCTTCATCGATCACTTCATATGAATTTTCAAGAGCGGTCATCATGCTGTTTTTGACTTTGGAGACATAGGAATTGTTATCCTCGTCTTTCCCAGCGGCATCCACCTCTTTTGCCAAAGAGAACTTGAATCCCTGAAAACCCTTATAACCGATTTTCCTGAATAGACGCAGGACGGTTGCCTCACCGACATTGCAGGCTTCTGCCAGTTCCGTCAGCGAATGATAGAGCACCTGATCCTTGTGTTCAACGATATAGTCATAGATTTTCAGTTCTGATTTCGTAAAGTTCCGCTTTGCCTGTTCCAGTCTGATTGTCGCTTTCACTCCGTTGTTACCTTCGTTCAATTGTATGCACCTGCTTTCGTGATTATTGCTCTATCGCGTTTTTAAATTTATTAGTGATCAGCTGCGGGCGCGTAATCGCACTGCCGACGACGACTGCGTGAGCACCCAGTTCGAGTGCTTTCGCTGCTTTTTCAGGTGTATCCATATTGCCTTCAGCAAAGACAGGAACGGATACCGCTTCCACCATCTTCTTCAATGTTTCCAATGGTACATCACCTTTGGAGTGCTCCGTATATCCGACAAGTGTTGTGCCGACGATATCCACACCCGCTTTTTCCGCTTCAATCCCTTCTTCCACAGTGGAACAGTCCGCCATGAAAAGCTGGTCGGGATATTTCTCTTTTACTTTTTCAAAGAACGCCGTAAACGGACTGCCGTCCGGGCGGGTGAGCTTCGTCGCATCCAGTGCGATCACTGCCATCCCCTCGCCGGCCAGAGCATCCACTTCATCCATCGTCGGCGTAATGTACACACCGCTCTTTTCGTAATCCAGTTTGATGATGCCGATGATCGGCAAATCGACTTCCTTTTTGATGGCCTGAATATCCGCAACAGAATTCGCACGGATGCCATCCGCTCCACCTTCATAAGCTGCCAGTGCCATCTTGCTCATGATGTATGAATCATGAAGCGGTTCATCATCCAGTGCCTGACATGAAACAATCAATTTTCCTTTTAATTTTTCTAATATATCCATCAGTTCCGCTCCTCTTTAGTAAACGTTTTCATATAGAATATACCACTATGATTATATACTGTCAATTTAATATTAAAAATGATAATTAATAATCATTTTTGATTCCTAGATGATATACAATATAAAAAAACACTTCTTGGTGACTAATTTCATCAAGAAGTGATCTTCACGTATTATTTAATAATCAAGTTCTCCAGCTCTATTGGATATTCGGTGATGATTTCAGTGCCTTCTTCTCTCAACACTACCGTATCCGAATGCCTGAAGCCGTCGGTACAGTCTGCCCCACAAGATTTTTTTAATTTTTCCTCTTAAATCTGACAACACCCGGGTATGTATATTAGAAGAAAGGGTGTTTAATTTAAATGACACGAAAAGTTTGGTTCCAAACAGCTGTTGCTATTATTTTCACTTTAGTCATTATTCGTTTATTTATTGAATTACAGGGTATTTTCACTCCACTCTTCGTGGTGGCACAAACGATTTTCCTGCCATTGTTGATTAGCGGGGTGCTCTTTTATCTGACAAGACCTATTTTGAATTTTCTGCTAAAAAAGCATTTTCCCAAGTGGGCAGCTATCCTACTTATTTTTGCTTTGATGGCCTTACTCATTTGGCTGTTTTACATCCTCATCGCACCGATTGTTTCCAAGCAGATAAATTCTCTTGTAAATAATGGTCCTGAAATTATTGGAAGGGTTGAAGAATACGTAACATATCTCTTGAATCAGCGTGAACACTTACCGAATGCAGTCCAAGAGCAATTAAAAAGCCTGACTGGACAATTGACGGATTGGGCCTCCAATCTCGGCTCCTGGATTGCATCTTTCCTGATGGGGCTGGTATCCGGAGTGATTACTCTTGTTCTCGTTCCTTTTTTCCTGATCTATATTCTAATTGACCACAAGAAGTTCGCACCGTTTATCGCCCATTTTTTCTCCGGAGCAAGAAAAACCTGGGTCCGCAAAACGCTGCACGATGTGGATAAAACCTTAAAGTCCTATATTGTCGGGCAATTATTTGTCAGTTTTGCAGTTGGCGTTATGCTGCTGATTGGTTACCTGATCATTGGACTTGATTATGCGTTCCTATTGGCACTTATCGGTATAGCGGCCAATATTATTCCATTCCTTGGGCCGTATATCGCCGTAGTTCCGGCAATTATCATTGCGCTGTTCCAAGATCCAGTCATGGTTTTATATGTGGCCCTCATCATGCTCGTTGCCCAGCAAATCGAAGGGAATCTGATAACACCGAACATCATGGGCAATGCACTGAATGTACATCCATTGACAGTTATCACATTGATATTGGCTGCCGGCAACATTGCTGGCATTTGGGGCATTCTGCTTGCAGTCCCTTTCTATGCGGTTGTAAAAACCATTGTGACCAATATCTATTCCAAACGGGAAGAAATTGAAGAGACGGCCACCGAAGACGTTTAATAATTGAAGACAAATAATGAGAGGGCTTTCCGTCTGGAGAGCCCTCAATTTATGTGTTATTCTTTTTTCTGCACTGCTGTTAACTTATTTGAATAAGCATCGGATGTCGATTCTCTACCCGCAACTTTACGTACGGAAAATGAAAATGCAGAACTTTCAGCAAAAACATGCAGAGTCGCACTAATCTAATTGATGCAGATATTAAACAGGGACTTTCCAGTCATCCCATATCCTCTACCATTAGTAGTGTCAAATCAATAGCACAGTGGAGGGAGGAGAGGATGTCAGCAAAAAGCTCCATTAGAACAAGTGAATTATTCTAATGGAGCCAGCCTATAAACGTATTATTTAATAATCAAGTTCTCCAGCTCTCTCGGATATTCGGTGATGATTTCAGTGCCTTCTTCCCGCAGCACCACGGTATCCGAATGTCTGAATCCGCCGACGCCCGAGATATAGATGCCGGGTTCGACACAGAACACCATGCCGGGCTTCAGTTCCAGATCGTTATCGAATCTGAGAGAAGGTTCCTCATGCTGTCCGATGCCGATGCCGTGTCCAGTTCTGTGCGAAACGTGTTCCTCCATTCCCGACCCGCGGATGACTGCCAGGGCCGCTTCGTTCACTTCCCTCGCCGTCACACCGGTTTTGATGAAGTCCAGTGCCGCTTCATGGGCACGGAGCATGACATCGAACACCTTTCTCTGTTTTTCCGTCGGTTCCCCGATGAAGAAAGTCCGTTCGCATTCGGCCCGATACCCGTTCAGACCGACCTGCCTGCTGTGGATAATCACGTCACCCGTCTCCAGTTTTCTCGTATTCGAGAAGACGTGCGGCATGTTCGTCCGTTCGATGCCTGAAGGCGACATGACGAAGTAATCCAATGTCGAGTCGGTATATTTCTTTGAAATCTCCTCGAAAAGAAATTGGTTGCCGTAATAGTCGATTTCCAGTTCGGACTCTCCGGCTTTTGAATTTTTCAGTGTGTGCTTCAATGCGCCGCTGACCAGTCCGCCGGAGGTTTTGATCATATCGATCTCCTCCGCCGTTTTGATCGCACGCATATTTACGATATCCCATCCAATATCTTCAATCCGGAAACCTTTGTCCTGGATTCTCAAAGTATAATCGGTCGGCAGCGAACCATATTCGATTCCGATATTACTGCCGGCATCCAGTTTTGACAGCACCGCATCAAACAGTGTCCGGTAATCCGTACTCTGGCCGGGTTTCCCTGCCACTTCGTGATAGATATGGATATCTTCCACATCCGTCTTCTCCTTCGCATGCCGCTCTTCCAGTTTCGGGATGATCAGGCTCTGGCGCGCAGGTTCCACAACCAGGATGATCGGTCTGGAATACGTAATGGCTTTCAATCCACTGAAGTAGAACTGGTTTTCAAAGTTGAAGATGATGGTGGCATCGAGACCCTTTTCCTCCATGATCTTCCTCAGTCCTTCAATGCGTTTTGCTGTTTCCATTATTCAGCCGCCCCTTCCATCTCCTGCTTTTTATTCTGTGTGAACATAGTGACCACGATGAGCACGATGATTGCCGCCGGTACGGAAATGATGACCGAGTTGATGCCGGTCGACTGTACATAGAAGAACTCCCAGAACAGTGTCACGACGAGGCCGGTACCCATCGAAGCTAATCCGGCCGGTTTGGTGACCTGCGGGAACAGGAACACTGCGAGCAGTGCCGGTGTGATTCCCGCGCCGTATACCGTATAGGCGTACATCTGTACCGACAGCACCGTCGGGAAATACATCGTCAGCAGGAACGCGATGATGCCGAGTATCGGAATCAGAATTCTAGTGTAGACGAGTTTTTGGTGGTCGTTGATATCTTTCTTCATATATTTGCCTAAGAAGTCATAGATTACACTGGTTGAAGCGGATAACAGATAGGAGTTGCCCGTCGTCACGATGAATGCAGTGAGTGCCGCAATCAGTATGCCGCCGACTGCTACCGGCAGTACACTCGTCAGTGCGATCAGCGCCATGCCGGGGTCAACATCCGGGAATAGAGACCGTGAGATGAACGCGAGGATGGAAATGATCGGTGTGACGACGATCAGGCCGAGAATCCAGCCCGCTGTACCGAGTTTCGTTGAACTGTCACTGTTGGAGGCCGTCATCCTCTGATAGATGTTCTGGTCCCCGAGCAGCAGGAATAGTGTCGGCAGATAGTATCCCATCAGCTGGATGAAGCTCAATCCGCCGGTCACCGACATATGGCTGTCCGGTACATTTGAAGTGATTTCACTCCAGCCGCCCCCGATTGACAGCGCAAGCGGCAGTGCGATGATGAGCCCGATGATGACAAGGAATGCACTCGCCGCATCCGTCGGTGCCACGGACATCAGACCGCCGATGCAGGCCAGGAAAATGATGATCGCAGCCCCGATAATCGTGCCCATCTCAGGAGAAATCCCCGTCGAGATGTTCAGTATAAAACCGAGGCCCTGATACTGGTATGACACAATGCCGACGAACGCCAGTATGATGATCAATGCCGCCAGTACACTGGCCCATCTTCCGTACTTCACTTCAAGTATTTCCGCTACGGTATACTTACCATAGTGCTTGATCTTGGATGAAATGAGAAAAATCGTTCCAATCCCGATCAGTGATGGCAGTGTGGACATCAAAGCGGGCCATAATCCGAATGAATAGGCCAGCGAGTTCTGTCCTCCGGTGACCGATCCGCTGCCGACCCATGTTGCGAGCAGTGTCCCCATCAGGACGACCGGCCCGAGCGACTTGCCTGCCAATATGAAGTCCTCACTCGAACTGATCTTCTTCGAGTAGAACACCCCGAGTATCAGCATGAAAATACCATAACCGACGACAAACCAGATGAGTATCGGCTGATTTGTAAATTCCATGAAAATCTCCCCTTTGTTTAATTATGAATACCCTTCCAAACTAACATAAAAAAATAATATTATCATTGTCATAATAGAGATATGGAAACATAATTTACCAATTACATTAAAGATCTCTTAATGTGAGACAGTTTTCGGTACACTGTCCGATAAACCCTTTCTCCGAGCATTATGGGATTTGTATGGCCGGCAAATACCGAATCGGACGCCACAAAAAAATCCCGGACACATTATCCGGGATTTGTATTCTTTTATTCGGATTATCATCATTCTTATCCGCTCAGGCCACACTTAACATCAATCCGGTATAAGCAGATGCTGTAAAACATAATGCCATCAGGAGCGACACCGCCGCATGCATCCGCATTTTGGCCGCATACAGCATGAAGCCGAAAAATACTGCTGCAAGCACCAGCATTACGACACCCATGGCATCAAACGTCAGCGCCACCGTCAGTCCGGCAGGCAGACCCTGCCCGTAGACCGCTTCAAAAAGCCCGGATGCCCCGTTCCGTTCTATGATCGTGTCAATCTGATTTGGTATCGCCTGTTCGCTCATGAAGGCAGTCACCGCCAGAATGATCAGTACAAGGAACGATTCCGCTTTGATCCACGGCTGTATTTGAAGGCCCGGATCATCGCGCAATCGTTTTCTGTACAGAATGCCGTTGATGATGCCAAACCCAAGAATCCCCACCAGCAACAGCTGCTTGAAAAGCAGGGACTGGCCGTAATCCGTCAGCCAGGCATTCGCAAACCGCTGGAATATATTGATCGGTGCACCCTGCGGATTTGCAGTCACCACATCACCCGTGAAGACCCCGGAAACCGCCAGTACAATGATGGATATCAATGCAAGCCGCGTAAACCAGGACAGTACATAAGTCCATTTCACCTTTTCAACAGTGAACCAGCCGAGTATGATCAGCAGGCCGCTCCACGTCATCACAGCCAGCAGATGGACGGCGTGTACCGTCACACCCCAGAAGGCCGCCTGCTCGAAGGCATGGCTGCCGAAGCTCTGCGCCACCGCGAGCAGCGCCACTAAAACCACACCGGCCCGCATCATTGCACGGCCTTCCATCATGTCAAAAGCGAAAAATGCAATGAGGATGACGGAAATCAGATACATGAACAGCCACGCCCGGCCGGTATTGAAGCCAAACAGCACCTGCCAGAGTGCCCCTGCGAAGGAAAGGTCTGCTGCCATATTGAGAATGATTGCGAGTGAAGATGAAAAGCCGAATACAATTACACCCGCAGCCGCTGTAACCAGCAGCCATTTCGGAACATGGAACTTCGGCATGCGCCCGGCAAAGAAAGAATTGCCGAGCACCACTCCCATCAAAAGTGAAAGGCATAAATACAGCAACAGCTGGGATACAATGACCATCAGCCGGCCGCCCTATTTACGCCTGCGGGCGAATAGGACGATCATAACGGCCACGATAACCCCAAGTACAACAATCAGCGCAACCACAGCGCCGGACATCCCGCCTTCATCATCAACCGCTGCATCTTCGGTGGCCAATCCTTCGGACTCGCCCGTTTCTTCCTCAGAGGCCGCTTCACTTTCTTCAGCCGTCGGTTCTTCCGTCGCTTCCTCAGTCGCTTCCTCGGAGCCGCCGGACTCAGCGCCAGCTACAGTAAATTCGAAATCGCCATTCACAACGTGCCCATCCGCACCGTAAAGTTCCCAGACTACAGTATAGTCACCGGAAACAAGCGGTTCACTGAAACTGACCTCCACCGTCTCCCCTTCCACAGTGATATCTTCATAATCGATTCTTTCTCCTTCTGTATTCTCCAAATAGATTTCCTCTTCCTGCTGGATATCAGTATCAAAAGTCATCGTCAGAGTTGACACTTCCCCTTCAGCCGTCGACCCTGCCTCAGGATCCGAAGAAACCATGGAGGAATGTGCCTCGGCGACACCTCCAAATACCATACTCATCATCAGTACAGCTAAAAACACCGTAAACCTCTTGCCCATATGCATAACACGCTCCCCAACATTATTTATTGGACAAATTATAGCATAGAAAAGTCCCTATACATCATATGTTATGTCGCAGGCAGACGGGTTTTTAATCACCGTTCAAAAAAGCGACATCAAATGGTCTCCCAATCTATTTCATCAATGACTGTAAAGCCGCTGTCATCGGTTTCCCTTTCTCTCACCTTGTCCAGTACGCCTGTGTGTCCAAGAAAAAGCGTCTCCTGTATACTCCGCCATCCTTGCTGACTGATCATGACGGCTTCAAAATCATTTTCATCTTCACCGATAAAAATGGGCTGCCCACTCTTATTCACACGTTTCAGCAAACTGTCAAAATCGTTTTTTGCGTTCTTTGCAGATATGATTTCCATAACAGCCACCCCTTAAATGATATGTACCCCTTTTCAACACATTCTAGTATTCAATTTCCCTGCCCAGCTTCTCTTCGAGCAATGCCCACGCAGCATCATAGTTCTCATCCAGCCGCGCCGGCTTGAATCCAAAATTCAGATACATGTTCACCGCCTGCCAGCTTGTCGTCTGCGACGTCAGATATACCGCATCATGAAATTTCGCCAAAATATTCATTGCTTCGGACAACAACGGTTTGGACAGTCCCCTGCCCTGGTGTTCCGGCACGATTCCGACCCAGTGGATCCGTCCGCGGATATTGCCGTCCCCTTCAAGGTCACCGTACCAGGCAGTCGCCGTGCCGATGGCTTCCCCTTCGGCATTCTCTATGAATAAATACCGATGGCCCATTTCATCGATGTATGGACCGAATTCCCGTTCAAAGCGTTCAATTGCCGTTGCCTCCGTTTTAAATTCATCCACCCGGGTCTCTATATTCGCCCAAATTGCTTCATCCCCTTTTTGGAACAATCTGAAGCTGTAGCCTTCGGGCAGTTCGTATTGCGGGATATCATTCAAGTCATGTCTGATCATCTGTAGTTTGATTCTTTTCATGGAATACACCCTTTTGTATATCTTATTCTTTCATATATTATAGTAACTAATTATTTTTTAACATTTATAATTTAGAATCTTCTGTCCCAATAATGTATTATTAAATTAAAGCTAATTTATGAAAACATGCCATTAAAATTGAAATGTAGAATGAAGGTGGATGTAAAAATTGAATTTATATGATTTTTTAATTAAAAGCGAGAATTATAAATTTTTAATAGAAACATACAATATAGATATTATATTTCTGGTTTTCATTCTAGTAAGTAGTATCTTATATGTTATTTCCTTAATCTCCAATATTACTCAGCAACATTTTCCAGAAAAAAATCATAGAAAAACGTCAAAAAGTATTATTTACTCTATATTTGTAACTATTATTTTAAATCTACTATTGGCATACTCATACTATACTATTCTTATAAGCTTACCTTTAAACAATACAAGGAAAGAAGATTTAGAAAATATATTTTTATTGTTGTTACTTTTCATTTTCCTTATAACTTCTTTCATTGCTTCAATTATATATTTAACATACAGCAGTCTTCTGAATCATGATTTAATTAAAATAAAAGATAACGAAAAAAAGATAGCATCTCAGAGAAAAAATATAGAGAATCAATATTTCAACACATTGTCCGAACTACATAATAATAAAATTAATGGGACTGAAGAACGATACTGCTATAAAAAGGAATTCTTGAAATATAACTTTAAAAAAGATATAAAAGTCTTAAAAAAAGAAAATATAAGCCATTTACGTATAACAAATGTTTTTCGCATATTATTAATTATTGTGCTATTAATTCTATTGTTCATTAATGCCATTATAATTAATGAAATACCAGAGATACTCATTTACAATAGTCCTGAAACACTACTAACAATAGCCTTTTTCTTAATTATTCAAATTTCAATTTTAAAAGTGATGAAAATATTTGATTAAAAATTGTGTTACTTGAGAATTAATCCTAATCTAGTAAATTTTTATTATTAATATGTTCATGACAGGTGAAGGTCTATCAGGTGCCATCGTCATGCAGGTACCTGACCAGTTCATGTTAGGAATGCCTGAAGAAATACTAAACACAGCACTTGCATCACCAATTGAACCTATCAGACTGTTACTATCAAGCTCAATAATATAGTAACAACCATTTACAAAACCCGGGCCTCTCCTCCAGAGGTCCGAGTTTCCTACTGGTCTATCCACTTGTATAATCCCATCCTGTAGCCCCACATTTTTTTGAATTCCTCAAACCAGTACATGCTGGAGTTTTCCCTTTCCTTCCAGTTCTCGCCCTGAAGATTCGGAGCTGCGATATATTTGAATTCCAGATTGTCATGATTCACCTTATCGAAGATGAATTCCGCCCTTTTGACATGGTAGTCGCTCGTAACCACCAGGGCCGACTCCATATCTTTCTCTTCCATGAATTCCGTCGTCTGTACTGCATTCGTATAGGTGCTTGTGGAGTCTTTCTCCATAATCATCGCATCCCGCGGTATGCCGTAATGCTCGGCAATCGTTTTCGTTTCAGACGCCGTCCGATTACCCCCGACCGGCGTAATCAATACCTGGTCTGCGTATCCTTCCTTGTACAGCTCGGCCGCTTTCTTCACCCTGCCCTGATCACCGCCGCCAAGCAGGACGATCAAATCACTCTCTACAGGATCATCCGCATCCACCGGAAGAATGCTGTCTATGAGAATCGTAACGATAAACACCAACAGCAAACCACTCATTATTAATAAAAATCGCTTACTCATCATTTCCTCCGCCTAGATATTCCAGTGTTTCCGCCAGATTATCTCTATTAGACTTTTTCACCCTTAATCATCGATGCTTTTCCATATATCCGTTCTTATCAGAGCAATTATGATAACAGAAAAACACACTCAATTGAAACTAAAATCCACTTGCCAGAGAATTTTTCAACAAAAAGAGCGCCTTCTATTCAAATAGAAGACGCTTGATCAGATGACAACATTCAAATTTGCAGTGCCGCCAGGTCCTTAGAGTAATGGTGCAAGCAGCCGCGAAACGGATTCCTTCACCTTTTTGTAGAAGGAGCGGTTGTTGTACATCTCTTCGGTAAACTGTGTGGAAGCGGCCATATCTTTTCGGAAAATATCTTTCATTTCTTCTGCGAATTTTTCGTGGTAGATGAAAGTGTTCAATTCAAAGTTCAGCTCGGCGCTCCGCATGTCGACGTTCGCGGTGCCGACGGAAGAGACTTTGCCATCCACCACTATTGTTTTGGCATGGAGGAACCCTTCATCGTATATATAGGTTTTTGCCCCGGCCTGCATCATTTCACCGACGAAGGAGAATGTCACCGGATAGACGAACGGGTGGTCCGGCTTGTTGGGTATCATGATACGGACATCCACCCCGCTCAAGGCTGCGACGTGCAGGGAAGCCAGGAAACCCTCCGTTGGAACGAAATAAGGGGTCTGGATGTATATATAGTCCTCCGCCTGCTGGATGATTTTGATGAAGCCGTTCAGGATCTCCCCGCCCCGTGCGTCCGGACCGCTGGAGACGAGCTGCAGCGGCATATCGCCATCTGAAGCGGGTTCCGGGAAATAATGGTCTTCAAAGCCGATACCGCCCTTCCGGCTGGCCTTGTTCCAGTCCGAGATGAAACGCTCCTGAAGCAGATGGACACCACTGCCCTCCATCCGGAGGTGCGTGTCCCGCCAGTAGCCAAGTTCCTTATTGCGTCCCAGGTATTCATCCCCGACGTTATACCCGCCCATGTAGCCGACCTTGCCGTCGATCACTGCCAGTTTACGGTGATTTCTGAAATTGAGGCGCAGCTTCAGAAGCCCAGACAGCAGAGGAGAGAACGCCTGTGTTTCTCCTCCATGTTCATGAAGTTCAGAAAAGAATGTCCTGCTGATTTTACGGGAACCAAAGCCATCGTATAGAAAACGGACTTTGACGCCCGCCTTCGCCTTTTCCGTAAGCAAGTCCCGGAGCCGGCTGCCGATCCGGTCCTCCCGCATGATGTAGTACTGCAGGTGGATATGTTCCCTGGCTGCCTCTATATCCTTAAAAAGTGCTTCAAACTTTTCGTGTCCGTCCGTATACATCTGAATCTTATTGTCCCTTGAAAGCGGGGAATCATCGTTATTGAGCAGCATGCCGACCAAAGAACTGTACTCCCCGGGCAGTGAATCCGGACGGAACAGATGCTGCTCTTTAAACGCTGTTTTCTGGTCTTCCAGTATCTCTCTGCTTGCCGGAAAATCATTGCCGGACCATTCTTTTTCCCCGGCGGACCTGCCAAGCAGCAGATAGTGGAAGAAACCGATGATCGGCAGGAAGAACAGGACCATCAGCCATGCCCAGATGGCTGTTGCGCCTTTCTTCTCAAAAATGACAATGAAAGCCGCCAATATAATATTCACAATCAAAGCGACATTACTCACCGTATTGAACCATTGCCAATCCAGAGAAAACATGTACCCACCTGCTTCACAGTTTTTATATGATGTCTTCTGATCATTCCTGTCCCTGCAAAAAAGCAGAGTATGACCGGTTTCATCATTATTACATTGTTTCCTCCCCAGGCCATTTTAAAACTTCGCCTTTCCGGATGGGAATCGCTCTGTGCAATAATATTTAAATATCACCCGTCTCCAAATTCCGTTTATCCGGCAATCATAGGGGGAATAAACTACCAATATCAGCGATGTTATCATTCGAGTAATATAACCAATGAAACCAAAACATCTAATTATAATAATCATTAACATGGAGGCGAAGATAATGGGAAAGATTGAATCATTTTCACAAGAGGGCCAGCTGTTGAACAGAATCGAACATTATAAACAAAAAGGGCTGGAGGAAGACCGATTGACCGTCATTTCCAGCGATGGTCTGGGGGACACTTTGATTGATTATCCGAATGTCACCCATAAGACGGCCGAAGGGGATGCCTGGGATAAAATTGCCGCCTGGATTGCCGGGGAAGACCCCGAGAACCAGGTGATGGATAGATTGCACCTGGATGACGAGGAAAAAGAGGTATACCGGAAGTCACTGGAAAATGGAAAGATGCTTCTTTTCATCGATTACAGCAATCAGGAACTGTACTCGAATAAAAAAATCAACACCCGGGATGATGGCACTCACAATGGAAACACCATCAGACCCACGAATAAAGTCACAGCAAGTGATGAAGATAATATCACGCTTCGTGAGGAGCGCCTTGTAGTAGACAAGGATAATGTGAATTTGGGTGAAGTCGTCGTCAACAAGTACACGGATTCAGAGGTCGAGGAATTCGATGTCCCTGTGGAACGGGATAATGTGACGGTCGACAGACGTCCGGTTGAAGGAGAGCCATTGTTCGAAACATACAACAATGATGACTCGGATGATGAAATGGGCGTCATCCGCATCCCGATTACAAAAGAACGGATTAAGATCATAAAAGAACAGGTCGTCACCGAAGAAATCATCATCAGAAAAGAGAAAATCAAAGATACGAAGCACATCTCCGAAGTGGTCAGCCATGAAGATGTGGAAGTCACAGAAGTGAAAAATGATGCGGATGATTTAGATAACAGAAAAGATCAATACTAAATAACAAGACCCGGCCTTAATGGAAAAGGCTGGGTCTTGTGGTTTATGGATTTTTAAGCATAAAGCGGAAATTCTTCCCCAGGCGCACAGATTTTGCATTAGTATCTGATAATGCAGTCCGTCGGGCACTCTCCTTGATTAAACAGAAACCGGGAAAATGTCTTGGATGGAAAATGACACATGAAGCGTTTCAGGAAGAAATGTTTCACTTAGAAGGAGCATGGGTTCTATTTTTATATCCTAATCCATAAGTTATACTTCTTTTAGATTCTTAGTTGATATACTAAGATTAAATTGAATACCCTAAAGTACTTCTTTGAGATGATTATTCGCTTTTACGATGTATTTAGGCATGAATAATTCTTTCTTGCGATCATTCCAGCTTTGCACCTCGAGAATCAGCTCTTCATCGGTTTTGGGTTCATGATTTTTCTGAATCCAATGCACAGTAGCTAATAATTCCATGCCATATGGGTTTTCAAATCCGTCTATGATGCTTTCCACTTTTTTAAGACGTTCATGATTCCGTTCCTTTTGAGTCAAATAGTCGTATGCATTTAGACCAGCGGCATTGATGAGATGAATGTCTGAATCTCTATTGCGGTCACCATACCCCCGGATGTAATGTCCTTCGAGCCTCTGTAATACAAAATTGAGTTTTTCAGCATACGGTCCATATTTATTCTTTTCAAAATTAAGATTGAGTGGCTCTCCGGCCTCTTGCAGGAAATAAGCAATCTTTTGGATTTCCAATAAAGAGAGACGATAGCCCGGCTTCATATAATCATACAGTGAAGCCAGAAGAAGCGCTCTTGTTTCTGTCATTCTTGGCTTAGTCGTACTGATTATCATTTTGTCAGGTTCAGGACTTCCTGCAGGAGGATAAACATGAACTCTAATTGAACTTTCTCCGAACGTTTCTTCTATCATACTTCTTACGTCTTTCCACTCGAGCCCTCCGTTGCCACATCCTAATGGCGGAACTGCAATCGATTGGATACCCAAATCTTCAACAACCTGCTTAAGGTCTTTTAATCCTTCTGTAATATAGGACATTTTTGATTTTTCTTTCCAATGACGTTTGGTAGGAAAATTTATAATATACTTGGGACCAACCAGAGCATTTGTTGATACAACATGCATCCTGCCAGTTACTACCTCATCATTCCTGCAGGCTCTTTGATATTCTCTGAACATATCAGGGTATGCTTGTTTGAACTGCAGAGCAATTCCTTTGCCCATGACACCGACTGTATTGACAGTATTAATAAGTGCTTCTGAAGGATCTTCCAGTAAATTGCCCGTTTTATATTCAATCATACTTCTCACCTCCTAATAGTAGAATTTTGGCCTTATCACAACATGTAAATCACTTTGTTTTTCTCTCAATATATTCTCTACTTTTTCTTTCATATTTTGATTATAGACACCAATACCATGGAATAAATCCAATTCTACTTGCTTATGGACTAAAAATTCTGCCTGTCTTCTTTGTTTCTCATCATATAAGTTAAATATAACAGGTCTTACAAATGATAAAGAAGCTTGTTACCATGATGGAAATCACCAAAGTTAATGTAATGATCATCAATAGGACCTGATATGCTCCATCCGTCCTGTAATCACTCCCCATCGATTACTCGAAATGTTCTTTAATATATGCTGCTTCTTCCTCTTCTGTCATCAGGCCGGTTGCTTTTCCAACGGTGCCGTCGCGGGCGTTCCAGATGACATTATGTACAGTGACTGCATTCGAAAAATCGCCCGACTGCCAGGCTTCCAGCGTTTCAATATAGAAGTCTTTGTACTCGTATGTGGATTCCCTGGCAATTTGGAGTTTTTCCTCAATCCGTTCATCCGTAATCTGCCTGTGTCCCCATTTCTCTGCTGCGCGGACTTTCTGATGCGTCATATGATGGAGATGCTCTGAAAATTCCTGTTCACTCATCAGACCGTCCGCCGGCAGATCGGAGACTTCAAACATCTGCTGCCCTTCCGCCAGCTGGTGAATTTCCGAATCATTCGGTCCTGAAAGTTCCAGCGGTTCCTTCGCCTGTTCCTCCGGTTCTTCCGCAACGGGAAATATGAAGAATGCGACCCCGGCCATCCCTAATGTTATAACCAGAACGGCGGCGGCTATCATGAAAACTTTCTTCATTCCTGGATGCCCCCTTTCAATTGTATGGTTTTACATAATTTTACTTACATCCACTCTAACACTACAAAATCCTAATTTAAATACGCCATTGGAAACTCCAACATCGGCCCTCTTTTCCAATAAATAAAAACCAGCCGAAACAGCCAATCACTTCAGGTAACTGTGCTGATTCGGCCGGCTGATATTCAATCCTCTATGCGCTGCTTTGTCTTCGGATCCATTCGTATTACTGTCTTTCTTTGACCCAGTTGATGATGCCGCCGGCCAGCAGAATGTCAATATGCCGCTGTGTCAGGTCAATTTTCACCGGGATATTCTCGCCGGAGTCCTTCAATCTGATGTCGAAGGTTTTCTTATTCTTGATGGTTTCGTGGATATCCCTGAATTCGATGACATCCTCCTGGTTAATCTTTTCGTGATCACTTTCATTGACGAATGTGATCGGCAGTATGCCGAAGTTGATCAGATTCTGCAGGTGGATCCGCGCGAAATCTCTGACCAGTGCCACTTTCAGCCCCAGATAACGGGGCGCGAGTGCCGCATGTTCACGGCTCGACCCCTGGCCGTAGTTATTTCCGGCGACGATCATATGACCGCCCTGCTCCATCTTTATGAGCGCTTCGTTGTGATAGTTCTCATCGACACCTTCAAATGCGAATGTGCTGATCTTCTGGATGTTACTGCGGTAAGGCAGGACTCTTGAACCGCCGGCCAGTATTTCATCCGTTGAGATGTTGTCCCCCATCTTGAGCAGCACCGGCAGGTCGAAGTTGTCTTCAATCGCATCGAAATCGGGAATCGTAGAGATATTCGGCCCTTTTTTCAATTCTATTTCGCTGCCGTCTTCCGGCGGGGTTTCCAGCATTTCCTGTGTATTTATGGATGCCGGTTCCTGAATTTCAGGATAAGGCATTTCCAATGTCCTCGGGTCGGTGATGACACCGGTCAATGCCGAAGCGGCTGCGGTTTCAGGACTGACGAGGAAGACCCTGTCCTCTTTCGTGCCGGAACGGCCCGGGAAGTTCCTCGGTGTCGTCCGCAGGCTGTTCTGTCCCGTGGCCGGCGCCTGCCCCATTCCGATACAGCCGTTACAGCCCGCCTGATGCATCCGCCCGCTGGCGGATAATAGATTGGCGATATGGCCGTTTTCCACCAGCTGCTGCAGCAATTGTTTGGACGTCGGATTGATGTCGAATGAAATGCCGTTGGCAATCTGTTTGCCTTTGACGATTTCACTGGCGATCGCGAAGTCGCGGTAGCCGGGATTGGCGGAAGAACCGACATAGGATTGGTAAATGTCTTCACCGGCCACTTCAGTGACAGGCACCACATTATCCGGACTGGTCGGTTTCGCAATCAGCGGCACCAGTTCCGACAGGTTGATTTCGTCATGCTCATCATACTCTGCACCCGGGTCCGCCTTCAGTTCAATCCATTCATCTCCGCGGCCCTGCTGTTCCATAAAGCGCTTTACTTCTTCATCTGACGGGAACACGGATGCGGTCGCACCGAGTTCAGCCCCCATATTGGCAATCACGTGACGGTCCATTGCGGACAGATCATCCAGACCCGGGCCGTAATATTCAATGATTTTTCCTACACCGCCCTTTACACCATGGCGGCGCAGCAGTTCCAAAATGACATCTTTGGCGCTGACCCAGTCCGGCAGTTCTCCTGTGATTTTCACGCCCATGACACGGGGCATTTCCACATGATACGCCTCCCCGGCCATGGCCATCGTCACATCAATGCCGCCGGCGCCCATTGCCAGCATGCCCATACAGCCGTTTGCACATGTATGGCTGTCAGCACCGAGCAGCGTCTTACCGGGAATCGCCAGCTCCTGCATATGTACAGGATGGCTGACCCCATTGCCGGGTCTGCTGTAATAGACGCCGAATTTCTGAGCGGCACTTCTTAGGAATATGTGGTCATCCGGGTTGCGGTGATCATCCTGGATCAAATTGTGATCGACATACTGTGCGGAAACTTCCGTCTTCACTCTGTCTATGCCCATCGCTTCCAGTTCCAGCATCACCATCGTCCCCGTCGCATCCTGCGTCAATGTCTGATCGATACGTAAGCCGATCTCTTCCCCAGGCGTCATTTCTCCTGAAATCAAATGATCCTGGATCAATTTTTGAGCAACGTTCAGTTCCATTTTTCTCCCTCCATATAATAATGTATTCCTGTACTGAGAATACTCTGTATAGTTACTATTGCACTAAATTGGTCACGCTAAACTGAATATTCAATCTTTAGTGCCATTGCCTGCTTAATAAGTTCAGAAATATCTACTCTGCTAGTAAGCGTTTCAGCATCAACCGTTTCCAGCGCCACTTTGATTTGGTATACTCCCGTGATATAATGACTGAATAAACTAAATAAATACATGGGGGAGCCATACTGATGGCTGAGAAGGACACGTCCTGACCCTTTGACCTGATCTGGATAATACCAGCGTAGGGAATGTGTGGAAGATATGCCATATGCAAGACGGCCATATCCATCACCACTCTTTGACGCCTCCGGATAAGGAAGGTGTTTTTTTATGCCTGTTTTCATCTCTGGCAGGAAACACCGTCATATTTTGAGAGGAGTTTTTCATTGTGAAGAAAATTCCATTTCCCATCGTCCTCGCGCTGCTGCTTGCGGCTTGTGCGGGTGAGGATGCGGGAGAATCGGCAGATACGGAAGAACTGACGGACGTGACATTTGTGCTGGACTGGACACCGAATACGAACCATACGGGCATCTATGCCGCTCAGGCTGAAGGATATTATGAAGAGCACGGACTGGATGTCGAAATCGTACTGCCGGGTGAAGCGGGCGCGGAACAGACGGTTGCGGCCGGCAATGGGGATTTCGGCATCAGTGCACAGGAGAATGTGACGCAGGCACGGCTGCAGGATGTGCCGATTGTCTCACTCGCTGCAATCATCCAGGATAATACATCCTATCTGGCATCGCCTGAAGAATACGGCCTCGAGACGCCGTCCGATCTCGAGGGGCACACATACGGCGGCTATGGCTCGCCGATTGAGGAGGAGACGATCGCCTCCATCATGCAGGCGGACGATGCCGACATTGACGAAGTGGATATCCTCAATATCGGGGATACGGATTTTTTCAGTGCGGTGCAGCGGGATGTCGACTTTGCGTGGATCTATTACGGCTGGACGGGCGTTGAAGCGGAACTGCGGGGCATGCCGCTGAATATAATTGACTTTACGGATTATTCGGAGGCGCTTAACTTCTACACCCCTGTACTGATCACCAACGAAGACCTGATTGAAAACGATCCGGAACTGGTCGAAGCCTTTACCCGGGCGACAGCGGAAGGCTATCAGCTGGCGATGGACAATCCGGAACAGGCGGCACAGCACCTGATTGATGCCGAACCCGATCTCGATGAGGAACTTGTCATGGCGAGCCAGGACTGGCTGGCGGATGTTTACCAGAGCGATGCCCCCTACTGGGGATACCAGGACCGCGAAGTCTGGCAAAATTATATGGCTTGGATGTATGAGAACGGTCTGATCGAATCTGAGTTGGATGTCGACCAGGCCTTTACGAATGAATTCCTGCCGGGCGCAGACTGAATGGAGGATTAAGTAATGAAACGATTTATATCGTGGCACACAGGCGCACCGCTCCTGACCATTTTCACCATACTCGTCTTCTGGCAGATCGTGGTCACCCTTTTTGAAATCCCGGCCTGGATGCTGCCGGGACCCGCGCAGATCATTCAGGAAGGATTTGAAATCTATCCGCGGATCATCGACCACAGCACCTCGACGATTCTGATTGCGCTGGGCGGATTCGCCATCGGTGTGTCGTTCGGACTTTTGCTGGCGGTTCTGCTCCACCTTGTGCCTAAGGCGCGGGAAAGTATCTATCCGCTCATGGTGCTCTCGCAGAATGTGCCGATCATCGCGCTCGCGCCGCTCCTGGTATTGTGGTTCGGCTTCGGCGCGCTGCCGAAAATACTGATCATCACGCTCGTCTGCTTTTTCCCGATTGCAGTCTCTCTGATCGACGGGTTCCGGCAGACCAACCCGGCCCTGCTCAACTATATGCAGATGATCGGAGCGAGCCGCCGGCAGATCTTCTTCAAACTGGAATGGCCGAGTGCCCTGCCCTATTTTTTTTCAGGGCTGAAAATCTCAGCCACATACAGTGTGATGGGTGCGGTCATCGCGGAATGGCTGGGTGCCCAGCAGGGGCTCGGCGTCTTCATGACGGTGGCATCTTCCGCCTTCCGGACGGATCAGGTGTTTGTTTCGATTTTTGCCATCATGCTGATCAGCCTGGTGCTGTTCGGTTTTATTCTGCTGCTTGAAAAATGGCTGATTCCGTGGGATACGGACAAGAAAGGAAGTGGAACGGATGAGTGATAAATTACAGATCGATCAGCTGTCACACACCTTCAAAGGAGAGTCCGACATCGAGGTGCTCGATAATCTGTCGCTGAGGATCGCAGATGGCGAATTCGTCACACTGCTCGGTCCGTCAGGGAGTGGGAAGAGCACCATCTTCAACCTGGTCGGCGGACTGATTGATGCCGACAGCGGCGATATCTTTATTGACGGAAAGCGTGCCAACGGTACACTGGGGAACATCAGCTATCTGCCGCAGCAGGATTCACTGCTGCCATGGCGGACGATTGAAGACAATGTGGTGTTGGTACAGGAAATAACCGGCACCGTCGACCGGGAGGCCGCCCGCCGACTGCTCGAACGGGCAGGACTCGGCGGATATGAATCCGCCTATCCCGACACGTTATCCGGCGGCATGCGGCAGCGGGTCGCTTTCATCCGTTCACTCCTCAGCCCCCAGAACCTGATGCTGCTCGATGAACCGTTCGGTGCGCTCGATGAGCTGACCCGCCTCGATATGCAGGACTGGCTCCTTAAAATGTGGGAGGCCGACCGGCGTTCCGTGCTGTTCATCACCCACAGCATAGAGGAGGCACTCTACATGTCCGACAGGATATTGATCCTGTCGAATAAGCCGGCACGCATCATCAAGGAAATCGAAGTACCATACGACCGGCCGCGCAATCATGATATTACGCTGGATGAGGAATTCACCAGGCTCAGGCGGGAAATCTATCTGTTGTTGAGGGAGGGAAATCAGGATGATTGATGCACAAATGACAAAGGTCATCAGGGCACAGGCCCAAACGATGGAACAAGAGGGCAGGCTCTCTGACGAAGTATTGGAGTACATCTATGACAAAGGGCTGTTCAAATTATTTGTGCCGGTAGAACTCGGCGGCAATATGCAGCCGCTGCCGGAAGCACTGAAGATATTTGAAGAAGCGGCATGGGTGGACGGCAGCTTCGGCTGGCTCGTGCAGATCGGTTCAGGGGCGGGCTTCTTCGCCACAACGATGGCACCAGATCAGGTCAGGACATTCTTCACCGCCCGCGACTTCTACATTGCCGGGAGTGACCGCCCGACAGGCACCGCCCAAAAGACGGACGACGGCTATATCGTAAACGGCACATGGCCCTTCGCGAGCGCCGCTGCCCATGCCAGCCTGTTCACTGCAACGTGCAGGATAGAATCCGGTGATGCGGATGACGGCACACAATATGCCTTCGCCTTCACACCCGATCAGGTGGCAGTCGAAGCGGACTGGAAGGCATTCGGCATGAAAGCCACCAGCAGCCATACCATCCATGTGACGAACGCTTTCGTCCCGGCCGAACGCCGTTTTGATGTGACCGATTCCCACTTCCACTTCGATCATCCCGTCTATCACTATCCGTTTCTGCCATTCGCTGCAGCGAACATCGCATCCACCACCATCGGGATTGCGAAACACTTCTTTGAAGCTGCACGTGCGCATATCGAAACAAAAAAAGCCTCCTGGACGAAAGAAGGCTCGAAACGCTATGATCATGTGAATGAAATTCTGGATGGGAATGAAGCGGATTTCCTGAATGCACGCGAGGAATTCTACCGGGAAATCGAGAAGTCCTGGGATACACATTTGAAAGGCGCGCCCTTTGATAATGAAGACATGGAAGCCATCTCCAAACAGAGCAAAATCGTGGCTGACGTAGCAGTTCGTGGTGCCCAGCACCTTTACCGGTACCTCGGTATGGATGTTGTCATGGAGGATAATCTACTGAACCGCATCTACCGGGATCTGCACACAGCATCACAGCACGGGTTACTCGTGGATACGGAAGATGAACTGGAAGACCTTTTATAAAGGAATAGACGAAAAAAAGGTCCCTGATATCAGGGACCTTTCCAATAAGCCGACAGCGAGAATCGAACTCGCATTGCAGCCTTACCATGGCTGTGTTCTGCCATTAAACTATGTCGGCAAAAATTAAAATATGTGTATGTAATAATTTAACCATATCGATTATAACATATTTTATATAAATCGGAATCATATATTTTAAGAAAGAATATTACTTAGAGTGAAAAGATGAAAATTTTGTGTAAATGACCTCCCATCTGTTCATGGTGACTATCACTTCATATCTTTACTTATACTTATTTAATATTTCTTCCGGAATATGACAATAATCATTGGGACATCTGGTCAGCCTGTCCTGATGTTCTTCTGCGCTTCTCACATACTTTGTAAGCGGTAATACTTCAACAGCTATACGGTCATGATCATTCCTCCCGCTGATGAACGCCCGCGCCTCTTTTAAGTGTTCAGGTTTTTCACTATATATGCCTGTTCTGTATTTTTCTCCAACATCCTGTCCCTGCTTATTCAAACTGTATGGATTGATGATTTCGAACAAATACCCTGTCAATTCCCTGATGGTTACAACCGCCGGATCAAATTCTGTTTTTACACATTCTGCATAGCCATCATACTCACCCTCAAGTGTCTGACTTGCGCCATTCGCCCTGCCTGCTTCTGTAAACTCGACTCCAGGCAAAGTTTTCATAAAAGCCTGTACGCCCCATAGACAACCGCCTGCAACATATAATGTTTCCATCTCCAACACACCTTCACTTTGAAAAATACGCCTGATAAAATTCAGTCTACCGTCATTCATTTTAAACATCAAGCCATTCCGCAGTTTCCTGGAACCGCCCTATAATGAACAATTTTATATGAAGAAAGTGAATATTACGCTACACTTAATGTAAGAGCAAGAATCAGTGCGGTGGTTTTAGTGATGCGCCGGGATATTTAAAAATGGAGTGTATATGATGCAAGTGACTGAGCAATTAATCCGAAACCTTTATTACAACAGCTTTTTCACAAGAGGAAAAAACTATTACCTTAGGGGCAATGTACAAAATTTAATACACGATGCCAATTCAAACACATGGCAGGCAGACGTCAAAGGCGGCAGCATCTATCAGACGCGCGTCACCATTAAAGAAAATCATATAGAGGATGACTGTGATTGCCTGGCCTATCAGACATACGGGCAATGCAAGCATATATGTGCAACACTTCTGGCGGTTGCCAATGCCGGGAATAAAACGCCGACTCCCCGCAGGGAAAGAGACAGCTTTTTTGATAATAGAAGCACCAGAAATGCAAGATATCAGCAGGCTGAAGCGCTGATCGGTTTCTTTGGCAGAGACATTCCTGAAAAGCGGAATGAAACACGGTCGGGTAAAGTCTCGCTTAAAACACAATTCCTGCTGCGGACATACACTGCGGATAAAATGCGCCGTCAAAAAGAGGTTTTCGACATACAGCTGAAAATAGGAGACAGCCGGTTATACGTGGTGAAGGACATCTGCGAACTGCTCGACGCGATTACGACGGACAGGAAAGTGAAATTCGGCAAAAATTTCACTTTTGATCCTTCTATCCAAACGTTCACTGCAGAAGACCGGGATGTGATCGATGATCTGATTGAAATCAGAAGGACGGAATCCTATTACGCTGCGAATAATGATTATTGGTCCCCTGCCGGAAAGAGGAAAGAATTGATGATCCCCCCGTATGCTGCAGATGAACTGCTGATGAAACTGCAGCATCTGAACTGCAAGTATGAACAGCAGTATCTGCTGTATGATCAACTGGAACTGGTGACCGGAAGCCTGCCGTTCGCCTTCTCCCTGGAAAGCAGTGCCTCGGATGAATACCGGCTGAATGTGACCGGCAGCGAGGCCGGCTGGTATTACGATGCATACGGCTGGTACGCGGAAGACGGCAAACTGTATAAATTGTCGGAAGCACAAAAGCAGGCGCTCGAGCCTTTCAATGAATTTTTGGGAAAAGGCGTGAAACCTGCGATTCCCATTGCCAAAAATCAGATGAGTGCATTCGTCTCCGCAACGCTCCCGAAGATGAAACAGATCGGCGCGGTCACTGTATCCGACGAAGTGTCAGAAACGATACTCAGTCCCCCACTGACTGTGAAGCTGTTCGTGGACGGCTCATACGACAGCGTGGACGTGAATGTCGAATATCATTATGACCCGGTCATCATCAACCCGCTGAACGAAACTGAAAAAAGTCCCGGTGATACGGAAAAAATACTGATCCGGGACAATGCGCGTGAACAGCAGTTCATGGATGCACTGGAAGACTCACCGCTCAAAGTCATCGGCAATAAGCTCTATGCGGATACGGATGAAGATCAGTTCGAATTCCTGCATGAAACGCTGCCGGTATTGGAGGAACTGGCGGAGATCTATCTGACGTCATCGGTAAAATCCGTGATTCTGCCAACGCCGCCGAAACCGGCTGTTTCAGTGGATGCCCCGGCGGATGGGAATTTCCTGCATGTGGATTTCACGATGGAAGGCATCGACCCGGAAGAGATCTCCAAAATCCTTACCGCTGTCAAAGAGAAACGCCGGTATGTCCGTCTGGCGGACGGTGCTTTTCTGCCATTGATGGATGAGCAGCTGACCGAGATTGCCGAACTGCATCATGAACTGAGCGGCAAAGCATACACCGAGGAGAACGGCACAATGGAACTGCCGCTCTATCGCGGACTGCAGGTTGAAGAACAGCTGGCGGAACTGAATTGGGACGCCAGAAGTTTCACCAGCCGTTTCCATGATTTCTTCACTGCCATCAAAAACCCGGTCGAAGCAGATATCGGGATTCCTTCCGGCCTCAATGCAGACTTGAGGGATTATCAGGAAACGGGCTTCAAATGGCTGAAATCATTGTCCAAATATGGGCTCGGCGGCATATTGGCCGATGACATGGGACTCGGCAAAACGATTCAGTGCATCGCGTATATACTGTCTGAAATGGATGACGGAGCGGATGCACCGTTCCTGATCGTCGCACCGGCGTCCCTTGTCTATAACTGGAAAAACGAATTTCACCGGTTCGCGCCCGGCCTGCGTGTGGCCATCGCTGCAGGTACTGTGAAGGAAAGGGAAGCAGTACTCACGCAGGAAGAAAAACCGGATGTCTATATCACGTCCTATCATACACTGCGGCAGGACGTGGACTGGTACAGGGGCCAGACATTCCATGCCCTGATAATGGACGAGGCGCAGGCGATCAAAAACTACCGGACAAAAATTGCACAGGCCGTCAGAACACTTTCCGCCTCGAGGCGGTTTGCCCTGTCCGGCACACCGGTTGAAAATTCACTCGACGAACTCTGGTCGGTGTTCCAGGCGGTCATGCCGGGATTCCTGTACGATCAGAAAACGTTCCGCAATACACCACCGGAAACCATCGCCCGGCTGGTGAAGCCCTTTATTCTGAGAAGGCTCAAGGAGGATGTGCTGACGGAACTGCCGGATAAAATTGAGACTGTTCATTACTCCGAGCTGAATAAAGACCAGAAAACGCTGTACCTCGCCTATCTGGATAAAATCCAGAAAGAAACACAGGAGGCATTGGCAACGGAGGGCATGAACAAAGGCCGCCTGAAGATTCTGGCCGGCCTGACACGGCTCAGACAATTATGCTGCCACCCTGCCCTGTTCATCGATCAATACGATGGGGGTTCCGGCAAGCTCGAGGCACTGTTTGAAATCATTGAAAATGCCCAGGCGAATGGACAGCGGATGCTGATTTTTTCCCAGTTCCCGAGCATGCTGAGAATCATTCGGGAAAGACTCGTGCAGTCCGGCCGGAGCTGCTATTATCTGGATGGCCAGACACCGGGTTCAGAACGCGTCCGGCTCGTGGAAGCATATAATGAGGGGGAGGAAAGCATCTTCCTGATTTCATTGAAGGCAGGCGGCACCGGACTGAATCTGACCGGTGCGGATACAGTGGTCCTCTATGATTTATGGTGGAACCCTGCAATAGAGGAACAGGCGATCGGAAGAGCGCACCGGATGGGTCAGAAAAATGTCGTCCAGGTCATACGGATGATTGCCCAGGGCACGATAGAAGAAAAGATCAACGAACTACAGCAGCAGAAAAAAGAGATGATCGATCAGATCATCCAGCCCGGGGAAGCGATGCTGTCTTCCATGTCGGAAGAGGATATACGTGAAATCCTGTCGATTGAGTAATTGACGAGGGCAATATACACAGTATCCATTTGAGAACCCGGCTCCAGTTGAAAATGAGGGGAAGCATCGAATAGGTGTACCGGCTTATAGGTGGGGACTTAGTGTGATTTCTTCCCCAAGTCCAACAGTATAGATCAATTTAAATCTAGAGGCGATATCAACGAAATCAATAGAAGAATTGGCTGAATATCTAAAAATAAAAAATACATGCTTTCCCTTTTTCGGAAAGGCATGTATTTTTCTTATCGTATCATTCTCCACTTTAACTTTTTATGTTCATATTTTCTTGCTTTCTATGATGTTCATATGGAAATCCTTGAAACACTGGAAGTGTTTAGGGTTGAGGTTGCGGAAGATATGATTGCGTTCCAAACCTTTCTCATTGAGCATTTTTATATACATAACACCTGCTTCATAATCGGATTCATTCGTGTACTCCATCATTTGGAGGTCCAGTTCCCGAATCTCCCTGAATGGATAGTGGGTGATCTGCCATTCCGACTGTTCACTGAAAGGTTTTAGATTGGACGTGCTTATCGTGACAATCTCATTTTCCATAAGAAAATATATACCGGCACGTGTAAGATTGGTAAGGCAGGTGCCGATGCAATGCGCATTCTGGTCACGGTAACTGTCATATTTTGCATATTCCTTCAGGAAACGATTGGCACTGTTTACGAAAGCAAAATCCTTCTCTTCCAGGGTGTGCTTATAATCCAGTATTTCTTCAATGCTCATGGGAAGTTCGATATTATTCATATATTCGTTCAATGTACGATAGGAAATCATAGTTTATCACCTTATATTTTATTTTCAGCCAAATTAACCAAGCAGGTAGTTCACATACAGGGGGTCAACCCTTCCCATAATTACAGTGATGTTTCCCCTGATTTGATTGAAACGTTCTCCCCAACTATATTACATTTTCATATAAATTAGCAAGTGAATTATACTTTGCCCACAATCTCCTGATACAGGAAACCATTGCTTACGTATGAAAAAAGTGGGATGAATACCGGTTTCCAGTCTCCATCCCACCTGCATTTCAACACTTTCAACCCATTATTTCTCCATCTGCTTCTTGAATTCCGTCATGACGGAATTTGCCTGTGGCCCGACGATGATCTGTACATGGTGGTCATCGACTTTGACCACACCATGGGCGCCGGTCTGTTTAATCTTGTCTTCATCGACCAGGCTCATGTCATCCACGTCCAGCCTCAGGCGGGTCATGCAGTTTTCATAGTCAGTTACGTTTTCGCGTCCGCCGACATTCTCCAATACTTTCTTCGCCATATACTCATATTTCGAATGGCTGAGTTCGAGCTCCTGCTCTGCTTCATCGGATTCTTCTCCGAACGCCTCATCTTTCTCCCGGCCGATCACCGGAATGTTCAGCTTCGTGATCAGTATATAGAATGTGAAGTAGTAGAGCACACCGAAGGCGAGCCCGATCGGGATGATGAATATGCCGTTTTCCGCGAGGCCCAGGTTGAGTGCATAATCGATTACACTGCCGCCCCATGAGAAGCCGTGCCGTATACTCAGTACGTACAAGGTGGCTCCGGCCAGACCGGTGTATACCGCATGGATGAAATAAAGCAGCGGTGATGTGAAGATGAATGTAAACTCAATCGGTTCTGTGAGACCGGCGATGACGGAGGTCAGACCACCGGAACTCATCAGTGCTTTCGTCTTCTCTTTTTTCCTCTTGTATGCCGCGCGTGTAATGGCGAGTGCGATGGCCGGCACACCGAAGATCATAACGATGAAGAACCCGCCGAGGAAGTAGCCGGCTGTCGGGTCACCGTTTAAGAATCTGGTGATTTCACCTGTAACCATTTCACCTTCAGCCGTTTCATAACTGCCCAGTCCGAAATAGATGTATGTGTTCAGCACGTGGTGCAGTCCGAACGGCAAGAGGAAGCGGTTCAGGAATCCGAACAGGAATATACCGAATGCGCCCATTCCAACCAGTGCCTGTGCGAATGAATCAATGCCCGCCTGTGCGTAAGGCCAGACGAGTGAGGACAGTCCTGCGACCGGAATCATGACCAGGATGATCAGTGTGATCGGCCATTTTTCCCCGCCGAAGAATGAGAACATTGAAGGAAGTTCTGTGTCTTTATATTTATTGTAGATTCCTGCTGCAATCAAACCGGAGAGCACGCCCCCGAATACGCTCATATCCAGATCCGGATTCATGAGTGTCAGTCCCTGATTTAATATTGTGATTGCCAAATACCCGGTCAGTGCCGGAATACCCCTGTCTTTCGTTTTAGCCAGTCCCATCGCAATACCGATGGCAATGAGTGCATCCATATTCTCGAATATGATACCGGCTGCCTGGAATAATGTAATGTTGAGCAGGTCTTCTGCACTCAGGCGGAATAAAATCCCGGCAATCGGCATGGCGACGATGGGAATCAGCATGGATTTCCCTAAGTTCTGCATGAATTTCTTCATTGTAGTGACCCCTCCCTGCTTAGATCACCGTATGTGATCAGCTGGAATCGCGTGTCTCCGAGAAACTTCTCTTTTATCCGCGCGTCTGTCAGTGCATCCAGTTCTTCGAGGCGCGGTGTGACATAAGTTGAGCCGCCCATCAGCGCCTTATCGATATATGCCGGATGGCACATGATCTCAACCGTTTCTGCATCACCGAAATGTTTGATGATTTTGTCGTTATCGGCGAGCAGAATATCCGGTTCGTATTGGAAATAGTCCGTCGTGATTAGATTATCGTCTTTATCCTGCTCGAAGTTATTCCTTACCGGCAGATTATATTCTTGTGCCAGGTCTTTGAATACCGGCAGCATCGGTTCGAGATTATTTACATGGTGATGACTATCCAGGTGTGTGGGAACGAGTCCGGAACTTAAGAACTTTTCTATCTGTGCTTTCCATTCCTTATACAGTTCATCCGGATCGATATGGAATTTCTGCTGATACTGTGCGTTCTTTTTGAAGTCCCCTTTTGCATCCACCAGTGTGTGATGCGTATCCAGCAGCGGTCTGCCGCATGTCAGTGTCAGATGCACACCGATGCCGAGCGTTTTATGCTGTTTGCCTAACTTGAATGCCTGTTCCGCTGCGGGCATGTTTGTCATCAGCGTTGTGGAAGTGAGTATGCCTTCCGTGTGCGCATCGACGATGCCATAGTTGACGGCACGTGAATATCCAAAATCGTCCGCATTGATAATAAGCTTTTTCATTTTCATCCCATCCCCTTTCCTTATCTCTTAAGTTCCGGCCAGTATCCTTTGTTCGCTTCAATCAGTTCATCGAGTATCGCTTTTGCCTTGTTTACGTCCGTCACTGTCCTGTTCAATGTCAGTGCCTGCAGGATCTTGCCGTAGCTCTGTTCAAAGTATCCGTCGACGACCAGTTTTTCATAGGCATACTGGTTTTCGATCAATCCTTTATAGAACGTCGGTATTTCCCCGACTGCGAACGCTTTGGGTCCATCTGCAGTCAGCATTGTCGGCACCTCTACCATCACATCACTTGGTATGTTGGAGATGACGCCTTCGTTTTTGACCATCACAATATAGATGTGGTTCAAATGATAGATCAGTGAAGCCGCAGCTTTGACCATGTAGACGCCGTGGATATCATCCGTCAGTTCCACGCCTTCCAATGACTGGTTCTCAATGATCCTGTCGCATGTTTCATGCACGCGTTTTTGCCTGCCGTTGATGACCTGGCGTGCTCTGGTGTTATCTGGTGCTTCCTTGGCTGCCAGGTCTTCAGGATACAGATAATACTGTAGGTAGGTGTTTGGCAGATAGTCCGGGAAGTCCATCAGCATTTTCCTGGCCGTTGCGAATGTCTGCTTCCATGATTGATCATTCGCAATTTCACTGTCGGTCGGTATGAATCCTTCGTTGACGATTTTGTCTTTGATCGTTTGTGTATAGTCATGCCCCGCTTTGTCTTCTATTTTCGTAAACCATCCGAAGTGATTGAGTCCGAAGTAGCCGGGGACGAGATCCCATACATCTTTGCCGAGCATATCCGCATAACTCTTCATGATGGCGATCGGCATATCGCAGATGTTGAGCAGCCGGTTGTCATCCGGGAATTCACGCTTCAGGGCTTCCGCAACAATGGCTGCCGGATTGGTATAATTCATAATCCATGCATCTTTGGAATATTTCCTGATGTCATTAACGAGTTCAAACATGTCCGTGATGGACCGCATGCCATACGCCATGCCTCCGGGACCGCATGTTTCCTGGCCCACGACGCCGTACTTCAGAGGAATCTGCTCGTCCTTCTCCCGCATTGCCAGACCGCCGGTTCTGATCTGCAGGAATGCGACATCGATATCCTTGAATGCCTTCTCCTTATCTGTCGTATATTCGAAAGCATCCAGCTCCGGGTATTTTTCTTTCAATATCACTTCCGATGCTTTGGCGATCTTTTCCTGTCGCTCTCGGTCTGTATCGTAAAACGTCAATTTCCTGAGTGGCAGTGTTTCTTTCTCAGCAATCAGGCTCATGATGATGCCGAGTGTGTATGTACTGCCTCCGCCGACAATGACTAAGTTCTTCCGCTCCATATATGAAACCCCTTTCATAATTATTTAATATGACTTTAACACAATTATCTGATAATAACAATACAACTTTAATACAAATATACGAAGTTGTATTAATTAACGGATACAAATGGTAAAATAAATTTAATGAAACAGAGAGGTTGATGGTGGAATGTGGAAGACGACATTGCCTTTATATAAACAAATTGCGAAAAGAATCAAAAAGGATATTATCTCAAATGGTACAAAAGGCGGAGAAGCGATTCCTACGGAGACAAAACTTGCGGAGATGTATGAAGTCAGCCGGGTGACAGTAAGGCGTGCAGTCAAACTGTTGATTGAGGAAGGCTTGATTTACAGTGTCCATGGAAGCGGAACATATATCAGTGAGAAGAAAATCGAACATGATATTTATAAGCTGCAGGGGTTCACTGAAGAGATGAGCGGTCTGCATAACAATCCCTCCAATGAGATTCTGGAGTTCCAGCTCACTAGTCCGTCTGAAGAAGTCAGGGATTATTTGAAACTGGAAGATGGCCAGAAGGTCTATTATGTAAAAAGGTTGCGGTTGGCAGATGAAAAACCGTTGATTCTTGAGGAGTCCTATTTACCATTTGAACTGTTTCCTGATTTATCTGTGGATGTACTGAAGGAATCGAAATATGAATATATCGATAAGAAGGGATTTAAAATCAATAAGCGGTATGCGGATCTAAAGCCGATACTGCCGAACGAGGAATTGATGGAACTTCTTCATCTGGAAGGAAATACTCCGATGTTGTCCCTGGAGGCCTACTCTACTTTTGATGATGGCACAATATTCGAGTATTCAAAAGTGTACTATCATCCGGAGAAATATACATTTAAGTTCGTGTCGGAGAAATAGAAATACAGAGGAGAGTTTTTATGTCAATCAAATTAAATGATGGTTATGGATATGCAATTTTCGATAACCATACTCCACCACAAAACAGGTACTACCTCGAAAAAAGATGGGACGGGGAAGGTGGAACTTTTACTGCGATACTTACTAATCCTAGTATGGCCGATTCCCTATCTACAGATCCAGCGGTAAAAGAGTTATACGATTATGCCAGATACTATTCTAATGGAAGATATAATCGATTAATTGTAGTTAATATCATACCTACAATTAATCCTAGTTCACAAAATTTGGAAAGTTACCTAAAGAAAGAGATTGTAAAATATTTATTATGAACTTGAATTATTCATAAAAACGGTAACCTAAACTTACCTCTTCAGATTACCGTTTTTATATATTTAATTTTTTACTATGTTTTTACTTAGTTTTCGTGACTTTTCTCTTGAAATCAGAAAATATCTCACTCTTCAATCTATGCTAACTCTATTATTAATTTTATTTCTAATCACTTGTCCTTCAGATATATTTTGGTATTCACCTTGTTTAACAGTTATCTTGCCATTAACAATTACGTGCTCGATGCCACTAGGCAATTGAATCGGGTTATCATAAGTAGCATTATCATTAATAGTATTTGGATCAAAAATAACAATGTCTGCCCAATACCCTTCTTTTAAATACCCTCGATCTTTTAGTCTTAGCAATTGAGCAGCGGCTCCAGTCATTTTTCGTACAGCTTCAGAAAGTGGAAAAATCGCTTCATCTCGAGCATATTTTCCTAATACTCTAGCGAAAGTTCCATAAAGCCTAGGGTGTGGTTTACTTCCAAAAATACCATCTGATCCTACCATCTGAACTGGGTGCTTTAAACCATGGACCAAATCTTCTTCCTCCCCCCAATGAATAGTCATCGTTATTTCTCCGCTCTCCTCTACCAATAAATCAAGCGCTGCGTCATCTGGTTGCTGTTGCCTCATATCAGCTATTTCAGTCATACTTTTACCTTCAATGTTCTTATTTTCTTCTGTTTTTACTGTGTTGATAAAAATGTTTTCCCACCCACAGTTATATGACCAATTTTCATAACTTTCGTCTTCTTTTATGCCTTTTTTAATTTTTTCTCTTAATCCAGAATCTTTCAACCTATTAAACATTTCTTTAGAACCACCTGAATGCACCCAAGGCGGTAGGATACTATGAAAAACTGTTGAACCGGCTGTATAAGGGTATTGATCGAAAGTTACTTCAACCCCTTCCTCTCTTGCTTTATCTATATTCTTTAAAAACTGTATATACTGATCACGGTTATATTGACCCGCTACTTTAAAGTGGGATACATGCAGTCTAACTCCTGTTTGTCTTGCAACATCTACAACTTCTTCCAATGCTTCCAATGCCCAACTACTTTCATTCCTAATATGAACGACAAATACTCCATCATACTTAGCAGCACCTTTACAAATAGCAATTAACTCTTCTTTATTCGAATAAACATTGGGTGGATAGATAAGGCCTGAAGATACTCCAAAAGCGCCTTCTTGCATACCTTTTTCAACTAATGCAGTCATTTTCTTCAGCTCTTCTTCAGTAGCTGTTCTCTCTTCAAAACCCATTACGAGAGTTCTAATATTACCATGAGGCACCAAGTAGGTTACATTGCCAGAAATAAGGCTATTGTCTAAATGCTTTAGATAATCATCAATACTCTCCCAAGGCCAGTCTCCAATATCTCCATCTAGTGCTTTCAATTGTTCCTGCCACAGTGGTTTGGTTTCGTTATTAACAGGAGCTATAGAAATCCCATCCTGTCCGTGCAACTCAGTAGTTATACCTTGTAACAATCTAATTTTATGCACTTCTGGTTTAGTACAAAGTAAATCGCTATGGGAGTGGGTATCTATAAAACCAGGAGAAACAGCTAGATTTCCTGCATCAATCTCTTGTAAAGCTTTATTATTATTAAGCTGACCTATTTGAGATATTTCACCATCTTTTATCCCAATATCTAACTTTGTAGGTGGGTTGCCTGTACCATCGAAAATTTGTCCGTTTTTAATAAGAATATCAAACATGAATAATTCTCCTTTTATGACTCTAAATTTTTATTAATTTTAGTAGTGGTTTCCGGAGATGTCGCTCCCCAGAAAGTGTTAATAATTCTATTGTCAGGACGTTCAGTAAAGTAGCTGACTACGACCATACTGGCGATATTTAAAAATAAAGAAATTGCAATAGGATGCATTCCAAATGGATTTTCAAACAACATTGTTGCAACAACATATGAAATAAATCCTATAGCCATAGAAAATATAGCTCCCCATTTATTCGCCCTTTTCCAATACAAGCCAAATACTATTACTGAAAATAATGTGGCTTCAAGACCTCCTATCGCAAAAATCACTACAAATTGGATTAAATCTGGTGGTGTTAATGTTATAAGTACAACAGCAGTTCCTATAAATAAAGTGGAAAAGTAAGATAATCTTTTTATTGTTCGCTCGGAAGCTTTAGGATTAACATAATTTAAAAATAAATCTTTTACTATAGTAGAACTTGTCACTAACAACATAGAATCAACTGTAGAAATTATTGCTGCTAAAGGTGCAGCAAGTAGTATACCTGCTAACCAGCCAGGTACTAACTCAACTATCAAAGTCACTAGTGCTAAATCTGGCACCTCTATATCAGGAACTAAAATTCTAACCATAGGTCCTATTGATGCAAATCCAACTGAGAAAAGACCCATAATTATGATGGCGTAGACCATCCCCTTATGCATGGATTTTGAATCTTTAAAAGTCATACCTCGAACTGCAGCATGAGGAAGCCCCAACATTGCAATTCCAAATAATAAAAAGTATGAAAATAATAATGATGGAGTTGTACCACTAGCACCTGGTAAAGTAACCATTTCCGGATGCTCTACAGCAAGCTGGCTTACTATAGCTCTAAACCCGTCTGTCTTTACCATTATAATAATCCAAACTAATATTCCTCCTATTATCATTGCTACCCCTTGAATTGCATCTGTTATTGCCACGCCTCTGTAACCACCAAATAACGTAAGTAATACAACTACACTTCCAAAAATCAGCAATCCCCACTGGTATGGAAATCCAGTTACTGCTTCTAGAATTCGTGCGCCTCCAGCAAATTGGGCTATCATGTAAGCGCTTATAAATATAAGAATGCCTAATAAGCTAAAAATAATTACTACATTACTTTCATACCTTGCCTTCAAAAAGTCAGTGATAGTCACTGCTCCTATTCTTCTTGCTATTATTGCAAATTTTTTACCAAGTATCCCCAGTATATAAACACCCATTGCAGTTTGAGAGGCAATGACTAACGGCCAACTGAATCCCTGTTCATATCCTACACCAGTCGCTCCTATAAATGTTCCTGCGCTCGCAGTAGAGGCTACCATGGTAAATGCTAAGACTAACGGTCCCAAGCTCCGCCCTCCGACAAAGAATTCTTCATCAAAATTAGATTCAGATTTCCTTAAATACTTATGAAAATATGCACCAACAAGTAAAGTTGCTAAGAGGTATATAATTATCACTATTAAAATGTCCCATTTCATTATTCTTCCTCCTCTATTTCTTCATAAGCATCAAGTGACATATCCTTAAACAAAAATTTAACCATTAAATAAGTTAAGATACATAATAGGATAGTAGCTAAAATCACTCCATAAAAATACCAAGCAGGAAAACCAAAAATTAAGTCAATTTCATGTGCATCTACGTTATAACCTGGAATAAATGCTAGAGCAAATACCAATAATATGTTGAATATAAAAAATAGAAGTGTATAAATCATTTCTTTATAAGTTTGCTTAAATCTACGATCTTCTCTTACTAATTTAGTTTTCATTACATCCCACACCCCTTTTAGATAAAAACTTAACGAAAAAGAGTAAATTCTCATGTGCAAAACTTTTCCAACAATGATTAATATAATTTCTGTGCTCTATCCTCCTTACCAATAATAAAGTTTATACTTCTTTATTATTAAAAATGACTCATACACTTTATTAAAATATAAGTGATAGTGTGTACTTTGTCAATTAAATAATTAGAATATTGAAATTCTTCAGAATAATAATTATAAAAACCACACTTAAATGGTACTCACCCCCAAAAGTTAGAGTTGTAAATCTAATTTTTGGGGATTTCTCTATGGCTAAATATAGCGATGCATTTAAATTGAAGCTGGTGACTGAATATCTGAATGGAAATCTGGGGTATCGGTTATTGGCGAAGCAGTATGACATACCCGACCCTACGCCTATAAAGCGCTGGGTAATGGCCTATAAAGCACAGGGCGTGACAGGGATTACACGAAAGGCTGTAAAAACAGTGTATCCTGTCCAATTTAAACTGGATACGATACAATTCATATTAGAAACAGGGGCTTCTTATCCAGAAACGGCGGTTCAATTTAACTTGAACAATCCCGCGCTCATTCTCCATTGGATGAAAACGTTTCAGAAAGACGGTGTAGAAGGCCTGAAACCAAAACCAAAGGGGCGCCCTTCTATGGCCGGGAAACCGAAGAAACAAAAGCAGGAAGAAGCAAAGCAGCTCACGCGAGAAGAAGCGCTGGAGCGCGAGAATGAATTACTGAGATTGGAAAATGCCTATCTAAAAAAGTTAAAAGCTTTTCGGAAAAAGAATGCCTCTCACGAAAAGCACAGGCAAAACTGGCATTCGAACTCAAAGGGGAAGGATTCCGACTGAAAGATATTTTTATTGTGGTGGGGATTCCGGAAGCCAGCTATCACTATCTCGTCAAACAGTTGGACAGAGCAGATCCAGATACAGAATTAAAAAGCTGTATTACTGCGTTATTTAAACAGTTCCATGAACGCTACGGCTACAAACGCATCACCAATGAATTGAGAAAACTGGGCTATGTCATTAACCATAAGAAAGTCTATCGGCTCATGCAGACACTCGGATTAAAATGTGTGAAATTCATGCGGAAATCCCGTAAGTATAATTCCTACAGAGGGCATGTGGGAAAAGTAGCGAAAAATCGCCTGGCCCGCCGGTTCAGCACTCCGATCCCCCTTCAAAAGCTGGTGACCGACATTACAGAATTCAAATGTCTCGGGGAGGAGAAGCTGTATTTAAATCCAATCCTGGATCTCTACAACGGTGAAATCATTACATTTGAAATCAACAAGCGGCCCACGTTGGATCTTGTCATGAACCCTTTACACGCAGCGATGGATATTATAAAGGCACGGGCAACCTACCGCACCACGATCCATTCCGATCAGGGCTGGCACTACCAGCACAATCACTGGGTCCGGACATTGAAACAGAACCGGATTTTCCAAAGTATGTCCCGCAAAGCGACCTGTGCAGATAACGCCGCTATGGAGAATTTTTTCGGGCTGTTAAAACAGGAAATGTATTATGGCGAAGCCTTAGTCAGTTATGATGCGTTAAAGCAAAGAATAGAAACATATATCCACTGGTATAACCATGAACGATCGAAACAAAAATTGGCTGGCATGAGTCCGGTCGAATACCGGACACACACCAGCCAATCTGTCTCATAATATAAACTCTAACTTTTGGGGGTAACTACCAAATTTAAGTGTGGTTTTTATAAACAATAAGTTTACAGAATTAGATATTAAACTTATCAATCATTCTAAATAACCTTTAAAGTAAAAGTCTTCTGAGTTTACAGAGTCAAACATTTCTGATCTTTTTTGAAAATCTTCATTATTTATAGCTGAAATTGCTGAAACTATACTATTTAAAATAGAAAAAACTATTACTGTCACGTCTAAAGTAGATCTGCTGTATGTTTGAATTGGAACAACTATATCTGCCACTTTACTAATCGGAGAAGATGTTGAATCTGTAAAAATAATAACGGTGGACCTTTGTTCCTTGGCTAATTTCGCAATTTGTATTGTCTCTTTAGCATATCTATGAAAAGAAAAGCCAATAAATACACTCTCTTCTGTCATTTCACTTACTCTTATAAATACATCATCTACAGTAGGACTATATACTCTAGCATTTCCTTTAACTAAATCTAATGCATAAGACAACCAATTAGCAAAAGGATGAGAAGCTCTAAAACCCGAAATAAAAATAGAATCAGCATCGCAAATCTTATTAACTACTAATTGAAGATCTTTTTCGGATATTTGATTATATATTTTCTGTAAATCATCTATATCATATAATATTGACTCTTTAATAGAACCGTTTCTTTTTAATGCTTCTGATTTATCCTCTTTATAATTCTTCAAATTCCCCTTAGAAAAAAGTTGCTCAATGACATCTTTTTGGAAACTAGTATATCCATCATAACCAAGGAAATTCACGAATCTAATAACCGTTGTTTCACTCACTCCAATTTTATTACCTGCTTCTGTAGCGGAAGACATCGCAAAAATATGAGGATCTTTATAACAATGCTCTGCTATCATTTTGAAACTTTTTGAAAACCCTGTTTCCTTCTCCGAAATTTTATTATATATCTTCTCCACATTAAAACCTCCTCATATTAGGCACTCAGTTAAAGGATAAAACCCCTATTAAATAGACTTACTATCAACTTAATTTCTCTATTCTAAAATTTCTTTCCTTAAAATATACTTATTCTTTTCTCTTTATTAAATATATTCTCTACTTCGGTATTACCTATTTTTATAAGAGCTTTCATAATATATAAGTTGAATTAGAGATATTAAAATAAAGTCTCATACACAAACGGTCGATAACTTCATTCCGTCGCTAACATTCTGAATGAATGCGTGGACACTCAGTATAACCTTTTGAACATTGAGAAAAAAGACATTATTGACGAACGATGCCTTCATATAGACTGAACTATGGGTTCTACGGAAACAGAAACACGATTTCTAACCGGCCCTGATTTATTTTCAAAAATTGTTGGATTTGCTTAGAATTATTAATCCGAGCATTGTCCAAAATTATGACGATTTTTCCAGAAGCTCCAGGAACACAGCGGCATCATAGTTCTCTGTTTCGCGATGCAATATGTTTTTCCGATTTCATAATCCAGCGTATAGGGCAGTTTGATATCTGTGTACTCGCCTAGCGGGAAAGATGTGCCGTTTTTTTAAATCATATCTGCTGAATTACCTGGTAATTCAGGGTCATCTACTCATTTTCAAACAACAGCGACCATTTTCGCCGTCCATCATTTTTAAAATAGGGAAAGTTTTTTTATTTAAATATTTGTCTTTTTTCGAGTGATCCTTTTCCAATTTTAGTATATACATCAAACGTTTATAGATTAGCGAGTTGTACTAGGAATTTGGACATGCCGCGCAGGTAATACCTATATCCCACTTGTCTTCGCGTTTGGCGTAATCTTCTTTAGTATCCTGTTAGCATAGGTCTCAAAACCGACATCAATAGATACGTTGTATGTTCATAATGAAGGTTTCGAACACTCTTGTTGTGCTGTGTGTGCACCCGTTAGACATTTGGTTTTGCTGATGGAATCCAAGCTCGATCTCTTTGAATCCCACTTTTTCTAGTTAGATATATAGATACCTGTGGTCTTTTGTTGTCCACTTGTCACAGTTTATCTTGACGAGTATTTACTCCATTATACACACGTTCAGTTGGTTATAGAATCTTTAAATCAATTTATATAGTTCAAAAATATACACTGACTTTTCTAATAAATTACGATGTTTAAAGTGATTTCAAAGATGAAATATTTCTAGAAAACCTTGGTATCTGAATTAAGTAAGTTTTAATTAAGTCACTTAAATATCTACAAATAAAATCTACATGCTTTCAAATGGAAAACATGTAGATTCTATAAACTTATAAGCTTTTTCATCTCATTAATTTTCACTCTGATTTTAAACTCTTGCGTAATTACTTTCATATGTCCTAATTTCAGCATACCATGCAGTATCAATACTAGACAAAGTACGACACTTCTTCGCTTTCTCTCCTCTCAATTCTCCCTACTCACTCCAAATATATAATCCCAGACGATATGCCCATAATTTGATCAATTCACTGCGCCATACATAAAAGGCTCCACTTCCCTCATACCATTTCTCTCCCTCATCGGATAATGCTGGAATATATCTGAATTCGAATCCCTCGTCATTCAGTTTGTCATAGATGTATTTAGATCTTTTGACATGGTAGTCGCTTGTAACGATCAAAGCAGATGTCATATCATTTTCTTTCATAATGTCGATTGTAATCGATGCATTGGTATAAGTGCTCGTGGCTTCATATTCTTTGACCAATGCCTCTTCAGGAATACCGTATTCCTTCGCGAGCGCGGTGCTCTGGGATAAAGCATTTGATTCAACGATGGGGGTGATCAGCACGGAATCTGCATATCCTTCGCGATAGAGTTCGGCTGCTTTTTCCATGCGTCCGCCATCACCACCGAGCATCACGATCAGATCACTTTCTACAGGAGTATCTGAGTAATTATGGTTAAAGCTGTCAACCAGCGCAATAAGCAATGCCAGCAATAAAAGACAGATGACTATTACTATGATCCTTGTTTTCATAGGTCCTCCTAATTGAGTGGGAGACAGCCGTCCCTCTAATAAATCTTCCCAAGCTTGCCCTGTTCTTCTTTATGAGCAGGTGCATCCACTCCTGTAATGTCCAATCTGCAGATCAATCATAAAAGATATAAATATATTCCGAAGGTCAGGCATGACACCGGCCTTCGGAATATGGATTACACCGCCACTTTTTTCTTTTGGCCGTCTCCTGCTCTGTAAGCCGGAAAGAATTCCGTATCACCCATTACATCTTTTATCCGGCATAGTTTATCATATACTGATTGATTCCATATTTTTTTGCCGATATGGAATTTGAACTCTGTGTTGTTGGAGAACCTTTTCTTAAACTTCAAAACTGAGTCTTCATCGGAATTGGAAACACCCCCGCCATAATGGATGACAGAGAATCCATTCTCTTTTCCCCAATTCATCGCCGTATATTTTAGAAGGTAGGCCGGGGAGTAATTCAGATATTTTGCTTTGGTACCGTTCAAATGATCATGAATGATGTTCCCGGATATGAAGTATAAGCCCATCGCGATAATCTCACCTTCATGATATACACTCGTCGTGAATAGGTTATTCGGGAACTTCCGTTTCATTTCATAGAAGTATTCCCGGTCGAAATAATAAAATCCGGTGGCATTATGCCGCATCATCGTATCGTTGTAAATATCGATGAATGCTTCGATATTGTCGAATCCTGTTGTCAATTCGCATGAAAATCTTCCGTCCCTTAAAAGTTTTCTGACCTTCCTGCGGGCCGTCGTGCAAAATTCACTCTGAAATGTATCTTCCGAGCATTTCAAATCTGTCCCTACAGTGTTCCTGAGATAACTGACATCATATATTTCCCTGAAGGGTTCCTGGTTCTGGAACAACGGATTGAACCTGACAAATTCAGATACAATATTATTTCTCTTACAATAGTGAGTGAATACGGCTTCAAATTCCGCAAGTAATTTTTCCTTATTTGTATAACTATGAATCACCGGTCCGCCATATCCGTATGGACTGATCAGGTCATAATACTGCTCACCATCAATTCGAGTACCTATTTCTCTTTTTATCGTACTCAGTGTAATATGGCCATGCCTGCTTTTGACTTCAAAATAAAGTGATTCCCCACTTTCAATCAGCTCGTTCACCTGTGCATATTCCCGAGTAAAGTAGATATCATTATTCATAGTAAGCCCTCCATTAGATTCCAAAGACTCTAAATTTCCCCTTAACACCTTTGTGTTTCAGGAAAGAGGCAATCTAAATGGATTCGCTTCATGAATGTTTTCATGATGACTTTACCGGCTGCTTCACAAGCTGTATCCGAACGGGAATCATTCTCTGTCTCAAACTTACGCATTGACCTATTACTCTTTGCACCCGTAGATCTCTTTCTGCGATTTTCATAACAGGCATCTGCAACACAAATCATTTTAAATACTTGTTTCAAACGTCCCTTCCCTATGCAATCCTTATGAGGTGATAACCATTGGATTCTCCATTGAGACACATCCAGTCACCCCTCCCCTTAATTGGATTTTTGTATTGACCCGTCCACGAGCTTCCCGACAAAGCCGATGACAGTATTACAGCTCATATGCAGATTTTATTACCCGACCAAAGGAAATCTGCATCAGCTGTCTGCTTTATTCCCGTTAAATGCCCGGGCGGTGCTCTCCCCCTCCTGGCTGATCCCTTCGCTTTTCAGCACTTTCTGTATGGTGAGAATCAGTATTTTGATATCCAGCCAAAATGACTGGTTTTCCACATACCACACGTCCATTTCGAATTTTTCCTCCCATGGTATCGTGTTGCGCCCGTTCACCTGGGCCCAACCTGTAATCCCGGGCCTCACTTCATGACGTTCCATCTGTCTCTTATTATATAATGGAAGATACTGCATCAATAAAGGCCTCGGACCCACAAGACTCAAGTCTCCCTTGATGACGTTGATCAGCTGGGGCAGTTCGTCCAGGCTGTATTTGCGGATCATTATTCCAACAGGTGTCAGTCGTTCTGCATCCGGCAGCAATTCCCCATTATCATCTGTTTCATCCGTCATCGTCCTGAACTTATACAGCTCGAACGGTTCCCCATGGTATCCCGGCCTCTCCTGTCTGAAAATGACCGGGCCGCCCATTTTCATCTTTATAAGTGCAGCGGTAATGGCCATCAAGGGAAACAGGAGCAGCAGCCCAAGTGTTGCGGCTGAGATATCGAATACTCTTTTCATTCCGGCACACCTCCCCGACAATGAATTCACTTCATCTCACTTATTTCATTGATGATGAAGCGGGCCTTGCCGTTTTTATCTTTAGGTATGGCCTCCAGGTAATTGAACTGGTAGTGATTATCCCGGCCCAATCTGCGGGCAACCCGTTCCTTTATGATTCTCTCTTCTTTTTTTCCGTAGTCATCTTCCACTACCAGGTTCACGACAAATTGCTTCATATCTTTCTGTACGAACTGGAAAGCGACCACTTTATCTTCAATCCCTTCCACTGCCCGGGCAATCCCGACGCTGGTTACTTTATTTTGTCTGCTTCCAATCAGATAATCCGACTTTCTTCCGAATATTTTAGTGATTTTTATATCATCAAAATATGAATTCAAGTACTTTTCATCAGAATGGATTTCAACCTGATCATTAATCTTGTAACGCACGATTGGCGTGGCGTAATTGATGAAACTGGTCACAATCATTTCATACAGGTGATATCCCACTTTTTGGAATTCAAAGAGACCGGTTTCGTGTCCCACTTTGTATGAATCGCCCGTCCCGCCATATATAAACGGTGCCCCTTCCCCGCTCGCATACTGGTCAATGACTTTCGTATCAAAGGCTTTTTCTATATCCGCCTTTACGTACGGGAGCAGTATTTCGGACGTTGGAAATACCGCCTTCACATCCCAGTCCGCCTTTATATGATGGGACAGCATATATTTTGCCACCATATGAATGGCGGAGGGAAAACCGTCCAGTGCCACCGGTTTGAAGTGGACCAGATTTTCATATACATGTCTGATATTATCGGCAGTCATATGGTTGGCTGCATAAAGGGTCTGATTCATCGACATATTATAACGCCAGAGTATATTTTTGTGATCCGGCGGCGTCAGATCCTGACCGGTAAATGAAGCGCGTTTCGCAAAGGGCCTCACACCGTTCTGGAATTTTATATAGTCGAGGTAGGCCATCCGGCTGGCACGATCGTATTCCGAATCATAGACGGCCAGACTCTCTCCTGTCGTTCCGCTCGTTCCTGAAAATCTTATCTGTCCCTTCCTGCAGGAGCGCGCTTCAAGTTCATACCTTAAATCTGCTTTGACTGTCATCGGCAATTTGAGAAAACTGCTGATGATGTTCTGATCATCAATTTCGATATGCGCGTACACCGCTATGTTCCTCTTCAGATGATGCATGAAATCAATCAATGACTGTGTCTGGTCAATTCCTCCCCTGACATACCGTTCAAGGGCTTCACGGTAGAGATGGTTATATCTCTCCCGTTTTAATTTGTAGCCATATGCACTGGTAAAAGCGTGCTGTAAAAATATCGGCGACTTGTAGTAGAGAGTGTGTGTCGAGGCACCCATCAGTTCTTTCAGCATTAAGATCACCTTATCTCATAGACTGTAATTAAGCCGGACAGTGTGTGCTGCCCGCTTTTCCATCAAAATTGCCTTCAACACAAATGTGACGGCATTTTATAATACCCGCGAATAAAAACCGGCGTGTTCACTCGAGTGACTCTATGCATCTTTCCATCGTGACGTGCAGATAGACACCTTTTCATCCCATAGGCGCTGTATCAGACTTCTGTTTGGCTCCTGTCACTCCAGCTCGTTAATGATGAACCGTACCTTGCCGCTTTTTTCTTTCGGTATTGCTTTCATATAGTTGAAAATGAATGTGCTCTTCTCCCCCAGACGGCGGGCGAGTCTGTCCCGGATCACTTTTTCATCGCTTTTTTCAAAATCATCCTCAGCCACAATGTTCACTACAAAACGATTCTTTTCCTTTTGTATGAACTGCATTTGAATGACTTTCTCTTCAAGCCCATCAACGACCCAGGAAATGTTTACATTAGTCACTTTATTGGACCGGCTGCCGAGCAGATAATCCGACTGTCTGCCAATGATTCTCTCTATATGGATATCGTCTTCAAATGAATTCAAGTAATCTTTATCGGAATGGATTTCCACCTGGTCCCCGATCCGGTAACGTACAATCGGCGTGGCCCGGTTGATGAAGCTGGTTACAATCATTTCATACAGATGGAACCCGACTTTCTCGAATTCAATCAGCCCTGTCTCATGTCCGACCCTATATTCATCATCCGCCGTACCATAGATGAACGGTGCACCCTCTGCAGAGGAGTACTGATCGATAACTTTTGTATTAAATGCTTTTTCAATATCTTCCTTTACATGAGGCAGAAGTGTCTCGGCAGTTGGAAAAATGCCTTTCACCTCAAACTCAATTTTCAGGCCCTCCGACAGTATATATTTGGCAAGCATGTGAATGGATGTTGGAAATCCGTCCAGTGTGGCCGGTTTAAATCTGGCAAGATGTTCATATACATACCTAACATTCTCCGGTGTCATATGATACGTTGCATAAAGTATCTGATTCATTGGCATGTTATAGCGCCAGAGGACATTTCTGTGAGCGGTCGGCGTGAGCTCCTGACCGGTAAAGGAAGCCCTTTTTGAGAAAGGTTCCACGCCGTTCAACGCTTTTATATAGTCCAGATAGGCCATCCTGTCTGCCCGATCGTATTCTGAATCATAGACGGCCAGGTTTTCACCGGTCGTCCCGCTTGTTCTTGATTTGCGCATGATCCCCACTGTGTGGGACCGCTCTTCAAGCTCATTTCTGAGGTCTTCCTTTTCTGTCATCGGCAGGGCAAGAAAACTTTCAAAAAGGTTTCCTTCATCTATTTTAATGTCGCTGTAGATCGGAATATTCTGTTTCAGATGGTGCATGAAATCAGCCAGCATCTCCTCCGTTTCCAAGTCCCCCGCCATATAGCGTCTGAACGACTGCCGATACAGATGGTTGTATCTTTCCCGCCTTAATTTATAGCCGTATGCACTGGTAAATGCATGCTGCATGAACACAGGCGACTTGAAGTAGATATTATGCACCGATGTATTCATCATTTTCTTCAACATTGTAATCACCCTGTTCTCCGAGAGTGTTATAGAATTTCAAAAGCTCTTTTTGCATATGGTGCCTGTCAAAGTTATCGACAATAAATTTGCGTGCGTGTTTTGACAGCCGGACCCGTTTCTCTCTATGATGGATCAGATCCTCCAAAGCAGCACTCAGGCCTTCCGCATCATTGCTTTTCACAACCAGCCCGGTCCGATTATTTTCAATAGTGTCTCTGGCACCGGTCGAATCGAACGATACGACCGGCACGCCCATTGCCTGCGCTTCGATGCTGACATTGCTGAACCCTTCGCGATAGGTCGGCAGGGCGAAGATGTCCATCAGGCTGTAGTAATATTCCATTCCGTCGGTATATGCACAATGGATGATCTTTTCATGGGAGTGTATCCTCTTGCTGTTTTTTTCTTCAATCGGATCACTCTCTTCAAAATCTCCGACAAGCAGCAGTTTCAGATGATCATATTTATCAGCCAGGTCAACGAATGATTCGATCAGTTCGTTGCTTCCTTTATCTCTTGTCAGCCTGCCGATATAACCGATGACGACATCCGTTGGCTCAATACCCAGGCCATTTCTCAATCGGGCCAACCGGTCTGAATTGATAACAGCCGGATCATACTTCTTTGTGTCGATTCCGTTACTGCTGCCTTTGCCGATTCTGACCACCTTTTCCCGTCTGAGCAGTTTCCTGCTGACCATCTCTTCCTCCAGGCTGTCTGAAACGACAATGACATGCGTGCTCAATGTGCATGCCGTTTTCTCAGTGGCATAGAGGATATATTTTTTGATCCCTTCGGCTGTCTCAAGACGCAGCCCCCGTTGGATATAGATCCGTGTACCTATCCCGGCGATGCGGCCTGCAATCATGCCGAGCAGTCCGGCTTTTGGTGTACTGAAATTGATGATGTCCGGTTTTTCGCGGTTCAAATACTTGAACAATTTGTAGAGCGTCCGGATATCCTGAAAGAGACTGATTTCACGTTCAAATGGAATATGATCGACTGTGATGCCGTCATATGAGATCTCGAAATCCTTATTACAGACGACTGTTACCTGGTAACCATGATTTTCGATGAACTGGACCTGCTCCCTGACGAACAGGATACTCAGCGAAGAAGTGACTCCTTGAATAATCTTCTTAGGCATAAGCTACATCTCCAAACCCTGTTATTTTCAATAATGCACCCGCTTAAGATACTGCTAAAATACACTTTCAATACTGCATATTCTCTATTTATCTTTTTTCGACCATGCCACCCCAAGGGCGACGATGATGAAATAGAAAAATTTGAAGCGGTGTCTGAGCGCCGTTCCGGCATTTGAAATGCCAAGCCCGAAAATCAGCCATCCGGCAAGAATGCTCAGCAGCAGAATCCCCAATATGGGACGTTTCCTGATGACATCAATATTCCTGATAAATACCGCGAGAGCGAAAAGGTAGAATACCCCGTCCAGGAAGAAGCTGATCAGATCGCTCACGTTCCTGACGCTCCATGGCATTGGTGAAGCAATGAAGTAGATCACTTTGATGGGCGAGAACAGAACGACCTGGAACAAATTATTGACCTCGAGTCCTGTCAGATACGCGGTATCCCCCCTGCTCGATGTAAATGCTTCGTAGATGTTGTCATTGTTGTTCAGTACCTGGTCCACCTTGTTGAAAATCGGCAGTCCGGAAACGATATTCGGAAAAACCAGGACATAGGTCATGATCAGTGTAAATATACTGAAGGGTACAACGGATTCCACTGTGAATTTGAATGCTTTTTGATCATGCCGGTAAAAGATGAATCCAAACAGATAGCCGATCAGTATCCCGATGATTGCCGAATGGAACGCGGCACCAAAGAGGACCAATATGACACTCGAAAAGGCACTGATTCGTTCTTTTTTCCTAAACCATCTGATAAAGCAATAGAGCGACAGGACGACCAGCAGTGAAATGATGGACTCCCTAAGCAATATGCTTGAGAATATCAGCGAATGCGGAAAGAACCCCATAACCAGTACAAGGATCATCTGGGTGCGATGCGGCACTTCCAGCATTCTGAAGATCCGAATCACGATCAGGATTGCTGAGATTGCGACCAGTATATTGAGATACTGGACGAACAGCCTGTCATCTCCGTAAATATGGAATAGAATCCCCAATAGATGTGAATACACACCGCCGTAGATGGATTCGCTCAGCAGGGATAAATCCGCTGCAACCCTCATGCCTGTCGCGTAGAAGTTTTCTGTGTCATCCCCGCTGTGCGGCACCGTAAACAGATCCTTTTTGTAAAGGTCGACCAACAGCAGAAACACTCTCGTGACGAAGCTGAGAAAAATGACAAGAAGAAATTCTGAGTATCCGATCAGAAGTGACAGCAGCAGTAAAATTGAAGTGATGCATATGAATGTCACTGTCAGATACGTGCTGTCCGGGAAATAATAATGATTCATTGCAGAGCCGATAAACAGATATATTAGCGTAACAATCCATATGAGCAGCATTTGCCACCTCCAGAATCGGACTTAGTATTTCCTTGTATAGAGTATGGTTGAAACCTGCGCAACCAAAACAATGAATGCTGAGATGATTGCCACGATGAAAGCGCCGCTTATTCCGAAAGGCACGATGAACAAAATCGACAGGACTACTGTAAAAATGAAGTTCGCCATCTGGAGTATGACCTGGATATTATAGAGATTGAATATATTGAGCGCCATTTCAAGCGACTTCTCAAATACGATCAGACTGATGAATACGCCGAGCAGCAGCATCTCTGTCTGGTAGCCTTCAAACTGCGCGCCATAGACGAACACCAGGATGTCATTCCCATACAGTATCAGGATGATATTGCCGGCAAGCAGCACGATTACATAGAGCGCCATCAATTTTAGGAATGACGTATAGAACCTCCGCAGACTCTTTGCTGCGGCTGACGCGAATTCGGCAATCAGGCTCTGGTTGATGGTGATCACAATATTCAGCGCAATAGCTGAGAAGTACATGATGGTCGCGTAAATACCTAGGTCTTCCACGCTGTGGTAATGCTCCAGGATGTAACGGGGAATATTTGCATTCAGGGAAGACAGCAGTCCGACGACGGACAGCCCGAGTCCCAGCCAGAAAATATGCTTGAAATGCATTCTCCCAAACAGCCGCGCCTGGTAATTGTCATAGGATGAAAATTTCTTGTCATACATGTAATAGACGAGCACCTGTGAAATCAGCAGGCTTATTATCGCAACCATCAGAGAGTGCGTAACGAATACAGCCACTGCGAAAAGAGAGAGTGTCACGATGCTTTTGATGATTTTGGAATGTGCCAAAAAATTTATATTGGATTCCGCAATGTTTTCCGTGTAGATGAAATCCTCTTTCGTCTCGAAGAATTTGAACACACTGAACAGTATCAGACAGATTATTTCATAGGGATTGAGATCAAGCGTCAGTGCAAAAACCGCCATTGAAAACAGGAAGATATAGTTGAGAATGCTTCTGAATCTGGAAAACATCGTATACCCGTAGCTGTATTTCCTCTGCGTCGGTACAAGATCGGAAAACGAGAATCTGCTGAACAGTACGAGCGGTGCAACGATTGCCAGAAAGTAGGAAAACAATCCCATTTCATATAATCCGATCATTCTTGTGATGAGGATGACCTGAATCCATTGGTTCAATGAAAAGAGCAGGGTGGAGCATACATGCAGGATTTTATCTCTCATATCGTATACCTTCAGAGCCGCTGGTCTTACCTGACGGACCGTCCTCAGTGTTACTGCATTCCATTCCTGTTAATCCCGTATCATTTTTCCCTGGATCATACCCCGGTTTTCCTGTCCTTTGTTTGAGCATGATCGACACTCCCCTTCTTTGGAGAAACCCCTAATGCACCCACTGCCGGGATTTCAAGAATGCGAAAAATGCTTATTTATTTTTTGTCAGATGCGGACCATTCCGGCCCTTTCTCCGTTTGTTCTTCAAACACCGCTTTTCCACTGAATATTTTTCATAAACCGAACCGCTTTTTATAATCTCCACACAGTCTGTGTCCCGCGCAGGTCTTCTGTTTCAATGATTCCCTTGATGTCGATGACGAGGCCGTCATCACTCAGATAATCAAGATACGCTCTCTTATTCCTACGGTACTCATCGTGGCATACCGCAAACATCATGACATTCGTCTTCCCAAGATCTTCTTTATCTTTCAGATCGATATCATAAAATCTTTTCGCTTCATCAGGATCAGCCACAGGATCATTCACCGCAATATTGAAGCCAAACTCATGGAGTTCTTTAATGAGGTTGATGACTTTAGTATTCCTCAAGTCCGGTGTATTCTCCTTGAAAGTCAGACCCAGCATATTGATTGTTGCCCCCTGCACCACAAGGCCTTTACACAGCATCGTTTTGACCATCGATGAAATAATATGTTTGCATATATTGTCATTGATCCGCCTGCCGGCGAGAATCACTTCCGGATGGTGACCCACTGCCTGGGCCTTATGGGTCAGATAATACGGGTCCACCCCGATACAATGTCCGCCGACAAGCCCCGGAGAAAACTTCAGAAAGTTCCATTTCGTCCCGGCGGCTTCCAGCACCTCTCTGGTACTGATGCCGAGTTTGTTGAAAATGACTGCCAGTTCGTTCATCAGCGCGATATTGACATCCCGCTGTATATTTTCAATGACCTTGGCCGCCTCTGCGACCTGAATGCTTTCCGCTTTATATACGCCGGCTTTAACAACGGAATTGTATACTTCAGCGATAATATCCGTCACTTCCGGTGTCTGTCCGCTGACCACTTTCGTTATCTTCTCAAACGTATGCTCACGGTCTCCTGGGTTGATCCGTTCCGGGGAATAGCCGACAAAGAAATCCCTGCCGCATACAAGTCCCGAAAACTGTTCCAGTACCGGCACACAGATCTCTTCGGTCGCTCCCGGATACACTGTCGACTCGTAGACGACGATAGCATCTTCAGTGAGTACAGAACCGACTGTTTCACTCGCTTTGATCAATGGACCGAGATCCGGCTGGTTATGTTCATTGATCGGCGTCGGCACCGAAACGATGATGAAATCGACCGAACGAAGCACTTCCTTGTCAGAAGTGAACTTTACATCCGTCAGTTCAAATTTCTGCCTGTCCACTTCATTCGTCCGGTCGTATCCTCCTTTCAGTTCCTCTATCCGGCTGTCATTGATATCGAAACCGATGACTTCCCCGATTTTGCCGAAGGCGACCGCTACAGGAAGACCGACATATCCGAGTCCGACAACACCAATTTTCCTATTCATCCTGCATCACTCATTTCATATATATGCTGAAACTTATTGAAGAGCGATAATATAATCTGTTCACTAAGCCACCTTGTTTTTGCTGTAGTAAGCCAGATACCATTCGATAAAATGATTGACCCCGGTCTGTATATCCGTAGAGGGCCTGAAGTCAATATTGCGGTAGAGATCCTCCACATCGGCATAGGTTTCAGGCACATCCCCGGGCTGCAGCGGCATGTAATGCTTTTCAGCCGTTTTGCCGAGCCCGTTTTCGATCGCCTCGATGAATGCCATCAGTCTGACCGGCGCATTATTACCGATGTTATATATTTTATACGGTGCATTGCTTGAACTTGGATCTGGCTTGTTCCCGCTCCATGCAGGATCCGGTTGCGGTGTCTGACCCGAGAGCCTTGCGATCGCTTCAACGATATCATCCACATATGTGAAGTCCCGCATCATTTCGCCGTTGTTGTAGACATCGATCGGTGCGTCTTCCAAAATAGCCTTAGTAAATTTGAACAAAGCCATATCCGGTCTCCCCCACGGACCATATACCGTAAAGAACCTTAAGCCGGTTGTCGGCAGACGGTACAGATGACTGTATGTGTGGGCCATCAGTTCATTCGCTTTTTTCGTTGCAGCATAGAGACTGAGCGGGTGGTCGATATTGTCTGTAGTGGAGAAAGGCTTCACAGTATTGGCTCCATAGACCGAACTGGAGGAGGCATAGATGAGCTGCTCCACCTCGTGATGCCTGCACCCTTCCAGAATATTGGTAAACCTGTTGATGTTGCTTGTGATATAGGCATGCGGATTTTCCATGCTGTATCTGACCCCTGCCTGGGCTGCCAGATTGATTACTATATCCGGTTTCTCCTCTCGGAAAATCTTCATCACCTTATCTGTATCTGATATGTCCACCTCATAGTTTTTAATCCTGTTTTGGAGCAGCAGATTCAAACGGTCTTTCTTAAGATTGACATCATAATAACTGTTGAGATTGTCGATGCCTATGACCGTATGCCCATCATCCAGGAGCCTTCCTGAAAGATGGGAGCCGATGAACCCGGCACTTCCTGTAACCAGTATCTTCTTCATCAAGTGCACCTGTCCTTTCTTTCACTTCAGTTCATAGAACAATTGAGGTGAAATTCTGACCTGAAACGATATGAACATAGTTCCTGCACAAATAGTTGAAATACTGTGCTTCACCCTCTAGCCTCTGCGTATCGTTTTGATCATTGTTTCCGTATGTTCTCCGAATATCGCTTTTCCGCTGACCATCTGAGGAAACCAGACGGACTGCCCGGATATGTTGATCTCCAGAAGAACAATTTCATCTTCTGCATCCAGTGTAAAATCCCAGGAGACGATTCTCATGTGCGGTGTCTTTTCATGCATTTCCTTTGCCACTCTGATGAGACTATCTATCTTTGGCAGCTTATGATTTTCAAATACAGTGCCGGTATCCGGATGGGATTTATGCACCTCTCTGAAATACGTTATTCCCTCACTGCCGAGTACTCCTTCGTCAGATACAGCCACAGACACGCCTCCGGCCTGTATATTGTCGACATGACTGCCGTTCCTCCCCATACTCAATGTAATGGGGGCATGGAAAACCTCATCTTCAATAAGATAAGTGATGACTCTCAGGGTATTTATAGAATCAGGATACAGTTCTTTGAGTTTGCTGCTCGGAATGATTTTTTCCTGTACAATATAATCTTCTTGATAGGATTCAAGGACTTCATCCAAAGGTCTCTGATTGCGCTGATTCACGCCATTACGGAAATCAAAGAGCGCAACTGAATCACCGGAACTCGAATCGAGTGTGGGTTTGATCACCACATCCCCTTTGTTTTCGAGAATGGAAACTGCCTTTTCTCTGGTAATGATTTTCCTGTCGCCGGTATAGAAGATACCACTGTTGTTGATGATGTAGGTATCGGGCATCCTGACACCTTCAATATCCTGATAATACATGGGCAGGAAACTCTTATCACTGATCATCCGCCCCTTCTCCCGGTTATTGAGCTTTCTTTCCAGTCTGGTGGTAAAGAGTATCTCGGGAAAATATTTTTTGTTATAGTGGCCGGAATAACTCTGATACAGACGGTGCCATCTGGTGGAGATTTTCTTCCCATAATGCTTTTTCCACAGCTTTTGGATCTCATTTTCCTGCTGCGTGCTGATTTGCACGTCTCGGTACAAGTTCCTTTTCCGAAGTATATTGAAGTATTCCCCCGCTATAATCTTTACAAGATAAAAAGAGTTGGTGGCTTTCAACAAACCGTCCGTTGTTGATTTGACATAACTGTTCATTTTCAAAACCGTTCCTCCTCAGTTTTTCAGCCGTAAATCACTACTAAATAGTTGACCGGTGGAGTGTCATGGGAATATATTCTACTTACATAAAACCCCGATTATATTCCCTGACTATTTCCCGACCGGGCTTAAACACTGTTTCAGGCGAAAATTTTATCTACGTGGATCCGCTCTCTGAATGATCCTATAACACGGCTGATTTCTTCCACTGTCATTTTTGTGTCGGACGGAAGGCAGATACCATTTTCAAAAAGGAATTTAGAGTTATCTTCTCCTTCACTGAAATAGTCATAACCGGCAAATAGCGGCTGCATATGAAGCGGTTTCCAGACAGGCCGTGCTTCTATATTATTTTCAGCCAGATGCTTTATGACTTCAGCTGCAGTGACTCCTAATATTTTTGAATCTATGGTCAGTGCAGACAACCATCTGGTATGGAATGAACCTTTAAGTTCCGGCATGAATTCCACTGCTTCCACATCACCTAAGCCATATACATATTGTTCGAAAATAGCTCGCTTCTGTCTGATCCGTTCTTCAAGAATTTCCATCTGCCCTCTTCCAATTCCTGCACAGATATTGCTCAGACGATAGTTATATCCGATATTCTCATGTTGATAGTGGGCTGCTGTTTCTTTCGATTGAGTCGCTTTCTTAAGCGCTTTTTTGATCATTATCTCTTCATCTGAAATGAGCATTCCCCCGCCCGAAGTGGTAATGATCTTATTGCCGTTAAAGGAAAAAACGCCGAATTTCCCGAATGTCCCACTCATTCGTCCTTTGTAGACCGCACCGAGTGACTCTGCGGCATCTTCAATAATAGGGACCCCATATTTATCACAAATTCCAACAAGCTTATCCATCTGGGCGGACTGTCCGTAAAGATTGACGATGATGACCGCTTTTGGCAGTTTTTCGTGTGTTTTGTAAAACTCCAGGGCTTCCTCCAACGCAACAGGAGACATATTCCAGGTCTCCAGCTCTGAGTCAATGAATACAGGCCTCGCTCCCAGATAAAGGATTGGATTTGCGCTCGCGACGAAGGTCAATGAAGAGCAAAAGACGATATCATCTTTGCCTACATCCAACAAATCGAGCGCAAGATGTATCGCACCTGTACCGCTTGATACTGCACAAGCTGCTTTTATGCCTGTATATTCCTTAATCTGATTTTCAAATACATCGATGTTATTTCCAACTGGTGCAATCCAGTTTGTTTTGAATGCTTCTTTTACATATTTCCTTTCATTACCGCCCATATGGGGGGATGATAATAGTATTCTAGTTTGAGACATGATCTAGTCACCTCTCCCTTAATTGGTATCTGATGCGTCAGGAACACATACAGATATAAATGAATGATTATCTGATAGTCAGCAGTGGAATATCTATAAAAACATCCAGTTGCCTGCAGCATTCTGTAATATACCCGACCAAGAGATATTACAGAGCAATAATCATCCAGTCTTAAGACGTCTTTGTTGCGTCTCTGCTTTGTTCGTATTAAATGCTTCTAAAATAGTATTTCTTTCTGGTTGATGCCGTTCATGCTTCTTTTATCTGATGAAAGTTCATAATCCAGTCTTTTCCGGTGGACACCGGTTCGGGCATAATGAATCTGCTGAATAATGGAAGCGGGTCTCAAAATGCAAAGTAAATCAGGTCAGATCCACTTCATACACACCAAGTAAACTTGTAGCTATAATGATCTATATTCATCAATTCCGAGCAACGTCATACCAGTATCCTAGCCTGCACTCACTTGTTCCAGTTCTTCCCGCTGCAAGTTTTCCTGACTGACAAAACTGAGCAACATTTCTTTCAATTCGTTTTCATCAATGCTCAGAAAAGTCTTGAGCTGTGCTTCAATGATGCTGAGTGATGATTCCGTAACCCTGCCCCGGTATATCTTTGCATATACCTGTTCAGGATGGATTTCCTCTTTTTTCAAAAGTTCCTCGTAAAGTTTCTCGCCGGGCCGTATACCAACAAACTCGATGCCGATATCCTCTTCTGCAAAACCGCACAGACGAATCATATTTTTAGCGAGGTCGACAATTTTCACAGGCTCTCCCATATCCAGCACAAACACTTCACCGCCTTCGGCTAATGTACTTGCCTGGATGACCAATCTTGAAGCCTCCGGAATTGTCATGAAGTATCTTGTCATCCTTGGGTCCGTCACCGTGACAGGACCACCCAGCTGAATCTGTTTTTTGAACTTGGGCACGACCGACCCCCGGCTGCCCAGGACATTTCCGAACCTTACCGCGACAAGCGTCGTGTCAGCGCATTTTTTATCCAGCGCCTGCACGATCATTTCAGCCATTCTCTTTGTAGCCCCCATCACATTCGGGGGATTGACTGCCTTGTCTGTCGATATCATGACGAATTTCCTTGCAATGAAATAACAGGCTGCTTCTGCAGTGTTTTTAGTCCCGACCACATTGTTTTTCACTGCTTCCTGCGGATTGTACTCCATCATCGGCACATGCTTATGCGCTGCTGCATGATAGACGATATCCGGACGGTACTTTTCAAATACTTTGAACATCCTTTTGCGGTTCTGTACATCAGCGATAATCGGCACGTAGCTGATGTTGTCATTCTTATTGTCCAGCACCTCTTCCAATATCGTATAGATACTGTTTTCCCCATGTCCGAGCAGCAATATTTTACGCGGCTGGAACTTTGCGATCTGACGGACGATTTCTGAACCGATACTGCCGCCTGCACCCGTGACGAGTATCGTTTTATCCGTCACCTCTTCTTCGATACCTTCTATATCCAGTTCTACAGGTTCGCGTCCGAGCAGATCTTCGACTTCAACCCGTTTCAGCATATTGACTTCCAAACGGCCGGACAGGATATCTTCTATGTTCGGCATAATCAGCACATCTACACCATCAATATTAGCAAGTGCATGGATTTTTTTAAGTTCCTTTTTACTGAGAGAGGGTATGGCGATAACGACTTTTTTAATGTCATATTTTTTTATCAGCCGTTCGATATCCTCACGTTTTCCTTCGACCTTTACCCCTCCTCCAAGTTCCATGTTCTGCTTGGATGGATGATCATCTACAACCACCACTGGATTCATGCCCATAGCCGGATTATCCAGCATCTGTTTGATGAGCAGAGATCCGCCTTTTCCTGCCCCGAAGATGAGCGTCCTTGTCATTTTAGGACCATGTGATTTTCTGCCGTTCAATTGGTGATGAATCAACTTCCACGATAACCGTGATCCGCCGATGAAAATCAGATGCATCATCCATGTCACGACCATCAGCCGCATAAAAGTCATTTCAAACAGGAGAAACGTCAATATGGATGTTGCGACCATCGTGGCGGTTACGGCCTGCGTAATTGAAATCAGTTCCCTGACACTAGCATATTCCCATGCCCGGTGATAAAGATTGAAAATATAAGCAAATAGATGGTGGTTTACAAGGAGCAGCACTGCTGTGACCCCTAATACAGTCAGTGAATACTCCGAGAAAAACGGCATGAGAATGTAGTAGCCGATAAACACCGAAAAAGTGACGATTAACGAATCGACAAAGAGAAAGAGAAAATAGCGTTTCTTAGCACCCATATTATCCTCTTCTTTCCGATGCACCCTTATTTGATTTTTTGAATGCACCCTTAAGCATTCTTGTAATTGCTTGGATGATTTCACTATGACCTCTCTAAGTGAAATCTCCTCTGCACGCTTCTAATAAATTCATTTTTTACTTACACTTTTCCAAACGACGTATAGACTCCTGCAGCATGACGTCTCTTTTCTTCTCATTCATCTCCTCCCGATCACTCATATTCCAGCACCCGTTGCAATTTGAGTGGACATTTTATAAAATCATACAGTCGCATTTCTATTTATAAGCTTCTGCACAATTCCCCTTTTAAAACAGTCATCCTCAATCCCTGCATGATGTCATGATTGAGCAATCGTGCGCATCCTAATTTATAAGATATACAAATATCTTCTTTATTTAAAAATCAACCGTCATGCGACGCCTGATAGTAATAGTAATCGTCTTTTGTTTTATGTTTTGTATACCGGTTATTTAGAACAATACCAATGATATTGGCATCCGCTTTGTTCAACAGTTCTTTTGCTTCCAGCAGATGATCGCGATTATTATTCTCCACATCAGTGACCAGAATCACTCCATCCGCCCGCTTGCTTAAGAGCTGGGCATCCGTTACAGATAACAATGGTGGTGAATCTATTATTATCATTTCATATTGGAATTTGAGTTTATCTACAAATTGAGCCAATTTTTTGGACGACAGCAATTCCGATGGATTCGGCGGAATCGGTCCCGATGTAATCAGATCGAGCATATCGAACTCTGTTTTAATGACCAATTCTTCCAGAGAGATATCGTTAACAATAGCCGTGGATAACCCTTTTTGGTTACCGACATCAAATGTATAATGACATGTCGGCCGTCTCAGATCTCCATCAAGCAGCAATGTTTTTTTACCCGCTTGCGCATAGGCGATTGCCATATTGGCTGCAATCGTGGACTTCCCGGCACTCGGCACAGCGGATGTAAAAAGAACCGATCTGATTGGTTTATCGATACTGGAATACATGATATTGGTCCTGATAGTACGAAACTGTTCGCTTACAGTGGAATGCGGTTTGGTGGCAACGATAATCTTCTTGGGACCTGCAACTGCATTGCTCATCTTCCTGCCCTTCATCGTCCGGACCCCCTCTTATTCTTCTATCCTTGATACTGACCCGACCACAGGGATATCAAGGTGTCTCTCCACTTCTTCTTCATTTTTAACTGATTTATCAAAGTAAGCTCTGGAAAAAGCCAGAACCAGACCGAGTATCAGACCAAAAACAGTTCCTACAGTAATATTGATCAAAGGATTTGGGGACACAGGTTCTGTATCCGCTTCCAAATTTGGCGGTGAAAGGATAGAAACATTGTCGACATTCATGATGCCCGTCACCTGTTCCTGAAAAACCCCTACTATCTCATTCACAATACGTTCAGCCTCTGCCATACTCTCAGCCGTCACAGTTACACTAAGCACCTGTGACTGTTCCTGGTTGTTAACTTCAACCTGATCAGAGAGGCTCGAAAAAGACCGATCCAGTTCCAGATTATTGATGACGCTCTCCAAGACAATAGGACTTTGTATGATATCACTGTACGTTCCAATCAATTGAAGGCTGGTTTCAATATCCTGATTGTTCATATTCTCCGCCTCTTCGGATTGACTGACCAAAATCTGCGTCTGGGCTTGGTAACGCGGAGGGATTAAAAAGAAAGTAATGAGAGCAGCGATGCTTCCAACCACCAGAGCCAAAATAATAAGTGAAGTCATATTTTTCTTTATAATCTCCAAAGCTTTTTCCAGATTCACTGATTCTCCCATACCCTCACCCCAGTCAGTAAGATTATATATTATTATATTTATATATATCACAGTTATGGATTCACTTGAGGTAACTACATTACTTTTTACAACATTTATGTACTTTTAATCATTATAAGCAGAAGACGATAAATATGCAATATATTTTTGAATATTCAGTTAAATATTGTGAAACACAAGTGATAATGTCCTAGGTAATCACAAATGAAAATGTCCCGGTCTGGTATACACTATAGAGAATACATATCAGGAGGGAACATCATGAAGGAGTATCTGACGATGAAGGAACAGGATAAGTATCGCGTCATCAAAGCCGTCGTGAATGGACAGAAAACAAAGACGAGAGCGGAGATTGAGTTGAATCTCACCCGGAGACAGATCAACCGGCTGATCCAGACCTACCGGAAAAACGGCCGACAGGGATTCCAGCATGGCAACGCCGGCCGAAAACCCGCCACAACCCTTGACCCGCATCTGAGACGGACAATCATCCGGTTGTACCGGACAAAGTATGAAGGGTATAACTTTAAGCATTTTCATGAAAAATTGAGAGAGACTGAACACATCCCCATTTCCTATACGGCCCTGTTAACCATTATGGACAGGGTTAATACGCTGTCTCCGAAAGCGAACCGGCAGACAAAGCGGCGGATGAAAGACCGGCTGAAACAGAAAGCGCAGTCTGCCAGTCATATGACCCGACGGGAAGAAGCCTTACTGGTGGAAGTGAGTCTGGTGGACCCGGTCAAAGCCCATCCGACCCGGCCACGGGCCAAAGCGTTTGGAGAACGCCTTCAGATGGATGCCTCCATGCACAAGTGGTTTGGAGAGAAACACGATTACGCCCATCTGCACATTGCCATCGATAATTGTACCCGTCAGATTGTCGGGGCCTGGTTTGATCATCAGGAAACGTTAAACGGGTACTACGCGATCACGGAACAGTGCTTAACACAGTATGGCATCCCGTACCGCCTGTTGACGGATAATCGCACAGTCTTTAATTATGAAACCAAAAGAGGCTCCCGGGACGACACCCCGAGAGCCAATACCCAATATGGATATGCATGTCAGACGCTGGGGATCGAGCTTTCGACGACTTCCATCCCCCAAGCCAAAGGCCGCGTAGAGCGGGCTTTCGGCACGTTACAAGACCGGCTAGTGAAAGCACTAGCTGAACACAATATTACCTCTGTTGCGACCGCAAATCAATTTTTGGAAACCTATATCCCCCAGTTTAACCGTCGGTTTGCCGTGAATCCGGCCCCGTATCCCTCGGTATTCGAAACGTTGCCTGCCGAGCTTGACTTGAACCAAATCCTCGCCCGGTTCGAGTTTCGGACGATTGATAACGGCCATGCGATCCAGTATAAGAACAAGAAATATAAATTGATCACAGAGACCGGCAAGGCTGTCTACTTGAACAGAAAAACCAGGGTCATGGTGATTGAAACCCGGACGGGACAGCTGTTTGTGTCTCATCAGGACCAGATCTATGCCCTGGAAGAGATTCCGGCCGTCGACGCCCACGCCGCTGCATTCGAGCCGGTGCCCCAGAAAACGATCCGCAGTATTTGGATTCCGCCGCTCTCGCATCCGTGGAAGCAGCGCTCTTATGAACAGTACCTGCAGCGCCTGGAACGCAGACAAAACAAACGCCGGCATCCCCAGTGAAAAGCACAGGGGACGCCGGCCGGAAAGTAAACGCTAAATCTTAAATACCTGGGACATTTTCATTTGTGGTTGACATAGATATTTGAATATTCTGATTATTTTTTCAAAATTATGTAAATTATTAATGATATAGACATATATTAATAAATCTCTTTTTCTCCGTATCTTTTCAACTTAACTTACTTCATTCCTCTTTATATATGACAATTTCCGCTGATATTATTATCTCCATTAAAAAATCCTCATTCGAATAATAATTCGAATGAGGATTTTTTTTCAAGTAATTTATTCCTGATTATTCTTTGCTATTATACGGACCCTTTACCTCTTACTACTTGCATGAAGGTCATCCATAGTATTTTGATATCCAACCAAAAATTTTCATTTTCTATGTACCATAAATCATACTCTATCTTCTTTCCATGATTTACATCACTTCGACCGTTCACTTGAGCCCAGCCTGTTATCCCCGGCTTTACTTCAAGTCTTCTCTTTTGTTTTGCATCATAATGCTGAGTGATTTGTATGATTTCCGGTCTTGGACCTACAATACTCATATCACCTTTTAGCACATTAATAATTTGTGGCAGTTCATCAACAGAATATTTTCTAATAAAAGCTCCTATATTAGTAACGTTTGGATTATGCCCAATAGCACTTTTAAAAACAAAAGCATCCGGCACTCTACCATTCCAATTTTCATATGGATCATTATTAGAGTGAGTGCCTACCACTTCATTATTTACTTTCATTGATCTGAATTTATACATTTCAAAAGTTTCTTCATTCAAACCACTTCTTTTTTGCTTAAATAATACAGGACCATTGTCTTCTTTCTTGATTTTATAAGAACCATATACGAGGAGAGGGCTAACAACTATAAGTGCTACGGTACTTACACCGATATCAAGAACTCTCTTAGAGATTCTGTTCAATATACGACTGAACTTCCTTGATGTTTTCACGTTCTTCATCGTTAAGCTCTGACTCATTTTTAACACCTCCTATACCATTGGCTATTCCTATGACTTTGGAAGGTTTAGTAATACTATCGATAATAATTTCGCCATCAAGACCCATGATACCGCCTGCTACAACTGACTGGTTTTTAATTGTATCTCTACCAATGACTTTACTAAATTCCGAATTAATTCTCGAATTAATATAACCATCCATAATTTCTTGTGATTGTCGAACATCCAATCTTCTTACTTCATGTCCTTTTTCTAAAGATAATTTGATAAATTCTTTTGAGAAATTCCCTATTCCTCCGTCTAAACATAAAGAATTTTGTTTTAATATATCTAAATATTTAACATCAATAATTTCATCAGCACTTACACAAGAAACTAAGCAATCCACTTTAACTTTAGTATCTCCATAATGGATTAGGTTTTGATCAAATGTTATTTGTCTTAAAGCCTCTACACAAGTTCTCACTTTATTCTTATTACGTCCATAGAGAAATATATCTGCATTTCTTTCAGATAATCTTAGAGCTAACTTAAAAGCTATATTCCCAGTTCCATAAATTGCTATAGATTGCTCTGAAATATTTTTGTCAAAATAATTTAATAAAGTTAAATCAGCTGCTTCCATTGTTAAATCATTAGGTTTATAGTCTATTTTATTCGTTATTTGTGCTTCATCATACAGTGAAATCCCCTGTTTTTTTTCAGTATCAAGTAAAAAGAATATGTTACTTTGATTATATTCCTCTATAATCATTTTAAGGTACTCAAGATTCGTTACTAAGAAATTCGAATTCATATTATTAAATATATTTTTATCAGGTAGTTTCAAAAGGTTGTTATTATGTTTAGATGTAGTACTCAGAACTATGAATTTCACTTTTTAATCACACTTTCGAATACTGATAATTGTTTCTCAATAACATCATTTTCGTTATAGAGTTTATGCGCACGTTTGTAGCTTTCCAATTTCATACTTTCTAATAAATCTTGATTATTATAAAGCTGAATGATTTTATCTCTGATTAAATCCTCTCGTTTTATATCAACCAAGAAACCAGAAACTCCATCAAGCACTTCTTCTCTTGAACCTCTTATGTTTGTAGCAATAATTGCATTCTTCATTGCCATTGCTTCTATAATTGACCTTGGCATACCCTCACGATATGAAGGAAGACAAAAAACATCGCTTATAAATAGATACTCGTTAATATTATCTATTTGTCCTGTGAAAATCACATTTTCTCTATTGCTAAATTCTTCAATTTTTTCATTTATAGTAGCATCTCGCTCTTTCTCAGGAAACTCTCCAACAACTACTATTTTAATATTTTCCGATAATTCTTCAGATGCTTTCAATAAGTCGAGTATTCCTTTTTCTTCAACAAGCCTGCCTACAAATGTAACTATAAAATCACTATCTTTAAAATCTAACTTTTGTTTCATTTCTAAAAGATTTTGGAAATTTTTAAAATTAAACTCGTATTCTAAATCTACTCCATTACTGATCCAAAGCATCCTATCCTCGGGTCTAAACTTATTATTAACTGCTAAATCATAATCTTCCTTACTTTGAGTAAATATAAAATCAGTAAAGTATTTCCCCATAAATTTCTCAATTCCAAAGAAAAGTTTATATTTCTTTTTAGGCATATCATCATGGAAATAGAAACCATGTGCTGTATATATTATATTAGAAACTTTGGCAAGCTTCCCAGCTATTCTAGCAAGAACTGAAGCAATTGGAGTGTGTACATGCAATATTTCAGGTCTGATCTGTTTTAAAATTTTCATGATATTTAGTACTGACTTCAGGTTACTCATAGGTTTGATTTTTCTTTCAATATCAACGTTATGCACTATGTAACCTTGGGATTCTAACTGCTTTTTATAAGGACCTTCGCTCGTTATTATATGCACTTCATAACCAGCTTTTTTTGTCTTTTCATTTAAATTCGCCAATAGTTTCACAATAGAATAGTCAATAGCAGCAACTTGTACAACCTTTGGTTTCATTTACAGCCTCCAGATAGATTGATTAGCCTTTATATCACTATCTTTTATAATGCCTTTAATATCGAAAATAATACCACCTTCTGAAACTAAATTTAGATAGTCTACTTTATTTTCTCTATAGTCATTATGAGGTATAGCGAAAACAACTACCTTTGACCGTCTTAATTCATCTTTTTTCTTTAATTCTATGTTATAAAATCTCTCTGCTTCGACAGGGTCAGCTTCAACATCATTTACCACAACATTCAAGCCGAAGTCTTGCAACTCTTTAATCACTTCTATGATTTTGGTGTTTCTCAAATCTGGTGTATTTTCTTTAAATGTTAATCCTAAGACGTTAACAGTTGTTCCCACCACTGTTATTCCTTTTTTTAACATTTGTTTAATGATGGATGACGCAATATGATTTGCCATACTGTCGTTGATTCTTCTACCCGCTAAAATCACTTCAGGATGATGGCCTAATTCTTGGGCTTTATGTGTTAAGTAGTATGGATCTACACCGATACAGTGCCCTCCTACTAAACCAGGTGAGAATTTCAGGAAATTCCATTTAGTTCCTGCGGCTTCAAGGACATCTCTTGTATTAACGCCTACTTTCTCAAAAATAACAGCTAATTCATTCATTAAAGCGATATTTACATCTCTTTGTGTATTTTCAATAACTTTAGCAGCTTCTGCTACTTTAATATTAGCAGCTTTATGTACACCTGCTTTTACCACTGAACCATAAACTTCAGCAACTATATCTAATACTTCTGGTGTTTGACCGCTTACGACCTTAGTAATAGTTTCAAAAGTATGTTCTTTATCACCAGGATTAATTCTTTCAGGAGAATAACCAACAAAGAAATCTTCTCCAGCTTTAAGGTTAGAATATTTTTCAAGTACTGGAACACAATCATCTTCAGTAGCTCCAGGATATACTGTGGATTCATAAACAATAATTGTACCTTCTTTTAATACAGTGCCTACTGTTTCACTTGCTTTTAGTAGAGGTGCCAAATCGGGTTGATTATGCTTATTAATGGGAGTAGGCACAGCTACAATTATAAAATCAGTTTTCTTTAACTCTTCTTTATCGGATGTATATATTATATTAGCTTCTTTTAAATCATTATTCTCAACTTCATTTGTTCGATCATAACCCTTTCGTAATTCTCGAATACGCTCCTCATTTATATCAAAACCAATTACTTTGTGTTTTTTACCGAATGAAACAGCTACGGGTAAACCGACATATCCTAAACCAACAACAGCTATTTTTCTCATTGTATACTTTGTCTCCTATCAATTTTAGTTTATTATATATTAGAACTTGATTATGACACTTAATATTTCAGTTTGTTACTATTTCATTATATGGATATCTTTCCATAACATTTATTCATTAACACAAAATGTTTTATATAATCCATTGGAATTTAAGATTAATAGTATTATGATAGTGTTAAATATTATAATAAGGTTGTGTTTAAAATTATTGGTAAATTATTATCCTTTCGCAGAAATGTAAAAATGAATAAGCTTGTCAAGCAGGGTTTGAAGATTGGAAAAGATCTTCGTATTATGGGTTCACCTGACTTCGGTAGCGAACCCTATTTAATCAGTATTGGAAACCACATAACTATTTCTAGTAATGTCAGATTTGTTACTCATGACGGAGGTACTTGGGTTTTTAGAAAACAAGAAAAATATAAAAACGTAATAAAATATGGGAGAATAACCATACATGATAATTGTTTTATTGGAAGAGACACTATAATTCTACCTAACGTCAGTATTGGTCCCGATTCAGTAATTGCAGCAGGCTCTATAATTACTAAGGATGTTCCTCCTAATACAGTGGTAGCTGGACAACCGGCAAAAGTTATAATGAGTACAGATGAATATGCAGAAAAAAGTTTTGCAAAAAACGTCTCATACGACAAAAAAAATTATAAACACAATAAAAAAGATGAATTGCTAAAAGTTTATCCTTATCCTGAAATTAAAAAGAGTAGATATCAAAATTAATAGCCATTTCGTAACAGAGTAAAAGTCTAATTATTCACAGTAAATAAAAATCTTAACATTTCATAATCTGAAACAAATTACAATAATATGCTTTCTTTTCTATCGCATTCATTTCTTTAGTATTATGTATGTTTTTTATGTTTTTTTTATAGTAATCATTTATATTCATTATTGGAGCAGCTGGTGCTCCCACTGCAATACTGTTATTAGGAATATTTTTTGTTACAATACTACCGGCCCCAATAACGACATTTGATCCTATAACAATGTTAGGCAAGAGTATAACATTTTGACCAATAAACACATTATCTCCAATTTCAATTGTTCCCATTTTATCTGCATAAGGGTTAATTCCCAGGTTTCTTAAAACCCACATTCCCCCATCATGAGTAAAAAACTTAACATCGGCGGTGATTTTTACATTATCGCCGATAGTTATTAAATAAGGTTCAGCACCCAAAACTACAGTTTGATGTATTTCACACCCCAGACCACAATTTAGGATTTTTTTTTCTCTATAATAATCTGCCCTGATTTTTGGGTTGATTTTTCCTAATCTATTTTTAACTTTATATATTAGTTTATTCATAACAAACCTTCTTTCTGTATATTTATTTTAAAGTAAAGAAAATATTGTAAGAATATTTCAATGAAAACGCCTCTGAATTAGTCGTAAAACTGCAATAATATTAATCTAGCGCATATTCAATCCATTGCTTCTTTCAATTCACTTAAGAATTGTTTGTTTTTTGCTAACTCATTATTTATTTGCTACAGCTGAATCTACGTTCTGATAAATCATTATCATAAAAACAGATACGAATCCACAGAAATTAAAAATATAATCGCTATAATAAACTCGTTAAAACCTTCTGCTAAATTCAGAGCATGAAGACTAAACAGTTAAATAAATCTCTATTACAGTCCTTTTGATTAATAAAAATCAATTAGTTTTTAAATTTTTAGCGCAGGATTACAGTGATAATACAGAACCTGGTGTTGAGAACACAATTAGTATCAAGCCCCGTAACACTACAAGATTTATTAAGATCAATTAATATAGGTAAGCTAATGTGTTCAAAGTCTACTTATACTATTTTCTAACCATCTAATTTCTCTTTCATGTCATAATCTAATTTTGTAATAATCAAGGTACCAATCTACAAAAGCGTCGACACCTTCTTGAATTTTAGTATCAGGTTTGAAATCGATATCTTCAAATAAATCTTCCACGTTTGCATATGTTTCTGGCACATCCCCTGCTTGCAGTTCCATATAATTTTTTTTAGCTATTCTTCCTACCCTTTTTTCTATTGCTTCAATAAATTCCATCAATTTTACAGGCGAATTATTACCAATATTATATATTTTATAAGGGGAATAGCTAGAGCTTGGATCTGGATTATCACCTGACCATTTGGGGTTTGGTATAGCAGGCTTTTCCACCAATCTTACTATTGACTCAACAATATCATTGACATAAGTAAAATCTCTCATCATATTTCCATGGTTATAAACATCAATAGATTCATTATTTACAATTGCTTTTGTAAACTTAAATAATGCCATATCTGGTCTTCCCCAAGGACCATAAACGGTAAAAAATCTCAATCCAGTTGTAGGAAGATCATATAAATGACTATAAGTATGAGCCATTAATTCATTGGATTTTTTAGTTGCGGCATAGAGACTCAAAGGATGATCTATGTTATCCGATGTAGAAAAAGGTTTAGTTGTATTAGCTCCATAAACTGAACTCGATGAAGCGTATATTAAATTTTCTACACTGTGATGTCTGCATCCTTCTAAAATATTTGTAAAACCATTTATATTACTTGTTATATATGCATGTGGATTTTCAAGACTATATCTCACACCAGCTTGCGCTGCCAAATTTATCACCACGTTAGGCTTTTCCTTTTCAAAAACAGACATTACTTTTTCTGAGTCCTCTAGATTAATATTATAGTTTTTGATTTGGTTTTTAAGTAATATACTTAATCTATCCTTTTTTAACTGTGTAGAATAATAATTATTCATGTTGTCGATTCCTATGACTTCATAATTATTATCCACCAGTCTTTTTGCCAAGTGAGATCCTATGAAACCTGCTGTGCCAGTAATTAATATTTTCATTTTTTTCCTCCTATATGTCTATAGTATTCTTGATATTGATGTATAATTTCAAGCAAGGAATACTCATTTTTAATTTTATTTCTAGATAATAAGCTTTTGTTTTTTAATATCTCTCTGTCCTCATAAATCATTTCAAGAATTTCAAATATTTCTTCTTTTTTAAAAATAGGAAAACCACTGGTTCCAATAATTTTATGACTATCTCCTGCATTTGTAGAGATGACTGGTATTCCGTAACTCATCGCCTCACCAACAACATTTGGAAATCCTTCGCTATCCGATGTCAATATAAATACATCTATTTCTTTATAAAATTCATCAATGTTTTTAATCTCTCCCATCAATTTCAGCTTATTTAATGGTATTCCTGTAAAATTCAAGTTTTCACTAAGATTTTTTCCCGCTAATACTAATTCAGTTTCTTTTTCAATAGAAAACTCTTTAAAAATGTCAATTATCAATTGTTGATTTTTAACCTTATGAAATCTACCCATATGACCAATTACTAAGGTATTGTTCTTAATGATTTTATTGTAATCTGGAATTTCAAAACCATTGGTAATTACAGTACTATTATTAAATATTAATCCTACTTTTAATCTTTCATTAAGTGCTGAGTTCGAAACAAATATATGCCCCTCAAAAATATTTAATAATTTATTATACCAAAAAATCATGAATTTATTACTATAACCGTTATAACCATTCCTAAAACTAGAAATAATTTTAATATCTGAGAATCCTTTTAAAAAAGGAACATAAAAATTAGCTTTCAACCATGTTTGAACAATATCCGGATCTAATTTTTTTAAATTTTTTTTTAATCGAGTAATTAATAATATTTTACTAAATATATTTTTTTTTGCTTTTAGGGCAATTATATTCGATTCTTTAATCTCGTAATGTTGTTCCATATCCAATAATGTAATGATTACATGTTCATTTTTATCATCGTATTCACTTATTTTACTAATCATCCTTTCAGCGCCACCACCAGCCAATGAAGGAGTAATATGTACAATCTTCATGTTAATTAATCAACTCCTTATAAAGTGCTGCATAAGAGTTCGCAATGCTTTTTAAATTATAATTTTTATTAATACCAGTGTATCCTTTTTTTATCATATCTGACTTTATCACTTCTTCAATTTCATCGACCAATTCAATTTTATTAGTTAGATCATTAACGTTTTCCTTTTCAAATAGTAAACCATTATTTTTATGTTCTATAATATCTTTATTTCCACCAACATTAGAAGCTATGATTAAACATTTATTTTTAATTGCTTCTAATAGAGCGTTAGAAATACCTTCATACCTTGAAGGTAAAATGAAAGTATTATGCTCGATTAAATATTCTTCAGTGTTATTTACATAACCAATATTAATAACACTACTATCTCTAATTTGAGAGTCAATATTTATTGAGCCTTTACCTATAATTATTAACCTGCTTTTATTTCTAAAACTTCTCGAAGTTTTATACCAAGATTTCAGTAAAATATCTATCCCTTTAATTTTTTCAAATCTTCCTGCATAACAAAAAACTTGATAATTTTTAGACATTTCTATAATATCTATATTTTTATTTTCAGATTCATTAAATTTTATACCATTATTAATTTTTACTATTTTCTTTTGTTCAAAACCCAATTTAAGCAAATCTTTTTGAATATCGTCACTTATAGCTATTACTTTATCAATATTTTTCTTTAGAAAATTCAACCTCCATCGAGCAAAGCCCCCCTTATCATACATATTTACAGCTTCGCAACCTAATGGGCTTCCTCCACCTGCTATCTTTGAGATAGATGGTTTTCTGAATATTCTTCCAAAAAGAGACGCTGAAAATCCTCCAAAACTAAGTGAGTGAGCATGAAAGATATCAATTTTCTTATGGTTTATTAATAAATAAAAGAAACAAGATATAAGGAAAGTTAGAGGTTTAAGTTTTCCTGGTCCAATAGCAGATAATCTAGTAATTTCCATCCCTTTATAATTTTCTTTTCTTTTTAGTCCTGAATAATGTCTAGTTATAATATTGATTTGATTGATTTCTTTATTTTTAAGTAATTCCTCAGATAATCTTTCTGCCTGTTTTTCTGCTCCTCCCATTAAAGGATAAAAACTATTTATGATCATTGTAATATTAATTTTTCACACTTCCTTTATTAATTTTAAAAGCTAATATAGATATTCCATAAGTTAAAAACAGTATAAAACTATTTAAAATTAAATTAATATAAATACGAAAATCTAAAATAGAGTTGAAATAATTTATTATCAGGAAAATAATTATTCCTATTGTAAATATTTTTATAATAAAGACGAATTGAGCCTTACAAATGATTCTCTTTATTTTAATGTTAAATAATACAGCAATTAATATTCCATTAACTAGTGTAGATATTGATGTTGCTAAAGCAATACCAATATATGACAAATAATAGCCTAAAATTAAATTTAATATGAAATTTAATAACAATGAATTTATAGAAATTAAAAATGGTATTAATCGATTATTAGCTGCATAAAAAGCTTTGGTAAATACTTCCTTGAAACTCCAAAATAATAATACAAAGGTATAAGCAATCAATGCATTTGAAATCATGACGACACCTGTAGGGTCAAAATCGCCTCTATTAAAAAGAATATCTACAATATATTCTGCATTTACTATGAAGAATATAACTACTGGTATTATAAATATTAATAACATCTCTGATTGTTTAACTACACTTTTATAAAACCTTTCTTTATCTTTTTTGAAATCTATAGAAAGATTAGTGAAGTATATATTCGTCACAATCATGAGTACTATAGTGATTGGTAAATTTTTCAAGATGTTTGCATAATGTAATGCAGAAATAGATCCAACTTCAAAAAATGACGCACAAAATTTGTCAATAATAACAGTAAGTTGAGAAATAGTGCCCCCGTAAATTATTAAACGATTCTCAATAAAGAAATGCGATAAACTTTTCAAATCAATTTTCAAATTTTTTTCTGATTTTACTGTTTTAAGTTCAAAACGAATTTTCATGTAAATATATTGCATTACAGAGCCAATAATAATCGCTATTGCCACTGCTGAGATTCCATAACTGTCATACATCACAAATAATATGATTATGAATATTGTATTGTTTATCAAACTTACAAATTGTTCACTACCATATACTTGCATCGATTGAAGAAACCCATTGTAAATATTTGCTAGACCAATAAAAATCAGGGATATTATAGAGTATTGCAAAAGACTAATAGATACTACTTTACTTTGACTATCTAATCCAGGGACTAATAAATTAATTATTAAACCAGGAAATAGGAAGATAAATAGAATGATAATCGATAGTATGATTACCATACTATTTCTGATGATTTTAAATTCATGTATAGCTTTCATTGGTTCTTCAAGATATTTTGCTGCAAAAAGAGGTCTGAAGGCTGTTTTAATTACAGTGTTAAATACTGAAAACAGGAGTAAAATCAAAGGTAGTACAACGAATATTGCATCTGTAATGTAATTGAAACCTATTTGATGTGTAATAACAATATCTCTAAGTAATCCTATCCCTTTTGCCATGGCCGCTAGAATAATGACAAAAATAATATTTTTTTTATTTTTCATTTTCTACTTCCTTTAAAGTACTGTTTTCAAATACTATAATAGTAAGAATAAGGTAGAAAACTAAATTAGTTAATAAATTATGTGTGAAGAATCCTGTCATTAAAATTATAGGAATTAAATAATAAGTAAACTTCAAATCTCTTATAATAGCTCTAATCCATGTTTTCAGTAGCCAAAAAAGTATTATCAAAAGTATGAAAAGCCCTACAACTCCAATTTCAGACAATATATGAATATATATATTATGCGAGGATAAAGAAAGTAAATTTTCAGATGTATTCCCTATTCCTATACCAAATAAAGATGTTGAAAAACTTTTTATTCCGAGTAATAACGCTTCTACTCTTAAATTTGAAAAATCATCAGTAAGTTTGAAACGAATTAAATAATCATCACCCAAATTAATTAAAATCATATAAGCAATCACTAAAATAAAAATGCTTAATGGCCATTTTAATCTGTTAGAAAAATATTTATCACCAAATAAAAACAATATTAATATGATTAAGCTCGTTAATATAGTTCCTCTAGATTGGCTAATTATTAATGTAATAATAAATAATGAGATGGCAATAAAGCTATAAAATTTTTGTTTTTTTATATAATTAAAAGCTATCGGAAGTAATAATAAAAGGTTTTGAGCTAATAAATTAGGGTTATCGTATATGCCTTCTGCTCTATAAAAGTAATTATCTGCTGTAACCATTGAATGACTGAAGATCCAGTCATTAATACTTATTAAACTAGTAAATATTAAGCTCAATATAGTTGTGAATTGAATATTTTTCATATTCGTGTTTGAGATATTACCTGCTAAAGCTAAAACAAAAATAAATGCACAAGAAAAATAATAAAACATATTTATAATATCAAAATAATCCCCATTTACACTTCCAAATATTAAATAGATACCAAAAAACCCACTTAACATAATAATTAGCTTGAAACTACTATACGTTAATTTATAATTAAAAAAAGATATAGAACATATTAAGAATATGACTGTTAATAACAATAAAGGTAATGGTAATTTTAAAGTATTAAAAATATAAACACCATTTCCTGAAATTATCATAAAAAATATAATATAATATATGGATTTAAAACTCTTAAAATATAATAATAAAATAATAAATAATAGACCGAGAGATAGATAATAGAATTCATTTATTATACATGAAAACACTATAGACAAAATAACAATTATTTTAATAAGCCTATCAAGAGTTTGTATCATTATTTCGACTCTTTCCTAAATTAGATAAAGATTTATATTTTTTCTTTTCTATCAGATTGGTTATTTCTCCCAAGTTGTACTCACTTCTTGTTCTTCCAATATAAATTTTTTCATAAATCTGCTCAGGATGAACTTCATTTTCATTTAGTAATTCTTCATATAATTTCTCACCAGGTCTGATCCCACTGAATTCTAAACCTATTTCTTCTTTTGAATAACCACTCAACTTAATCATATTCTTAGCCAAATCCACTATTTTTACTGGTTCTCCCATATCCAAAACAAATACTTCCCCACCTTTAGCTAAAGTTCCTGCTTGAATTACTAATCTCGAAGCTTCTGGGACAGTCATGAAATACCTTGTCATTCTTTCATCAGTTACAGTAATTGGACCACCTGCTTCTATCTGTTTTCTAAATTTAGGAATTACTGATCCTCGACTGCCAAGTACATTTCCAAATCTAACAGCTACCAACGTTGTATCCTTATATTCTCTATTCAACTCCTGAACTATCATTTCTGCCACTCTTTTCGTTGCTCCCATGACATTCGGTGGATTGACTGCTTTGTCCGTGGAAATGAGCACGAATTTTTCTGCTTTATACTCGCATGCTGCTTCTGCTGTATTTTTTGTACCAATTATATTGTTCTTTACTGCTTCTTTTGGATTAGACTCCATCAGTGGCACATGCTTATGAGCTGCAGCATGGTATACAATATTTGGCTTATATATTTCAAGGACTTCAAACATTCTTTCTCTATCCTGAACATCCGCAATGATAGGGATATACTCTATATTTATTTTTAGCAAAGAAATCTCTTCAAGAATATTATAAATACTATTTTCGCCATGTCCCAAAAGAATTATTTCACGTGGCTGAAATTTAGAAATTTGTCTTACAATCTCTGATCCAATACTTCCTCCAGCACCAGTAACAAGGATTGTTTTATCTCTAACCTGTTCTTCAATTCCTTCTGAGTCCAGTTTAACAGGCTCTCTTCCCAAGAGATCTTCTACCTCTACTTTTTTTAGTGAGTTGACTTCTACCCTACCAGACATAACATCATCAATATTCGGCATAGTTAAAACTTCAACACCTTCATGGTTAGCGGTAGAATGAATTTCGTTCAGCTCTGTTTTTGAAAGCGAGGGAATCGCGATTACCACTTTCTCAATACTATATTTCTCAATCAATCTTTGAATATCATCTCTTGTTCCTTCGACCTTCACTCTACCTGCCAGTTCCATCTTTTGTTTTGTCAAATCATCATCCACTGCGACAATCGGATTCATTTCCATAATTGGTGTGTCTATAATCTGTTTAATCAAGAGAAAGCCGCCTTTTCCTGCACCGACAATTAATGTTTTCTTATGTCTTAAATTTTTTGCATTTTTACCGATAATCTGTTTTCTCATCATTCTCCAGGAAAGCCTGGACCCTCCAATAAAAATCAAATGCATCATCCAAGTGATAAGCATCAGGCGAGTAAATGTCGTCTGAAATAAAAGCATGTTTAATATGTATGTAGTAACGATAGATGCAGTGACCGCCTGAGTAATCGAAATCAGTTCTCTCACACTCGCATATTCCCAAGCTCGATGATAAAGATTAAATATATAAGCGAATAAATGGTGACTGATTAGCAATATTAGTGCAGTAATAACAAGTGTCGGCCATGTATACTGTAGAAAAAATGGTGCCAGGATATAATATCCTGCAAACACTGAAAATGTAACAATTAATGAATCTACAAAAAGCAGGAGAAAATATCGTTTTTTCGCTCCCATAAACAACACACTTCTTTCCTTTAAAATAACCCAAAGAATTTCTTCTTCTTTTTAGCACCCTTATTTTTTGTTTCAATCTGCTTCGGCGACCTTACTTTGACCTCTTTGTTATTCAATATCGCCTCAGCATTTTGGTTCAAGTATTCCACATACTCTGCTCCTAGTCTCTCTTCGATAACCTGATATGCTTCTTTCAGCATGAATGGTCTCATCGTCGAATGGTGAGCATCACTCGCAACGACATGAACCAGATTATGTTCTATCATCTTCAAACTTGTTTCTTGCATTCCTTCCCCTAAAGCACCGCATACTGATCCTGCTGTAAGTTGCCCAATCGCACCTTTTTCTATCAACTCATACAGCTTATTCGGATCTTTAGCCATCGGCCGGCATCTTTCCGGATGGGCAATGACCGGCGTATAACCCTTCATTTGGAGATCAAAAAACAAGTTTTCTGCGTAACTCACAATTTCTGTAAAAGAAAATTCAACCAAAACATACTGTGTTTGATTGAGAGGAAGATTGACACCGGACTCAAGCTCATTCACCAAGTCACCATTGATTCTGATTTCCTGACCCGGATACAATTTGATGTCCAAATGATGTTTTTTAATGATGTAAGTTATCTCTTCCATTTTCTCCATTATTTTACTTTTAAGGTTAATGAAATCCCCACTATAGTGATGTGGGGTTACAATGATGTCGGTAATTCCATTTTCTATGGCCTGTTTCAGCAAGTTTGTCGCTTCTTCTTCACTTTGCGGTCCATCGTCAACACCGATCAGAACATGATTATGGATATCTATCATTATTTTTCATTCCCATAGTAGTAATAGTAGCTATCTTTGCTGTTCTTTAATTTCTTGTTGTTCATGACCACACCAATAAGGTTCGCATTAGCCTTTTCAAGCAGGTCCTTCGCATGTGTCAGACTGTCTCTATTGTTTGACTCTACGTTCGTCACTAAAATTGTTCCATCCACCACTTTGCTCAACAACTGTCCATCCGTCACTGCAAGTATTGGCGGAGAGTCCACAATTACCATGTCATACTGCATCGTTACGGTTTTGAAAAACTGAGCCATTTTGTTGGATGCAATCAATTCCGATGGATTCGGTGGCACCGGTCCGGATGTGACAACATCCAGATTCTCAATATCTGTTTCTCGGATAATACTCTCAAGCGGCATATCATTCACGATTGCGTTGGAAAGGCCTCTTTGATTGTTCAATTCAAATGTGTAATGTGTCGTCGGTCTTCTCAAATCCGCATCAAGCAGTAATGTTCTTTTCCCTGACTGCGCATAAGCAATCGCAACATTTGCTGCGGTTGTCGATTTACCCGCGCTCGGTGTGGCAGATGTAAACAATACTGATTTTATCGGTGTATCGACACTCGAATATGTGATATTCGTCCGGATTGTTCTGTACTGCTCACTAATCGGAGACTTTGGTTCTTTTGAAACAATCAAATCCCTTGGTCCCGATGTATAATTCAAATGCTTATTTTTTTTACCAAACATAGTATGTCCTCCTCCCTACTTATCGAATTTCGCCACTGTACCAAGTACAGGCAAATCAAGATATTTTTGCATTTCCTCTTCCGTTGTCACACGCTTATCCAAAAATGCTCTTAAGAATGCGATGCCGAGTCCGAGTAATGCACCGAGGATCAATCCGATTGCGATATTAATCAGAGGCTGCGGAGAAACCGGTGATGGATTTTCACCAATATCTGCCGGCGCAAGTATGGAGACGTTATCCACGCTCATCACATCTGCCACTTTCTCCTGGAAAACCGTTGCCACTTCATTGGCGATGATTTCTCCATTTTCTGCCACTTCATCCGTCACCGTCACTGTAACGACCTGGGACTGATCTTGGTTGCTCACTGCGATTTGATTTGATAATGCAGAAGTCGTCTGTTCAAGATCAAGGTTGGCTACCACATCGTCCAAAACTGTCGGACTTTTAATGATGTCCCTATATGTATTAATTAACTGCAGGCTTGCCTGTATGTTCTGGTTGTTCACTGCCGCGTCACTCTCCTGCGCCTGGCTGACCAGAATCTGTGTTTTCGCTTCATACTGTGGTGTCATTAAAAATGCAGTCGCAAATGCAGCGAGTGCCCCGAATAATAATGTAAGACTGATAATCATAATCAAGTTTCTCTTGATTACATCCAGAATGTCTTCCAGATTCAACGTCTCTTCCATGCGTCATCCTCCATGCTTATATAATTATGAATTACTATATGTAAGTGTAATACTATTGGATTATATCATTCTTAATACGTTAAATACATAGACATCTGCAAACATTTTGTTGCTTTTTATGAAATTACCATAATTTAAAACGTAGTCATATCGTATTCTTTTACACCTTTGAAGGATACTATAGTATTCAGAAATCTCCCATTACAAATCAGCATAGAATACCATAATATCAATGTTTATCTGGGATTTTCGTGATTAGAATCACTGCTTAAAATGCATATCTATGTGAAGCAAAACATAGTACTAATTTTCTTATAGTTTCAAGGTTTTAGCGAATTTATGAAACAAATAATTTACAATACTTTTACATAATATTAATAGTTTATTTACAACACAAAAAAGATTCCAGACTATGTATGCCTGAAATCTTTTGGATTGATGTTTTTATTAATCAGGAAACCGGTGATGACAAAAAACAGAATGACCGGTGAGAAGTATACGAACATAAACAGATAGCTGTATTCAAATATACCGATCATCAGGAATGCTGATACGAAGAGCGCAAGATTGAAAGTTTTTATCGAAACGATTGATATTAAAAATATCATTAACAATAATACTATAAACAATACAGCTGTTATGATGCCATATCTGCCCAGCGTGTCGAACAGGACATTATGGACATGCAGCAGTTCTGTAAAATCAACATAGTCATGCCCTTCCCCCAACCACTGCTTGTTATCATATACAGTTTTCCATGGTCCATATCTTCCGGATGTCAGTTCGTTCAGATCGATTCCTTTAGAGTTGATACTATCATTAATGAAGAAATTATATATCGGTTTAAAGAAAATGAGGATAGGTGCCATCAGTAACGCTCCCATGGTAATCAGGAATGTTTTCCTCTGCCTCCTATCCGTTTTATATAGATTGATATATGCAAACTGAACTACTGTAACGAACAGATACACCGCAATTGCGGTTCTGCTCGTTGTAATCAGAAGCAGTAATGCGAATGTTGGCAGTACATAAAACAACATCGTCTTATTTGTCTTCGGCATGAAGATCAGTCCTGCCGTATAGATCAGTACAAGTGTTGCGCCGGATTCGTTCAATGTGATGTCTGAAAGGAGCAGCGACGGCAGACTCAACAATGCCGCAGTCGTCATGTACAGAATCAGTTCCATGGGGATTTTATACAGGAACATCAGCGTCAGGAGTATCCAGACGATGGCCTCCGTCCACACGAAATGATCCGCTATGAGCATGCTGGCAAAAATAGAGATTACATACAAACCCCAAACGAAGAGGAATAAGACTTTTATTTTATTGAATGTGACTTGCGAGTTTTTATATAGATAAGCAATTATTCCCGCAAGAATCAGGATAGTGAACGGATCCATGTTTGATACTAGTCTCTGCATATTTTTGAAATCTATCATTACCAGATTGGTCAGTATGAAAATCAAAGTGAATATTAAAGTAAATATTAGGCCTTCATGACTTAAAATTTTCTGTCTCATCCATTGTATATCCATCGTCTCAACTCCTCCCATGTTAAGAAGTTATGATACCACGGCAGTTCGTAAAAAGCTTGTATATATATGTTATAGTATGATGAAACCATCGTGTCATTTTACTCCTCCACTTTGACAGAAGCCCGTCATTGTGGTTAAATGAGGGAATGTGAATTATTTTTCAAATGATGGTCTTTGCCCCAATTCCCCTATATGCCACGCTTCCCTCTTTTAATTGCCCTTGCCTCCCATCTGGGTTCAAAACTTTTTCGCAGTGCATCAAATACTTACTTACTGTTAATGAACACACTATAAATTCGGAGTTGATTGTTTGAGTAAAGGACAACAGGATTCTATCAAAATTGGTTTTGCCTACGTCGGGGTGGTCCTCGGTGCGGGCTTCTCAACAGGCCAGGAGATTTTACAGTTTTTCAGTAACTTTGGAACGATGAGTTATGCAGCAGTGTTGCTTTCTGCCCTCGTCATCATGTTTTTGGGACGGCAGGCGTCAAAACTCGGGAATGTGCTGGATGCGGAATCGCATCTTGAACCGATTAATGTATTATTCGGGGAACGGCTGGGCAAGATCGTCGACTATGTGCTGATATTCTTCCTGTATGGTGTAATGATCATCATGCTTGCCGGCGGCGGCTCTGCATTCGAGGAGAGCTTCGGGGTTCCAGCGTGGCTCGGTTCCCTGCTCATGATGTTTGCAGTGATGATTACACTATCGATGGGATTCGATAAGATTCTGACGGCACTGGGTATCGTAACGCCGTTCCTGATTGTGATCGTCGCAATTATTGCGATCTACAGCTTTTTCACGCCGACCGTTTCTTACAGTGAAATTAATGAGATTGCCGACCTCAGCAAGACGCCCACAGGCATATGGTGGCTCGAGGCATTGACGTACAGCGGCATCGTGCTCGCGATGGCGTTCAGTATTCTGTCCATCGTCGGTGCACAATCCACACATAAAATTGCACGGCGCGGCGGCATGTACGGTGGTGTGATTCTGCTCGTATTGATGATGCTGATGAATGCGGGGCTGGTTGCGAAGTTCGATGTGACAAGCCAGGCGGATCTGCCGACGCTGCTGCTCGCCTATGAGATTCATCCGATTCTGCATCTGTTATTGACGATTGTCATGCTGCTGATCATCTATAACACGGCTGTCGGCATGCTGTACCCGTTTCTGAGCCGCTTCTGGGTGCCTTACAGCCGGAAATACAAAGTGGCGTTGGTCATCGCTTTGATTGTCGGGTATATACTCAGCCTTGTCGGATTCGTCGACCTGGTGAACCTTGTCTATCCATTGCTTGGCTATGTCGGTATTCTGATGGGCATCATGCTGACGGTCAGATGGATACAGAATAAGTTTACGAAGAAAAAATTGATGTAGAGTATGCGTGGTTGCCTCCGTCTTAGAGATGCGTTTCTAGGACGGAGGTTTTTGTATAGAGGCAAATGATATCGTTTCGAATGGTGTTATGGGTGGTACCATAGACTAAAGGGGTTAAGGAGACTGCCATGGCTATTACAGAAAACAATTTAAAAGAATATCTGAACCGTCCTTACAATGTAATCGTCAAATCTGTACAAGATAAAGCAGAACATTATTACGCTGCCAGAGTATTAGAGTTCGATGGCTGTATCGCAACTGGAGAAACTCAGGAAGAAGCCCATAAAGCCATTTATGAAGTATTGGAAGGATTTATCGAGAGTATGCTCGAGGATGGCGAGACTATTCCAGATCCCATTGGAGATGAGCAGTATAGCGGAAACCTAAGAATACGCATGCCAAAAAGTCTGCATAGGAATCTCAGTCAGGCTGCTAAGTTAGAAGGCGTTTCTTTAAATCAATATCTGATTAATAAGCTGAGTAAATGAGTGGAAATTAGTTAAGTTATCTCCACTGATCAATACATTGAGGAAGTGATTAACTATAGGGACGATAAACGATTATGTGACTCTGAATTATAAGTTGAATGTCATGCCTAAACAGGATGTTGATGCTTCTGAATATTTTGTTGCCTACTTCGAAGAGCTAAAAGGTCTTGAAGGTATAGGTGATACATTGGAAGAATCTATCGAGGATTTAAATGCAGCTAAAGAAACCTGGTTTGAAAAGATGCTTGGGAATAGGTTTAAGATTCCTCTGCCGAAGTAATGAAGAGCACCAACCATCGAATAATTTAAAATAAAATTGTTTAGGTATATCGATAAACACTCCCCCTGTAAGTTAGATTGAAAAACTAACCTATAGGGGGAGTGTCTGTTTTCGGCAACTTACCCGGCCTTTATACTTAAACACATAAGAACGGTTTTCTATTCGTCACTCTTCAATCTGTTTATTGCGTTTTCGTATACTTCTTTATCCGACCGCTTCCCTGTCGCAATCACTTCGATGTTCTCTTCAGCTTCTGTAAACACAATACGTAAACCCAATCGCTTATTTTTCAGTTTCCTGCAATGTTTCAGCTGACCATGCAGTGGCTGCTCTGCATCCATACCACGCTCTTTAATCCGTTTCAAACCTTTGGTTACGAATATCTTCTGACTGCTATCCAGTTTGTCATACTCCTTTTAGGAAAACTGATTCAATACAATCCCGTACATTATTCCCAACCGTCATTTTCGTCTGCTTTGACATCGTTCAAATCAAAGCTGATCACATCATTTACAGGGATCGTTTCACGGTTGTTATCTGCTAAGCGTTCTCTTACAGTGAGTTCATCAATCTTATCGTATAGACTTTCCATTTCGTTATATATAGATTCATATTGATTCCTGGTCAGGACAACCCCTACCACTTGATTCCTATTGAGGATATAGATACCATTGTTACTTTCTTTTGCCCTCTCAAATATACGCATCGGCGAACGTTTAATATCAGAAACAGATTTCATAGGTACATTCATGATTTTCATATACTCATCTCCATATCATCTAATGCATTTATTACAGCATTTTTTAGAGACTTTTAACAGTGGTATTAATAGTATATTGTGCGTCAAACGAAGCATGATTGATATGAATTTTCACCGGCGGTGAACACCCCTCCGGCGTCATTTTAATATGGCAGGGCGTGTCACCTTTTGTTAAGGATCATTTATATTTGGTAAATTTTCTTTCTTTATATAACTATAGTATTTTAATTATATTACATTTATGTTACATTTCGAAAATCCGTCACAATCTTTGTTAGTATATGATTTGTTATAGTAATTTGAAAACTGAAAATAGTTCAACATTAAACAAAAAGATCTGGGGGACAATACCATCTATGAAAAAATTAGTTACTGCATTAACGGCAACAGCGGCAATTTCAGCATACGCGTTATCTAATGATGCATCAGCAGCAAGTTATACAATCAAGGCCGGAGACTCCCTTTGGAAAATCGGAAATGATCATAACCTGACGGTAGATCAGCTAAAGTCGTACAACACTCTCACTTCAGATTTAATTTTAGTGAATCAGAAACTTGAACTAGGCGAAACCGAAAACGAAGCAGCCACTACATATAAAGTAAAGGCTGGAGATACTCTATGGGGCATTTCTCTAAGACACAACGTTACAGTAGATGAGTTGAAGGAATGGAATAATCTATCTTCCGACCTTATCCTGGTCAACCAGGAGCTGACTATCGGAAACGGCGAGAAAGAAGCCGCTCCTGAGCAGGAAACAGCACCGGTTGAAGTTGAAGAGCAAACGGATGTTGAAGAGCCAGAAGCCGATGAAGCATCTGCGGCAGTCGAAGAGACAGAAACGGTTGAAACGAATGCCGACTCATATACAGTCAAGCCCGGAGATACATTAAGCGGTGTTGCCAGCCAATATGGCATGAGCTACCGTACATTGATGGAAATCAACAATATTACAAGCCATATCATCTATCCGGCACAAGTATTGAATGTCAATGCTGACACGGCTGTGGAAGAAGTTGAGGAAGAACCGGCGGTTGAAGCTCCGGTAGTTGAAACTGAGCCGGCTGAAGTCGAAGAGACAGAGCCTGTTGCAGAAGCGCAGGAAGTTGTCGAAGAGGCACCTGCAGTTGAAGAGGAAGTTCAGGAAGACGTCGTTGAAGAACAGCCTGCAGCTGAAGAAACTGTAGAACAGGCGCCTGTTGTAGAAGAAGCTACTGAGGAAGTTGTGGAAGCTGAACCGGTTGTCGAGGAAGAGACTGCAGAAGAGGTAACTGAAGAAGCCGTTCAAGAAGAAGTTACTCAGGAACAAGCACCTGCTGCCGAGGAAGAGGCTACAACGGAAGAATCTACTGAAGAAATTGCTCCTGTTGAAGAAAGCGTCGAAGAAGAAGTGACTGAGGAAGCAGTTGCGGTCGAAGAAAACGTTCAAGAGGAAGCCACTGAAGAAACAGCACCTCCTGCCGAAGAGGAAGAGGAAACTGTTGAACAAGAACCGGCAGTTCAAGAAGAATCTACTGAGGAAGTTGTCCAAGAAGAAGTTACTCCTGCAGAGGAAAGTATCGAAGAGGAAGTTACTGAAGAGACAGCTCCAGTTGAAGAGAGTATTGAAGAAGAAGATACTGAAAAGACGACTCCTGTTGAAGAAGAAGTAACTCAAGAGGCACCTCCAGTTGAAGACACCAACACTGAAGAGCAGGAAGCATCTGAGGCAGCAGCACAGAAAGAAGCCGAGGAACAAGCAGCGGCTGAACGTCAGGCAGCTCAAGAAGCTGCGGCACAGAAAGAAGCCGAGGAGCAACAGGCTGCGGCTGAACGCCAGGCAGCTCAAGAAGCTGAGGCACAGAAAGAGGCTGAAGAACAGGCAGCGGCTGAACGTCAGGCTGCTCAAGAAGCTGCGGCACAGAGAGAAGCCGAGGAACAGGCAGCAGCTGAACGTCAGGCAGCTCAAGAAGCTGCAGCACAGAAAGAAGCCGAGGAACAGGCAGCGGCTGAACGTCAGGCTGCTCAAGAAGCTGCGGCACAGAAAGAAGCCGAGGAACAGGCGGCAGCTGAACGTCAGGCCGCTGAACAAGCTGAAGCACAGAGGAAAGAAGCAGAAGAACAGGCGTCGGCTGAACGCCAGGCAGCTCAAGAAGCTGAAGCACAGAAAGAAGACGAAAAACAGGCTGCGGCTGAACGCCAGGCAGCTCAAGAAGCTGCGGCGCAGAAAGAAGCCGAGGAACAGGCGGCTGCTGAACGTCAGGCGGCTCAAGAAGCTGAAGCCGAACGCCAAGCGGCTGCAGAGGCAGAAGCGCAAAGAATCGCTGAAGAAAAAGCAGCAGAACAGGCAGCGGCGGAGAAAGCGGCAGCTGAAAAGGAAAAAGCACAAGCACCTGCCCCTTCCAATGGATCTGCTTCATACGGTACGAACTGGTACACTGACGGTGATTGCACATGGTATGCATTTGAGCGCCGTAAGCAGATGGGCAAACCTGTCGGCAATTCCTGGGGCAATGCTTCCAACTGGGCAAGTGCTGCCAGAAGCCAGGGTCTGTCAGTAAACAACTCCCCTTCTGTCGGAGCAATCATCCAATCCAATGCATGGACGAATAATGCATGGGGTGCAGGACACGCTGGTGTTGTTGAAAAGGTCAATGCTGACGGATCAATACTGATTTCAGAAATGAACTGGAGCGGCGGTCCGGGTCAAAAGACAATGAGAACAATCAATGCATATGAAGTACCGAAACATAACTTCATCCACTAATATCAGACATATTTAAAGGGATTCACGATTGTGAATCCCTTTTTGTTCGGTTTATTTTTCAATTTAATGAATCTACTGATGCCATAAAACTGACGACGTCCATATCTAGAGTTATGTAGACACCGTTGAAGATGGCCATGTCCATAAAGAGCATTATCTGGACTTCGTAAGACGGACGATGTCCGGATAACGTCCTCTATTACAAAAAAATACAGCAGGGATTATCTCCCTGCTGCATCCTTGTATAAAGTGCTTACCAGCTTTTCTGTTGCTCTGCCGTCTGCGTATTTGTTCCATGTTTCATCGAAAAGCAGGACTTTCTCCAGTCTGTACTCTTCAGTTTTGATGATGTCGATCATCTCTGTAGATGAATATACGACAGGACCCGGTACGAACGTTTCGTAATCGAACCATATGCCGCGTGTGTCCTTATACTCTTCCAGATCATACGGATAGAATATCATCGGTTTACCGAGTATTGAGAATTCGAACGGAATCGATGAATAATCCGTAACAAGAATGTCTGTAACTGCGAGCAGTTCAAAAATGTCCTGTCCCTGTGATACATCGGTGACGAATTCACTGTCCCACTTGCCATCGAATTTGACGGCGGGATGGAGTCTCAGCAGAAGATGATAGTCTTCTGATAAACTATTCTCGAGGTTTTTGATGTTCAGGCGGATTTCATCGACTTTAAGATGCCCTTCCCTGAATGTCGGTGCATACAGTATGACCTGCTTGTCCTTAAGCTGGGGCATCTGCCTGTGAAGTTTATCCATCGCCCTGTCCATCTTTGCTTCATTGAAGAAGAAGTCTGTCCGCGGCATGCCTGTTTTGAGTAGGTTTTCATCGCCGAGGTCGAATGCCTCTTCGAAGATCCAGCCCATATCATCCGAACTGACAACCACTTTATGAAATTTGCTGTATACCTGCTTAAAACGCTTCTGTGCGGATGCCGTCCGTTCGGTCGTCGCCTTATCTTTGAATCCGAATAATTTGACCGCACCGTCTGCGTGCCACAGCTGGACACATGTCGTTTCTTTTTTGAAATCACATGAAGCCAGCACGACCTGATAGTTGTCGACGAATACATGTTCCGCGGTCGCCAGGTGATAGATTCCCCTGATGGTGCCGGGGATGTTCACCGGTATGAAACGGATGGTGTTTTTGTCATCTGCATTTCTGAATGTGTAATTGCACTTGGAATCTTTCAATAAAACAATTTTGGATGAAGTACGCGCATGTACTTCATCCAAAACATATTGAATATTATCGCCGAATGATGCAATCATCACCGTCTTTTTCTGCACCGGGAACACTCTGCAAATATTGAAGATCAGTCCGGTAATTGCCAGATACAGATTGATTGCCGCTTCTCTAACCATGTTTACTGGAAAGCTCTTGCTTGGTCTTTGTTGTGGATACCCCTTCTGTTCTGGAAAGGTAGACGACTTCACAGTATTCTTTCAGGAAGTCGAACTCGCCTTCCCAGTCATCGCCCATGACGAATACGTCGATATCATATTTTTGTACGTCTTTAACTTTCTGACCCCAGTCGTGTTCCGGGATGACTTCATCGACATATTTGATTGCTTCAAGAATCATCTTTCTGTCTTCATATGAGTAGTATGCCTCTTTATGTTTTATTCTGTTAAATTCATCGGATGATACGGCAACGATTAGATAATCCCCACGTTCTTTCGCACGGCGCAGGATGTTGATGTGTCCCATATGAATGAGATCGAATGTGCCATAAGTGATTACTTTTTTCATTGATTTCATTTTTCTTACTTTTTCCATAGTAGTCCCTCCCAATATACCTCTGGTATAATGTCTTTGGATACGTGTATAATTGTAAAGATAAGGTTAATCTTTTGTAAAGATTATTAATTATTATAACATAATTTCATTAAAAGTATAAATTTTAGGTGTGATTTTCATGAGAATATTAAAGAAAACAGCGTTTTTCGTCTATAAAAAACTGTTCGCACTATGCGGCAGAACAGTAAAAAAGGACCATTCATTGATCATGTTCGAAAGTTTCCTCGGCAAACAGTACAGCGACAATCCGAGGGCTTTATATGAGTATATGACCAACCATCATCCGGAGTACACGCTGCTGTGGAGCGCAGACAGGCAGTCTTCCCGGATTTTCGAGGACGAAAACATTCCCCATGTCAAAAGATTCTCGCTTCCCTGGATGATACATATGAACAGGGCGGCGCTCTGGATCACCAACAGCCGCCTGCCACTGTGGATACCGAAGCCTCGGGGTACAACATATTTGCAGACCTGGCATGGTACCCCCCTTAAGAAATTGGGTACAGATATAGAGACCGTCCATATGCCGGGCACGGATACCGGGAGTTATAAAAAGAATTTTACAAAGGAAGCGTCCAAGTGGGACTATCTCATTTCCCCCAACCGCTATTCCACGGATATTTTCAGGCGGGCATTCGATTTTAATGAGGCAGTGCTTGAAACCGGCTATCCGCGGAACGATTTCCTGTTTAATAATAGTGATGATGAAGCAGCACAGAATATAAAGCAGGCACTCGGTCTGCCGCCGGATAAGAAAATCATCCTCTACGCACCAACGTGGCGGGATGACAGCTTCCATGCCAGAGGCAAATATAAATTCGACCTGCAGTTTGATACCGAAAAGATGTACAAAGAATTATCCGGGGAGTATATTATCATTTTGAGGATGCACTACCTGGTTGCTGAAAATCTCGACTTAAGTCAGTATAATGGATTCCTGTATGACTTCTCGAAATACGGAGACATCCGGGATCTGTATGTGATCTCTGACATGCTCGTCACCGACTACTCGTCCGTGTTCTTCGACTATGCGAACCTGCGTCGTCCGATGATCTTCTATACTTATGACATCGATTCATACCGGGATAAACTGCGCGGCTTCTACTTCGATTTTGAAGCGAATGCGCCGGGTCCGCTCGTCAAGACGACGGACCGTCTGATTCAGGAAATTAAAACCGGTGACCGGGAAGCGTTCAATGAAAAGTATGACACGGCATCGTTCCGCGAGCGCTTCTGTTATCTCGAGGATGGCAAGGCATCACAGCGCGTCATGGAGGATCTCATTTGTCATTTAAAAAATAAAATTGTATAATTCAACAACGATGAATGGAATGGTTGTGAGTAAAGAATGAAATCCTTATGGATTGTACTGCAGGAACAATTTAAAAACTTCTATCTGATAAGAAGGATGTCCCTGTATGATATGAAAAGCAAAAACCAAAATAACTATCTCGGTATTGTGTGGGAAGTCCTCACACCGGTAATCACCATCATGATCTACTGGTTCGTGTTCGGCACACTGCGGCAGCGGGCACCGATTGAAATGAACGGGACGGAAGTTCCGTTCTTCTACTGGCTCGCCATCGGCTTTATCGTGTGGACCTTCTTCTTCCAGGGCAGCATCGAAGCATCGAAGTCCATATACAGACGGCTGAAGATGTTATCCAAGATGAGCTTCCCGCTCAGTGCCATACCGAACATAACGATATTTTCAAAATTTTATACGCACATTATTATGCTTTTCCTGGCGTTTGTTGTATTCCAGGCGGCAGGGTATTACATTAATATCTACTACCTGCAGCTCATTTATTTTGTGGCCGGTACTTACGCACTTGTATTTTCGTTTTCATTGATTACATCCACATTATCAACACTCGTGCGTGATGTGCATCTGCTGCTGAATTCACTGCTGCGCATGCTGCTTTACGTCTCAGGCGTCCTGTGGCCGCTGTCACTGTTGTCTGATTTTCCGCTGATTTTGAAAATTATGCAGCTGAATCCGCTGCTTTACTTGATTGAAGGCTATCGTTCCGTCTTCTTCGGCACCGAGTGGTATCTGGTGACGCATTGGGAACATACGCTTTACTTCTGGGGGGTCGTCTTCCTCATGATGCTGGTCGGATCGACGCTGCACGTGAAGTTCAGACGGAATTTCATTGATTATCTATAAGAGGGGTTAGGCATGACAAAAGCAATTATAGCGAGAAATGTCGCAAAAAAATATAAAGTGTATGACAGCCAGAAAGAGCGCATTTTGGACCTCGTCACTCCCAAGACCCACGGTCGGGAATTCTATGCTTTGAACGGTGTGAACTTCGAAGCTGAAAAAGGGGATGTCGTCGGTTTCATCGGCATCAACGGTTCCGGAAAATCGACACTGTCCAACATTCTGGCCGGTATCGTCCCGGAATCCGAGGGCAACGTACAGGTCAACGGCCAGACGGCACTGATTGCGGTCGCAGCGGGGTTGAATGAAGACCTCACGGGCCGTGACAACATCGAACTCAAGTGTCTGATGCTCGGCTTTTCAAAAGAGGAGATCAAAGCATTGGAGCCGGATATCGTCGAGTTCTCCGAACTGGAAAACTTCATCGATATGCCGGTCAAATCTTATTCCAGCGGAATGAAATCCCGTCTGGGATTTGCCATCAGCGTCAATATCGACCCGGATGTCCTCATCATCGATGAAGCATTATCGGTAGGTGACAAGGCATTCGCCGAGAAGAGTCTGAAGAAAATGATGGAATTCAAAGACCAGGGCAAGACGATGATCTTCGTCAGCCACTCCGTCGGACAGATGAAACGTTTCTGTGATAAGATCCTCTGGCTCGAGTTCGGCCGGGTGAAAGCATTCGGCGAAGTGAAGGATATCCTGCCGCTGTATGAATCGTTCCTGTCCAAATGGCGTTCCATGACGAAAGAGGAACGGAATGACTACCGCCAGAAAGTGATGGACCGGGATCCGGCCGAGGCCGAATATAAACAGTTCGGCAACCTGATGCTGCTGGATGACGATGAAGTGCTGGAACAATCACACACCTACTCCATCCGTCCGGTCAGCCGGCTCGCCCATCTGAAAGGCGATGCGACGGATATTTTTGAAGCGCCGAACAGTGATACAGTCACAGCGAGTGCCTATAAATACAAAAAACGGGTATATTATGTCAAACGGGAAGCAACTTACCACTTTGAGAACTTCTATCTGCTCAGTACGCAACCGAGCGGTGAGGACGGTGTCATCGGCTGGATCAGGGCTGAAGAGACATCTTCCCACGCGCTGACGTTTATAGATGCCGATAAAAAGGAATTCATCCTGAACGACACCGGATTCGCCGCAACGGAACCCTGGGGCGGCCCGAACCAGTACGTCCATGAAACACTGGAGCACCATGCAGGGATGAAATTCCATGTCGATCAGACCGTACTTGTCGGCAATAACGTATGGTACAGAGGCTTAATTGACGGGGAGGATACTCTCGTTTGGACCCATATGGACAATGTCACCGAAGATGAAACAGCAGACAGACAGAATTTATAAGAGCCATGGGGGTTCATTCCCAAAAAATAGCATTAAATGATGAATCAGATGAACGGTTAAATTATTTTTTAACGTTTCACGGAAAAGAGGTGAGCACGATGACTGGACACTATGACAAAGTGACAATAATGGATATCGATTTTATCCATACGACCATGGAGAGATTTTTGAACGATACGATATATCCGACTCTCGCGAACGAAGACAAATGCTTTATCGTCACTGCCAATCCGGAAATCGTGATCGAAACACGGGATTACTCTGAGTTCAAAAAGATCGTACAGGACTCAGATTATGTACTGGCGGACGGCGTCGGTGTAATCAACGCAGCCCGATTTATGGGTCGTCCCCTGCCCGAGCGGGTCAGCGGTATTGACGTGATGTACGAAATGCTGGAACATGCCGCTGAAAAAGGGTACAGCGTATTTTTCCTGGGTGCCGCGGAAGACTCCAACAGAAAAGCCGTGGAAAATGCGCAGGAGAAATTCCCGGGACTTGTGGTTGCGGGCAGGCACGACGGCTATTTCGATCCGGCGGATGAGGAAATCTCCCGGATGGTGCTTGATACGAATCCGGATATCGTGCTCGTCGCGCTCGGTATGCAGCGCCAGGAAAAATGGATTCATGATAACATCGCAAAGTTCGATAAAGGAGTGTTCATGGGCGTCGGCGGCAGCTTCGACGTATTATCCGGCAAGGCGCAGCGTGCACCCCAGGGGTGGATCCAATGCCAGCTCGAATGGCTCTACCGCCTGATCCAGGAGCCAAAACGCATCAAGCGCGTGCTGAGAGTCGCAGAATTCATGCTGCTCCACATACCGATCATTGGACAGATCATGAAAGTCTTTGGTTTCAGCAAGAAGAAGCCGAGAAATTAAGAGGTTAAAGGGAAAATGAAAAACAAGCGGGAACCTGGCTGGTGGCTACAGCCAGGTTCCCGCTTGTTTTTTTTCAGGGAATTGAAGGGGTGGTGCGTTTTGTAAGTTCTTTTCAATCCATGGGACAATCATACGCTGCTGGCTTTTGTCGATTTCCGTTAAACTTTTAACGGCTTTTTTCTCATATGCCACGCGATACATCATGTTACAGGTCCAGCATTTTCTTCATTTCGTCATGCCCGTAAACTGTTACACCATCCAACTCATCATTGTTATCGTTTTGAAGACTTTCTTCATAGGCTTTGATGGCCTCTAAGTCCAATTCATCTTCTATTCTTTCTTCGAGTGTCTGCTTCAAAAGGGTCGACAAAGGCATATCATACAATTTTGCAATTCCTCAAACACTTTTTGCTCCGTTTCATTTAAGTGCACTGTAATGGTACTCATCGGCAATCATCCCCTCCTTATTTTGTAACACATTGTATCACGTTTTCAGTGAAAAACAACTGCCCCCTATTTCCAGCATCGGTGTCACTTTGGAATTTATTTTTACACCCATTCTAAACCCTATTTTGCATTATCAGTAAATATAAAAAACTCAATTGCTCAGCGTTAAAATCGAGAAAGCGGGCTTTCTCTCTAATCTATAAAAATATCCAAATAATAGTACATAGCTAGATTGTATACTGAAATTATTAAAATTATGAATCCCTGTTCCTAATTTAACAAGTCTTTTTTCTTTTAGAAACTTAGCCGCTGGCTGCACTTCTTGAAAAATTTCGGGTCAAATCCTAAAGTATTATGAGAGCCGTGCAGCCCGGAAGTATGGATGCAGAGACCTGTTTGCACGTCTTGACTTCAAAAGCATGGATGCGGAAATCCACTCATCCTCTACTTTTTATTCATTTCTTCCAGGAACTTCTCCCCTTTTTCTGAAATAGTGGTTCCTGCCCTACCAATACGCACATTTAACAGTTCCAGTTCATCTAGTATTTCGATTCTGAGTCTCAGCTGCTGATCTGTCATTTTGACGCCTTCTTCCAATAGCAGTTTCCTCACTTTTCCCCGACCATATGAGGTATTTTCTTTTTTCCCCTTTTTATAGATGTTTAACAGTTGGATGCTTTCTGAAAGAAAACCGTGTTTTTCTATCTTGCTGACTGTCGCTTCTGTATTTAAGACACCATCTTCTGTTCCATTTTCAAAATCGTTCTCGAGGCCTTTGAAGAATATCGGCAGTGAATCTATTTCTACATAATTCTGATTCAAACATACGCAGTATGAGATGAGATTATATAACTCCCTTACATTCCCCGGCCAGTCATACCGGACAAATGCATTCATAACTCTGTCGGAAAATTGCATTTCTGTCTTGTTGAAATGCTTTTTGAAGTCATTTATCAGAACTGGGATGTCCTCTTTCCTTTCAGAGATGGAAGGAGTTTTTAAAATGTAGGATGACAGGTATGAATAAAGCTTCTGGCTGATTACGTCTTCCTTATACAGCCTCCACAGTTCATCAATCGAAGAGGTCATTATCCTGATGTCCGAACTGCCGGTGTTTTTATCAAAATAATTGGCGAGCTTGTTTTGAAGCTGGTATGGTATACTGTCGATATTTTTAATATACACTGTCCCCCGGTTAATCTCCCGTAATATTCCGCTATGCTTCTCCCCTGTCCCACCGAATAGTTCATCCTCGATCAACTGCGGATCTTTGTCAGCACCGCTGTATATGTAAAACGGCATATCATGATAAGCCGATTCATTGTGGATCATCTCCGCCAGCATCTGTTTGCCGGTCCCGGTCTCCCCGGTGATGTGGATGATATTTGAAGTCTTCGCCATCCGGCGCGCAATTTTTATAGTGGATTCCATCAGTGTAGATTCTGTCGATATCCCGGAGAATGTCCTGTTTTTATTCTGATCGGCAATGCTTACCGGCTTATTCTCACTTCTCTTCGCAGTCAGATGCACCATTGTTTTGATATAGTACTGCATCAAAAGTGAATCTTTCATCTCCAGCTCGAATAGCTCCTTCAGTTCCAACACAGTCTCTATCGAAACGACTCTAGCACCGATATCAAATGTCTGATATGCCTTTGTCGGGACGAGTTTTGCTTCACCAGGTGTAATGATAAAATCAAAGTTTTCCGGCATTGGTTCATGTGCCATATAAGCCAGAAATTCATGATCGGGCAGAACATTTCCCAATTCTTCAATCGTCTCGAGAGTCGCTGCCGGATTATCATTGACCACCATGAATCTTGAAGCTTTCTGCATGGTGAGGATGTTTTTGAGCTTCACGATATTGATTGTCCTTCTGGAAACGATCACTGTACATGATTCTGGCAGAAACGGTTTCACAATCTCCCCGATTTCATATGATGACAACAACACAACATCACCCGGCAAAATCGCACCGTATGTGAGGTCCTTCAATGTGACGCCTATGACAGGCATACTGCCTCCGAATATATATTCCATCTGTTTTTTCAATGAACCCAGATTTTCTTCCTGTATTCCAATTATGAATAATCTCTTGTCCACGCGATGCACGCTCCCATAAAGTCATGTATCTCTCTATTTTACACCCTATGTGATAAAAGTCCCATTTCTTTTATCTATTTTTAATAGGTTGTATTAGGTTGTATTATTTTTAAATAAAGTGTACAATCTTATTATTCAAATAATTTTGATGATTTTAACAACAAGGAGGATACTATGTTTACATTAATTAAAAATGGGGATGTCTATGCCCCTGAACATGTTGGGAAGAAATCCGTTCTGTTGAACGGCAGGCTCATCATAAAAATCGGAGATGTCGATGAGGCGCAGCTTGAAAGTTTATTCGACGTGGAAGTTATTGATGCGGAAGGCATGATTGTGTCACCCGGCATCATTGACCCTCATGTGCATCTCATCGGTGGGGGCGGCGAAGGCGGTTTTGCGACACGCACGCCTGAACTGCAACTGAGTAATATCGTAAAAGCTGGTGTAACGACTGTTGTCGGTTGCCTAGGGACTGACGGGACCACCCGTCATATGACGTCGCTGCTCGCAAAAGCGAGAGGGCTGGAAGATGAGGGAATTACGGCCTACATATATACGGGCAATTACCATGTGCCTACGCCTACCATCACCTCTTCTGTCAAAGATGACGTCATTCTGATAGATAAAGTCATCGGTGCCGGGGAGATTGCGATCTCGGATTCCAGATCGGCCCAGCCTTCCGTGCAAGAAGTCGCCAAATTGGCGGCTGAGGCCAGAGTCGGCGGGCTGCTCAGCAAAAAAGCGGGAGTCACACATTTCCATGTCGGCATCGGCAAAGAACGCCTGGCCTTTTTAAGGGCACTGATTGAGGACTATGAAATTCCACCGGCCAATATTTATGCGACGCATATTACACGAAGCAAAGCACTGGTAGATGAGGCAATAGAATTGTCGCACAGGGGGGCATATGTCGACATCACAGCAGATGATCATACTGCGGAGTGGATTGAATACTTCAAAGATAACGGCGGTGATCTTCAGCACCTGACCGTATCATCCGACGGCAACGGCAGTCTGCCCGTATTCGATGACAAAGGGGAAATGACCGGATTCGGCGTGGCAACACAGGAATTGCTGTTCGCCCAGGTGGCCGATTCTGTAAAGAACCGCGATGTCCCGTTACATGAGGCACTCGCGCTTGTCACACTGAATACGGCAACTGCACTTCGTTTCGAACATAAAGGACGCGTTAAGGTGGGCATGGATGCCGACCTTCTCCTGTTGGACCAGGAAACCCTTGAGATCAACCATGTATTTGCGAACGGCCAGCACATGCTCAAGGAAAAAGAAGTCATTGTAAAAGGTACTTTTGAATAGTAAACATTGGGGGAAAAACAATGAAAAGAAAACCGACGTTATTTGAATCCTGTCTGCCTATTATCGTCATGCTGTTGCTTTTGGCCATCGGTTACGGGGTATATGGCCTTAGTCCAGAGCCGCTTCTGATTCTGTCATCCATTTTTGCCGGGTTCATCGCAATGCGCCTTGGTGTCCACTGGGATGAGATGCTAAAAGGCATCCAAGAGAAATTGAATATGGCAATGCCCGCCATCCTGGTGCTGATTTCCATCGGCATATTGATCGGCACCTGGATGATTGCCGGCACCATTCCGATGATGATCTATTACGGACTGGAGCTGATCAACCCGCAGTTTATCGTACTGATAGCATTCATAGTCTCCGCAATCATTTCCATCGTCACAGGAACATCATGGGGATCGGCAGGCACCGTGGGGGTTGCGCTGATGGGTATCGCTACGGGGCTTGGTGTTTCACTGCCTGCTACAGCGGGTGCAGTCGTTGCGGGTGCTTATTTCGGTGACAAGTTGTCACCATTGTCCGATACTACAAACCTGGCACCGATTGCGGCCGGAAGTAAATTGTATGAACACATCAAGCACATGTTCTACACCACCATACCAGCAGCTGTCTTATCCATGATCATTTATCTTTTTGTCGGGTTCAACTTGTCTGCAGAAAACATCACTGCACCGGAAGAAATGGGCAGCATGATGGTGACTTTAAGTGAAATGTTCAAGTGGAACCTTCTTCTGCTGCTGCCACCGATAATCGTACTATATGGATCCATCCGGAAGAAGCCGACATTACCGACAATCATTTTCTCATCCATTGTGGCCGGAGCGATCGCCATCGTCTATCAGGGTTTTCCATTCACCGATGTCTTCGCTTCCACAGTCACAGGATTTGATGTTTCAATGATCGTCAAAAAAGGATTCAATCCGGATACAGTTCCATCCGAAGTGACCGAGCTTGTGACACAAGGCGGCATGCAGTCCATGACCAGCGTTATACTCATTGCGTTCAGCGCCTTCGCATTCGCCGGCATCATTACAAAATCTGGTGCGCTCGAAGTCATCATGGATGCACTGCTCAGAATTGTAAAGAGGACCGGAGACCTCATTCTTTCAACAGTGCTCTCCTGCATTACCATGGCGTTGGTGACGGGGAATTCATATCTCTCCATCATCGTACCCGGTGAATTGTTCAAAGATACTTATAAAGACAAGAAACTTCATGCAAAGAACCTTTCAAGGACTTTGGAAGATTCTGGTACCGTAGTTGTACCGCTGATTCCATGGTCATCCGCGGGCGTCTATATGGCCGGCGTACTCGGCGTTTCCACAATCAGTTACGCACCATGGGCAATTCTCTGCTACACCGGATTCATTTTCGCAATCATTTTAGGTTATACCGGCATTGGCATAGCGAAACTGACAACAGAAGATGCAGATTAATACACCGGAATAAAGAAGCTGGACCTGCTGTTATGGCAGGCCCAGCTTTTTGTGTGGGGTGGATGGGTGGACGTGTGTTTGCACGTCTTAACTTTGAAAGCATAGATGCGTAAAACCGGTTGCACATCTATACTTTTAATTCGTGGATGTGATAAGCCGCTTGAGCAACATTGATTTCAGTTCATTGCCTCCTCCACATAAAAAAACCAGGCATTCCATATGCCCGGTTCTCCGTAAAAAATCTATTTTATTCTTGCCGTTCCATCCACTAAAACCGGTTCATCTGCGAAAATCTTCTGGGCGTTGTCTTTTAGTCTCTCGGAGTATTCCTCTCCCAGTTCTTCATCAATTGTTTCGAACGCTTTCCTCAGCATGAACGGACGCACTTCCGCGTGATGGGCATCGCTTGCGACAACGTGAATCAGATTGTTTTTGACCATTTCCAATCCTGTTTCCTGCAGATCTTCTCCGAAGTCACCGGTAATGGAACCTGCTGTTACCTGAGCGAGCGCCCCTTTATTGACCAGTTCGGCCAATTTATCATGATCAGCAGCAATCTCAGCACACCTTTCAGGATGGGCGATGACAGGTGTATAGCCGTCTTCAAGCAGTTCATCAATCACTTTATTATAAAACGGCGGCAGCTCGGTAAATGGCATTTCAACAAGGATGTACTGTGAATCGTTGAGGCTGGTGTTGAATCCTCTATTTAGATCAGCAATGATCGTCTCATTAATCCGGATTTCCTGTCCATGATGGACATTGATATCCAGTTCATTATCATCTATGAGTTTCTGAACTTCTTCCAGCTTTTCAAGCACAGTATCTTTAGGCGTCATATAAGATCCTGCATGGTGATGCGGTGTCAGCATAATATTCGTAATTCCCTGATCGATCGCCTGATGCAGCAGATTCAGCACCTCGTCTTCAGAAACAGGCCCATCATCCACGTTCATCAGCAGATGGTTATGAATATCTATCATTAAATTCAGCTCCAAAATTATATTATTACACATCTACATAATAACATTTCATACAATAAAGTTAAGCTAAACGCACTGTTAAGATATTGTAAAGCCCATCGGACCGCTATATCGGGTTAACATGGTCAAACTCTCGGTTTGCCATACAATCTAACATATAGGCAATCCAAAACACCGCCACTCGAAAAGTGGCGGTGCCATTAAATTCAATCTGTCATCCATTTTCAAGCAGCTCATATATCTGTTCCCACTCCTGGTTCAGATATTCCCGCATGAGATAGATGGTGCTCAGGATCAGTTCCGTACCTTCGGACTGTTCGAATTCAACATCATATTCTTCCATGAAGCGATTGATTTCCCCGATGAATGGATCGTATTCCTCATTGTCCAAAATCCCTGACCGGTATACCCTCTCCTTCTCGGCATACAGAAAGACCAGAAGCCTGTTGATGGACAGCGGGAAATCGTCCTGTGAATCATCATATTCCAGGGCATAGAAGCCGGTCGATAAGGTGCCAGCAATCGATTCATTCTTGATCGAGGACGTTTCTTTGAGCGGGATTTCATATAACTTCTCCCCCACTTTTTCAATGTTACCGAGCTTTTTATTCTCGAATTCATGTATGACGACGTGAGTCTCCTCAAATGTAATGACATTTCTCGTGAGCATGTAGTCGACATCGACCTGTGTAATACTGCTCAAAATATTTTTGCCGCCCGCTTCAAGTGTAATCATCTTAGGCTCATCGGTGAAAGAGTCGACATGACCATCATATGAGGCGAATCCGTCAATCAGAAACATCGCCCTGCAGCTCTTTCCCGTTTCGACATATAGATTATCTTCTTCTTTACTGAGATCAAGCAATAGTCTTAGATCGTTCATGTGTGCCACCTCTGTCTCTTTATTTTATACCTCTTCCTCCATACCCTCATTCACCAGCACTTCATTTGAAATACTCAGTCATTCAACATGAAATACAGATATTTTAAAACACTTACATTTACATATTTATTTAATCAATTTGAAAAATGCAATCAGACCGATTGATGACGTACTGAACAATATGACACCCATCGGTATTGCGGAGGCTTCGTTCACACCTGCCAGCGGGGAGAATACAGCACCGAGCAGCAGCGGCAGCATGCCCAAAACGGCGCTCGCGCTCCCCGCCCGGTGCCCTTGTTCGGCCATGCCGAGCGTAAACGTACTTGTGAGGACCATTCCCATCGTCGTCATATAGATGAAAATCAGTATCACAATAGCGGCCAAAGGCCCTTCTATGATCGTCATGATCAGCAATATGGAAGTTGCACTGACCGCAATGATTACAGCGGTTTTCAGCAGCTGTTTCTCATGGATGACCCCGCCCAGGCGGCCGATGATGAAACTGCCGATGATGATGGCAATGCCGTTTATGCCGAACAGTATACTGAAGGCCTGCGGCGAGACACCGTAAATCCCCTGATAAATGAAGGGGGTGCCGGACACATATGCAAAACTGCCGCCGTGGACGAATCCGACGAGCACTGCATAACCGATGAATGACGGATCTTTGAGCAGTGCGCCCATTGTGCGGAGGGTGGCCGGTCCTGAACTCTGTATCCGCTGCGCGGGAGGCAATGTCTCCTTAAGGCTCACTGCAACGATGATTACGATCAATAACCCTAAAATACTCAAGAACAGGAAGATGGTGTTCCAGCTGGCAAAAGGCAGCAGGAGTATTCCGCCGCCCGCTATGGGTGCGGCCATGGGCGCGACGGCATTGATCACCATCAGGAGTGAGAAGAATTTCGACAGTTCCCTGCCGCTGAACACATCGCGCACCACTGCCCGGGAGAGGACGACACCTCCGGCGGCTGTGAAACCCTGCAGGAACCGTGCCGCAATCAGCACATAGATGTTCGGCGCCACAGTACAGAGCAATGACGCCACAATGAACAGCGAGGTAGATATTAATAAAGGTTTCTTACGGCCCTGTGCATCGCTGAGAGGTCCGATGACCACCTGCCCGAAGGCAAGCCCGAGGAGACAGGCCGTCAAACTGACCTGTACAAGTGAGGGACTGGTCCCCAGATCCTCAGCGATTCCCGGGAAACTCGGCAAATACATATCGATATTCAACGGTCCCATGATGGCGAGTAGCCCAAGGAGTAAAGCAAGCCCCATCCGTTTCTTTCCGGTGGGATTATGTAGTATATAGTCATTATTCTGCTGATGCATTGTATCGCCTCCGAATCAATTCTATGATACGGGACAGTTTAGCACAATGAAAAAAGAATACTTCAACGGATCTCTTGATCTTATTGAAGTATTCCTCTGTTACTTTCAATCTTTTTCAGTCTCTCTCCATAAGTGCCCCTTATGATCCGGTGTTACATCAGCTTTTCTCAAGCAACCCTCTTATCTCTTCCCAGTCCTGGTTCAGATATTCCCGCATTAAGTAGAGTGTACTTAAAACCAGTTCTGTGCCTTCTGATTGTTCGAACTCAACGTTTGAAAAGTAGTGACTATCATTTTGACATCCCATCTGATAGGGGTTATAATTATCTAAAATGGAGGTTCACCATGTGGCGAGAGTTTATTTATACAAATGAATTTGAAAAACGCATGAATCAGCACAAATTCAGTAAGATAGATGAAAGAAATTTAGAAAGAGATATTTTGAATGACCCTAAAGTGGGTGCTGTTATACAGGGAACAGGTGGTCTTAGAAAATTCAGGTTTTCAAAAGAAGGTGCTAATAAAGGAAAAAGTGGCAGCTTCAGAATATTTTATCTGGATTTAGAGGAAAAAACTATATAGTATTTATGGCTATTTTAAGTAAAAGTGAAGCTGAAAACTTAAGTGATTCAGACAGAAATTTTTTAAAGAATAGAATAGATGATATGAAAAAATTCTATTAAAAAAGGAGAGATTGGCATGTCACTAATGAATCAGTTAACAACAAGTTTAGACGAACTGGAACAACATACCAAAGGTGAAAAGAAACTAAGAACAAAAAAGATAAGAACGAAACCCATACCTTCCTACAGTTCAAAAGATATTAAAACACTGAGAGTTAAAGCGGGATTATCACAAAAAACATTATCAGAGGTCATCGGAGTATCTTCAAAAACAGTGGAAGCCTGGGAGCAGGGAAAAAATAAACCCAGTGGCTCCTCCGCACGTCTATTACAAATTCTGAACGACAACCCGGATATAATATTAAGTGAGATAATAGAAAAATCAAACGAAATAATTCTGCACTAAAAAAACTTTTTAAAAAATCAAGATTCCAACTTCTCAGTTTGTTTTCTGACAGTCAAAAAATACTCTATTTTATATGCTCTCGGGTCGCTGCCGCAATCCGAGAGCTTTTTTGTACCATAATGCTCATACCGAGCGGAACTATACTTGTAATATCAGCTTTTCTCAAGCAACCCTCTTATCTCTTCCCAGTCCTGGTTCAGATATTCCCGCATTAAGTAGAGTGTACTTAAAATCAGTTCTGTGCCCTCTGACTGTTCGAACTCAACGTTGTACTTTTCCTTGAATTGATTGATTTTCCCGATGAACCCTTCATAATCCCTGTTCGATAAAATCGAGGATCGGTACAGCTTTTCCTTTTCAGTGAAGAGGAAGATAAAGAGACGATTGGTGGATAGCGGAAAATCATGTTGCGTTTCATCATATTCGAGTTCATAAAATTGATCGGCTAAAATATCGGCCGCCTGGTCATTCTCCATCGTTGAAGAATCTTTGAGAGGGATTTCATATAAACCATCCTCTACTTTTTTCAGATTCGACACCTTTTTATTTTCAAATTCGTAAATGCAGATTTCGTTTTCTTCGAATGTGATGATATTCGTAGCGAGTAAGTTTTCACTATCAATTTCAGAAATACTGCTCAATACATTTTTTCCGTCTGCTTCGAGTGTGATCACTTCGGGTACATCTGAAAAAGAATTTACACGCTCATCTTCATCAGGCGAATTAAAACCGTCGATATTGTACATCGCTTTACAGTTCTTGCCTGTTTTAATGTATAGGTTGTCCTGTTCGGAATTAAGATCCAACATCAGTCTGAGGTCGTTCATGTATATCACCTTTCAATCTTAAAGTATATATTATGCATCAACAGTCTTTACCCAATTATTGTTCAAATCATCATATATTCCATTTTTTCTACTTACCTAATATCCCTTCTACCCGTACTGTTACCCATCATCCATGGAATTGAAAATAAAAGCACTTTCCGCTTAACAGACTGAGATTGGTATAGAAAATTTAAAAGGAAAAATCTGGTTGCATGTATGGTGAGGGGGTAAATATTATATAAGAGGACATACCCGGGAAGGGGTGAGACAATTGAAAAAGATCATCGCAGCCATTGTAATCGTATTGATTGCGGCTGCCGGATTCTTTATCGTCACCAACCTTAACCAGGATGAACCGGCCGATGAATCAGTAGCCAGCAACGAAGAAGCTGAAGCTGATGACAGTGAAGAGAATACTGCCGAAGAGTCGTCGTCAGAAAACGCAAGCAGTGAAGTTGATAATGGTGAAAGCGCGGAAGAGACGACCACAGAGCCAGACAATACAGAAGGAAATGAAGATAACGCTTCTGATTCAAGGAATAACAACGACAGTACAACAGAAGAAAGTGACGCCAATACTGCTGAAAGCAGTGACTCCCCCGAAACAGATGACACGAACACACCGGACCCCGATGAACTGGCAGATGACACTTCAGGTCATGAATACTCCGCTGCCAAACAATGTATATTATCCAAACTGACTGACTGTGAAGGTATATCGAGAGCGGAACAGTTTGACGCATACAATGCACTGGTCGCAGAAGGCAGGCTGCCGGATGCGCCGAACACGGATTGTCTGGAATGTGCCGTCCAGCACTCATTTGATGCGCTTGACGGAGATGTGCAGGCTGACACGGAAGAGATCTCCACCTTTGTCACGGAATACCTTAACCTGCTGCCTAAGTACTATAACGGCAACAGTGACGCCGTACTGGACTACCTCGTGTCTTATGGCAATGCCCACAATAAGCTGCTTGCGAATAAGGATTCCGGCAACTACCGCAACCATACGACCCACTCCGTAACCATTGACAGTGTGGAAAGAGTCCAGGGAATCATAGAAGTCTACACGTACAGACAATATTCCCATCAGACTTCAAATGGTATGTATGAAACGCATGTCAAATACGAATTGATTGAAGATAAGGACGGACTCCACATCAGTGACTATACCGAACTCGGGTATTATCCGGTGGATTAGTAAAAGCACGGCCGCAGGCAGAAAGGAAGCCAATCTGGAATTTATCAATTGATTCCAGACTGGCTTGTTTTTGTTCAGACTTCTATCTCCATCCCCGCTTCTGCCAGCACCGCTTCACCCGCGCCTACTTTACGGAAAGTCTCAGCCAGTTCCTCCAGATTGCCGTAGTGCGGCAGATGGGAGAGTATCACCTTTTCCACGCCTGCCTTCTCTGCCAGCATACCAACATCCCGGGCATTCATATGCCCCATTTTTTCGCCGTCTTCCTCTTCATACAGGCTACATTCGGTAATCAACACATCCGCATCTTCCGCAAAACGCGCCAGGCTCTTTCTGTAGCTGGAATCCGCGGTATACACAAGGCTGTGCCCCGCGTCATCTGTGATCCGCATCGCATACGTCTCCACAGAATGCGCGTTTTTATGAAATTTGATGCTGAACGGCCCCACCTGGAAGGTACTGTCTTTATTATAAGAATGGAAATTATTTTGCTTCACCTTATCCACCCGGCTTTTCACATCATTATCCGCCGGGCCGTAAATATTCAGCTGCTTATCCACCCTCTTCAGTTGTGTGTTGATCATCCTAGAAAACAGGAATGTTCCCAGATCACTCGAATGGTCATAATGATAGTGGGACACGAACACGTGATGCAGCGCGTTCAGATCGATGTAGTTCTGCACATGTGCCGCCACCCCGCTCCCGCAATCAAGCAGAATCGCAAATCCGTCCTTCTCCACCAGATAACCGGACGTCGGTTCATTCTTCTTCGGAAAACCGCCCCACATGCCAACGACTGTACATTTCATAGTATCCACTCCATTTCCAGAAAATTATCTTCGTCATTCCTACCCGTACCCTAATTTCATCAGTTGAAAATAAAAGTCTTATGTCCTTCTGAGAGAATCATTTGTTGCAGAGAGATTATTACTATAAAATGAACGGCAAAGAGGAGGAATCGTCATGCAGATATTCAGAATCTCGCCCGATCATGAAGAAAGTGCCCGATTCCTGGATAACCGAAGATTGTCCAAGCAGGTGCTGGAACTGTATCAGATCATCAGGGTCAATCTGAGTCTGATCGGCGTACTGGACACGAATACGAGGTACCGGCACCACCCGATTGTCAGGCATGTCTATAACGACGGTCACCCTTACATCACAGATACTGCTGCACTGCTTTTCGCTTGTGACCGGGAACACCAGCGCCGCGGCGGCAAACGGAGCGCTGAATTCAGAAATGATCTGGATATATTGAAGAAATTGGTGGAAACCCACCGCACGGATGATATTTGGAGTGATGAGGCCCTTCCCCCGCTTTATGTATTCGGTGATGCGCGAATCTACGGAGATGAAGCTTATGCATATTACCAGCGATTATTGTATGAGAAATGGCAGGCGGACAAGATTGCGCCGAGATGTGGGGTGAAACTGAGGGTCATTTAGAGTTTTATTATAAACAATGCTGCGTTCTTGTTATTTACCATGAGATTTTTTCCATCCCCTTTATAAATAAATGCATAGGCTGCCTCCATTCCAGCCATCTCTTAATCGCTCCTAGAGTAACAGCGTTGTCTGGAACACAATTGTTTAACCATCGGTTGTTTATTGGAATAGAGACAGACGGACCATTTAATTCTCTGTTCTCACCTATTGAACCTTAAAGAAACAAGATCTCTCATTGCTATTATTATTTTGCTTCCACTGGTCATTCTTTAATGTGATCAATATAGATTAACCCATCAAATTGTTCCTGAGGTACCATTCTATAGTCGTAATATCCCGCCCAATAAACTGTATACTGATGTTCTTCAATAAAATCACTTGTAGCAAAATCTATAAAGATATCTTTTTGAACCCGATTTCCGATATAGCCTTCCAAAGTCTCATCTTTTTCTCTTCTCGGTGTTGCATAGTCCTCGGGAAGGAGTTCATAATTGTCGGCTTCATTATGAAATAGACCTGTATTGTAAACACTATGTTCACTCTCCCGAAGTAATGCCCCAAGTGATTCAACACGTTCATTCATTTTGTCCTCGACGTATACCTCATTGGTATATTCTATGGATGTAACATCGTAATTCGAATGGAGGTTCGAAACCCATACAATTGCTTTATCATTACTGTCCATTTGTTCCAACACTTTTTCTGCCATCCCGATCTCTCGATAGTCGTTGTACTCACCCACACCATCTTCAAAACTAATCTTTGAGTAATACTTTTCAATATTTTCTTGTCTTGAAACGATATAGTTTTGCGTTGCCGGAGTTAATTTATTAAAGAAAGACTGACTTCTAATATCTTCATATACATTTGTAGACCGTTCAAGAGGCCCCACTTTTTTCCCTTGAAGAGCGCCTTTAGAAAACCAGTCACGCAAAGCGAATTCTGAACTTTTAAATGCTTCCGCAAGATCAAGATCATATTCAGAAATTTCATCAACGATGTTCTCTTCTAAAATTGAGACGGAACTTGCCCGATTGCCTGAAAAAACGGGTTTCCAGTCCATAGGCAGGGCTTTAATATTCTCAGCTGTGCCATCTAAATATTTTTTAAATATCTCTTGCTGATATTGATCAGAAATCCCCTCTATAATTGGTAAATCGCTCTCTCGATAATAATTGAATTCTGAATCCCCTGTTTCTAGAAACAATAGGTTGAAGTCGTGTTCCTCTGCTAAGTAATCTATGAGATCTGTTTTTTGTTTCGCGATCTCAGATGACCAATGTGTACTTTCACCCAGTATGACAATGTCCTGTTCTCCTAATATATCTCCGATATCCTCAATGTCATTATTCAATTCATAGTAGTCAGCAGGATTTTCACCAGATTCTTTGGCATCACTGCCACATCCGACTAATATTGATGCAGTGATCAGCAAAGTACCCACTACTTTTAAGAACCCCTTTTGCATTTAATAAAACCCCTTATATAATTTAACGTTATTGTAGTACTAGTTCCCTTCTTACCTCTATTTCAAAATGATTAAGAGCGATCTCACTAAACTCGCTTCCTTTTGGTAAGTCTAATACTCTCCCCATAGTATGTAGTTTGAAATCGTTAATATCTATTTTAATATAACATTAGTTATAATCTTAAATTCACTTTTATATCCATCCAGTTTCCCTCACGCTTCCTTTCCCATAAACGATCATTAATTAAAATTATCGTCATTGGCTTTATTCAAGATAGCTGAGAAGCTTAAAATTGTAAATTTTCATTTATGTATTAAACGCTGTATAATAAGCACTATATGAATCATTAATCAAAGTGAGGTGGTCGCAATGAAAACAGCCAAATTATCGGATATCCGCAAAAGAAATGCACAAAGACGACCCCACGCTTTGCGAGCGGCCAGATGCGTCAATCCGGATTTCGTACCTGGAATGCGTACGTCTGACAGACCGCGGAAAAACCCACACAAACAGCGGATTCTTGAAGAAATGCAGGAGAAAGAAGATGAACTACAGCGTAGATGATGCCATAGCTGATTTGGATAAAATCCCGGCCGAAATTGATCTGTACGACCGTATGATCGAAGTATCCGCTATTATCACGAGACTTATGGCGGAACACATCAAAGAGAGTGACATGCCGACCATCGTCCGGCCTGTGACATTGCTTTTATGACTTCAGCGTTTGAAGTGATGAAAGAGAACCTGCTGGCACTCGGATTTTAGAATATGAGTGTGTCATTCATGTCACGCGCAACACTCATCAATCTGTCAGGAATATTTATATATGAAGTAAAGAATTCAAAAAACCAGTAACCTCTGTATCAAGGTTCTGGTTTTTTAAAATTCTATGCAAAATAAAGCTTAAATTGGTGCAATTTTTTCTAAAACTGACCGCCTATTATTTATTAAAAGAGTATGATGTAACGGCTTTTGAATATTTGAACTAACTTAGCTAGATTCAATTCTTTTGACCCTGTCAAAAAAATTACAACATCGTCTACTTCTCAGTTATAAATTTGATAATGTTCATACCAAAAGAAAAGATAATAAACTGGTTTTCCAGTTCATTACTTGCCGAGACTATCATCCGCTATCGCAAATTCATGTTCATTTATTCCCTGTTCTGCATTATTGTTGTTGAGTGCAAAGACAGAAAAGATAACGAACAACACAACGATGGAACCTAAGATATAGAATGTTGTTTCATAGCTCGTCTGGTCATAAATCCAGCCAACCAGCGCTGAAAAAACAATAACACCGATCTCACTGGAAACTTTAAACCCGATAAGGTAAACGGTCGCAGAAAGTCTGACATCAAAATTTACAGCAATATATTTAAATACCGCAATCAGCAGGATGGGTAATTCAACAGCATGAAGCATTTTCATAAAGGAGATACCAAAACCACCTGTCACCATTGCCGAACCAATAATACGAAATGCCATGATACTTCCTGCAAGTACAAGCGATTGTTTAATACCTATTTTATTCACAATAAAAGGTGCTAAGAATAAAAAGATTGCCTCTACAAACACTTGTGCAGAATTAAGGACACCATAGATTGCATTCCCGTTAGTCCCTTCAGAAAACAGACTGACGAAATATACTGGAAAGAGTTGTTGATCATATACTGTGTAAATACAAACTGTACCAAACAGATAAATGATTAAAAACCAGAATACTCTATTAGAAAATAGAAAGCGAATGTCTTTCATAGAAATGTCCAAAGCACTTTTTTTCTCCGTTTTAGATACTTCCACTTTAAAAAATACATTGATAAGCAAGAAGATAATTCCTGTTGCTGATGCAATCCAGAAATTGATATGCGGGTTAATACTCATTAATACACCAGCCCCGAGCGCAGCAACTGCATATCCTAATGATCCCCACATACGCGCCTTTCCAAATTCGAAGTCATATTTGCGGCTGAGCTTTTCTGTAAAGGCTTCCAAAAATCCAGCACCGGCGATAAAACCAGCGCCTAAATAAATTGCCCCTAGGACTACTCCAATATAAAAATGATTTAAAAGTAACGGCTCATATACATAAATAACGAATGGCGCAATTAAGACAAGTATTAAACTTTGCATCCATACGAGATTTTTCTTTGTCCCCAGTCTATCTTGGAAGTATCCGTACAGAATCATAAAGAATAAGGAAAAGAATGAATTAAAAGAATAAATAGTACCTACCTGTGTCCCACTGAGACCCAGGCTGTTATTTAGCCAAATTGCATAGAATGACCACCAGATAGACCAGGTGATGAAGAAGAAAAATAGATATCCTGATGAAAACCAATACTTACTATTCTTAAAAAAATCCATAGTGATTATCCCCTTTTCATTGAATTGAAGAAGCGCGTAAAATGTCTATCCCCAGCTATCGCTATATCCAAATTGAATTTAGTTTTGTGTATGTTAAATTATCTATTTTCAGTTTTTCCTTTTCTGTAAACACGTCAAATCGTGTGATTTCGCCTCGCGGATAAATAAGGTCGGTCATTACGCTTAATCCTTCATTTAAAAACAACTCCAATGATGACGTGTCAACGACTGCTCTAAGCGTTTGAACGCTCAGTCCGTTTAAGCTGCCTGTCACTTTTTCTGGGAAGTCTGTAGAAAAGTCGGTGATCCCTTCTGTACGATAGAATGTATAGTTATTCTTTTCTATATCGATGAGCAATCGAAATGATTCATCTTGATTCGTATGAAAGGTCACACCCCAAATAGAGGCTCCAGATTCTTCGGATAGTTTTAAGTCTATTTCAGCAATATTATTAATTTCATAGTTTTTCAATGTATCAGGAGCCACTTCAACATTTTGATAAGATACCGATTTTTTATTATCGTCTGCAATAATTGGCTGTTGTTTTAATAAGTATTTTCCAGCATGCTCATATAAAGAAAGTTTGCGTACTATGCTCATGGAACTACGCCACGGTGATACGGGCACCACGCCTGCATATTGCCAATTATTCATCCAGCCAATCCAATACGTATCTTCCGTGTTATTCCAGCTGACAGAAGCATAAAAGTCTTTCCCTGCATCTGCCCAATTCAATGCGTCTTCTGGTTTTTCATTTGGATGGAAAGTTCTCCCGTCGAAATTTCCAGTGAAGTAGTATACAGCTGAACCGCCATTAGGTCCATCTGCATTAATACTTACGATAAGCACCCATTCTTTTTTGGCTTTGTTCTCTACAGGTAAACAAATTAAATCCGGACATTCCCAAACTCCTATGTAAGAAGGATATTCTTTTCCAAATGATGATAAATATGTCCACTCTATTAAATTTGCTGAACTGTAAAATTGAATATGGTCACCACAGGCTAAAGACATTACCCACTGTTGATTGTCTTCATGCCAGAACACTTTTGGATCACGAAAGTCTATTATTTCCGTATTTGGAATTACAGGATTTCCATCATATTTTTTCCAAGTTCTGCCCTTATCTTCACTATAAGCAATGCTTTGTTGTTGGTTTTCTCCATCATGAGTGAAAATAGCAACCAATCCACCTAAATCACTTTTAAATAAACCGCTTGTATTATTTTTATCAACAACTGCAGAACCTGAGAAAATTGTTCCTAGTTCATCAGGCGCTAAGGCGATGTCCTGTTCCTCCCAATGATATAAGTCAGCACTTATTGCATGCCCCCAATGCATATCTTTGTGCTCATTGGAATACGGATTGCATTGATAAAACAGGTGATATTCTCCTTCATGATAGACGAGTCCATTTGGATCATTAATCCAATTTTTTTCTGGTGTAAAATGAAATTGTGGGCGATGCTTTTCTTTATACGTCATACTAATCGACCTCTCTAATTGTATTTATTCAGCAAAAAATGAAAGCGATATCAACGTTTTCATTTACTATCTTCTTATATTTTTAACAATATGTCAACCGGTTGACATAAAAAATAAAATTAATTTTCAGATACTGATAGGAAGCTTTGGAAAATGAAACTAAAACTTCCATCCTAATATAATACAAGTATAGGATGGAAGTTTATCAGTTGGTATATCTTGTTGTTTTTCCCTGCCAAAGAGAAACAGGAAATATTTGTTCTTGAGGTATCTGTGTATTTCCGTCTATTTCTTGAATCAGTGTATTTACAGCGTTTATTGCAATTTGTTCGGTGGGCTGAATAATCGTTGTGAGATTCGGGTAGATGGTACGCATTAAATTGGACCCGTCATACCCGATAATTTTTAAATCATCGGGTACGCGATAGCCTTGACTTTCTGCATATTGTAATGTATGAATTGCTAGTAGATCGTCGCTGGCAAAGATGCCATCTACATCTGGATGATCACGGAAAAGTCTCTTAATGACATTGATATTATTATCCAAGAATGCAACATCAGGAACATGGTAAGTTTTATAGAAACGGTTCTTCTCCCGCAGTACTTCTTCATAAGCATACTGACGCTTATTCGCAGGCGTTTCCAGTGCAGCGTCCCCGTTAATATGAATGATTTTTTTACATCCCGTTTCTATCAGTTCTTTAGTTGCAAGTGCTCCGCCTTGAAAATTGTCTGAACTAATGACATGTATATTTTTGGATAAATAATGGTCAATTGCAACAGCGGGAAGTTGTTGGCTGCTATCTACCAACCCTCTGTTATATGTGACAACAATCACCCCATCGACTTGATTGCGACGTAGCATATCCCAATACTCTTTTTCTTTATCTGCTTCATGAAGACTATTACATAACAATACTTTATAGCCTACTTTGTTACATGCATTTTCAACATTTGCCACCAGCTCTCCAAAAAAGGGGTGATTTGTTGAGGGCACAATCACCCCAATTAAATAAGAACGTTTGTTAAAAAGAGAACGGGCAAGGTCGTTGGGCACATAATTTATCTCTTCCATTGCGGCAAATACTTTGTCTTTTGTTTTCTGGCTGATATAACCTCTGTTATTTAGCACACGAGAAACAGTTGTTGAAGACACACCGGCAACCTTCGCGACATCTTGAATTTTTGGTTTCATGACTGAAATCTTCTCCTTTATATTTATGAAATTTTTATATGTTGATTGAACTATTTTAAATTGATATATTCCGTTTTCCGTATAGTTCTCTGAGGCATTACCTACGATAGCTTCTAGAATGATATCAACTAGTTTACACTCTATTACAGAGCTATATTTTCGATAACATCATATAGTAAAATGATTAAATTCATCTAATTTACATCCTTGTTGATAACATGAAAGGAGATGATATCAAGTACAGCACCCTATTTGATTTCTGTTTACACGGATTACTGTAGTGTGATACTCACATTGTTCGCTTATTGGTTGGATAGTCATGATAAATGACTAGCTGATTAGAACATACACCTAATAAAACCCCCAATCTACAACCATAGAGTGGGGGCCCCGTTCATCATGTAAAACATACTATTTGTTAATTATATTATAGCGCTTTTTTTCTATTTGGCAAACCACAGTTTTATGCATAGTCACCTCTCCTCTCGTGCTTTTCGCAAATTAACAGAATTGTATTTCTTTTTAATATTAAAAGCTATATCATTGAATTAAATATACATATTATGGAGGAGATTTCTTGAATAAAATCATTGCTGGCATTATTGCGGTGCTGCTGATTGCCGGGGTTGTCTTTTTCGTGTTTTTCAACCAATCATCGAATACCGGTGAAGAGGTGGCTAATAATACTGCCGAGTCTGATCAAACAGCCCAGACAGATGCATCTGAGTCTGCGAGTTCACAAGAAGAGGAATCCTCTGAGGAAGAAACGACAACAGAAGTGTCATCTGAAGAAACAGGCAAGGAACCTGCAGAGGAAGACACATCGGAAGAACAAGCGAGTGAAGAGAAGGATGAATCATCTGAAGAAAGTACCGAAGAAAGCGCTCAAGAGACCTCGAGCGAAGAAGCAACTGTCGAAGAAAACATGACGGAGGAGTCCACTGAAGAGACGGCGGAAGAACAAAGTGTTGAATCCGGCAATGGGAATACTGCCACAGGCAGCACTCGCAACTATACAGCCTCCGAGCAATGCATCATGTCGGAACTGACTGAATGTAACGGTGTATCCATCGATGCACAGTTCCAGGCATATAAGGATCTTGTTGCAGAGGGCATCCTGCCACAGGCACCGGGAAGTGGCTGTCTCGCGTGTGCTGTCAAATACTCATTCGAAGAAAAATACGGTGAATCCAGGGATATCGAAGCTCAACCAGGTAAGGATGGTACGGAAGACTCTGCGAACACTGGGAGTGTAGAATCCCTTGTTTCCGAATATCTATTCTCATTACCTGAATACTATAACGGGGCGAATGAATCGACACTGGACTATTTACTGCCGGGTTCAAACGCTTATCAACAGCTCACTGCGAACAAGGCATCCGGGCATTTCAGGGACCACATGACCTACTCCATATACGTAGAAAGAGTTGAACCTTTATCTGAAACAGAATACAACGCCTATGCATACAGAGAGTACTCCCATGAAAATTCAGGCGGGGTCTATGAAGCATATGTCAGATATACCGTCGTACAGCAAAATGGCCGCTATTATATTTCCGACTACACTGAATTGAGGAATGTGCCGGTCCACTAGTATACAGAAAACAAGCGCCTGGTTACTTTTTTGAGTAACCAGGCGCTTGTTTTTACTTCTTGAATACTACTTCTCCACCGACGATTGTCGTCTCTACCAGATCATCTGATAACTGGGCATCCTCATCAAATGGATTGTCATTTAAAATGACGAAGTCCGCGTATTTACCTGTCTCCACACTGCCTTCTTTATCTTCTGTACCGTTCAACCGGGCAGCATCCAAAGTCATTTTCCTGTAAGCTTCGAGCCTGCTTAACTTTTGATGTTCTCCAAGCAGTTCCCCCTGTCTTGTCGTCCGCTCTACTGCGATTCTGATGGAATCGAGCGGTGATATATCCGTCACTGGGCAGTCTGAGTGGATGGTGAAGGTCATACCGGCATCTTCCGCCCATCGGACCGGATCCAGGTTTTGAACTCTGTCCGGCCCCAGGAAGTACTTTTTATGAATATCTCCGAAATGATAAATATGGTTGGTGAAGAATGAACCGCCAATGTCATTGTTCACCATTTCTTCGATGTCTTCCTGATTCACCGTCTGGAGGTGCTCAACCCTATTTTTAATGCTTGTTGTTTTAGTATCCGCCGTATTTTTATAGGCTTCAATGACTGTACGTGCTGCATAGTCTCCATTCGCATGCGTAATCAACGGATAGCCGAGCTTCTGGAAATGCTGATAGAGTTTCTCCAGATCTTTCTGTTCCAGCTGCAGCGCATCTGATGGTGTCCCATCATAATAGTCTCCCCTGATTGCTGCGGTATGCAGCTGGATGGAGCCGTCACTGAAGAATTTTGCACCTTCAAGTGTACTGTATCCTTTGCCGAGTGTTTCAATTTTTTCCTTCAGTGCTTCAGCAGTCACATCTTTAAATTCAGGATCATCCAATAATAGATGATAATCTATCGCCCAGCGTGTTCTGATGCTCTGTGGCTGTTCTAAAAATTTGATGACAGCCTTATAGTCATCGATGCCTGACAGAATGCCTACACCCATCTCCGTTGTGTTTGTAATGCCGCGAGACTGATACTCTTTGACCCCCGCCTCTATATCCGATGCAAGAACTTCTGCATCGATTGCCGGGATGACAGATTTCACTTTATCCAGTGCCGGAAATTCGAATAAAATGCCATTTACCTTTCCATTGGTATCCCGACCGTATTTGCCGCCTTTCGGATCCGGGTCATCCAGTCCCACACCCATCAGTGCCAGGGCTTTCGTATTCACCGCACCCATATGGAGCGAGCTGTGCTTGATGTATATGGGAATCTCAGTGGATATCTTGTCCAGATCGAAGCGGTCCGGATGACGCTGTTCTTCCAGGTCATATTCACTGTAGCCATATCCTTGAAGCCATCCGTCTGTGAGCAGATCATCCTTTTGCTGCTTGAATTTCTCAACAATATCTTTAATGCTGCCCACACTATCCGCCGAACAGTTCAGTTGCTTGCGGAAACTGGAATACATGAGCAGATGGCTGTGCGTATCGATGAATCCCGGAGACAGATAGCGGCCTTTCAGGTCTAATGCATTTTCATCATTCATTTTTTCTGTCTGCGGCGTAATGGTCTTTATTATCCCATCAGCCACTTCCACGGTTGCCAGATACGTTTTGCCGTCAGTCACATCCAAAACATTCGCATTTATCATTTTTTCAATCATCATTTAGCCTCCACATCCTGAATATCTTCAACCAGTTTATGCTTGATGCCTGTTTTGACCACTTCAGACTGGTCGTGTGTCGTAAGCAGGCTGACGCCCACCAGTACGACGAGTGAGAATACATACCCGGCGAGCGCCTGGTCAAATGGCAGGCCGAGCAATGGATAGATCAATATGAATACCAGGGACGCAATCATACTTGTGAGCACGCCCTTTTTCGTCACGCGCTGCCAGAACATGATCGCAAGGAACGGGAATACGAGTATGACGCCATTGACCATCAGCGCCCATCTGTAGGCGTCGTTGATGTTGGTAATAAAGGCCGCTGCTCCGGTACCCAGCACTGTAATGATAATGACGGATATTCTCGATACAAACAGCATCCGTTCATTCGTCGCTTTCGGGTTGATCATGACCTGATACAGATCACGCGTCAGGTTGCTTGCCCCCTGCAGATTGAAGGAGGTCGCCCCGGTCATCAGTGCAGCCAGCAGCGCAACGAAGATGATGCCCGCCATCGGCGCCGGAAGCAGTTCATTCGTTACATATGCGAAGACCAGATCCTGCTGCATGTCGAGATCGATAAACTGGCGTGCCGAAACACCGATCAGGAATGGCAGGAACGATATCGCCGCGACAATCAGATGTCCGGTAATACCGGCATAGAGTGCCGTCTTTTCATCCTTGGCAGCAAAAATCCGCTGCCATGTAGACTGCCAGACCAGGTAGAACGGACCGACAGAAAGTGCATAGAGCAGTGTACCACCCACGCCTTCGGCACTTATTGGACTCAGATATTCAACCGGCGTGTTGTTGAAAAGTGCTCCCAAACCACCGACGTGCATCACGATGGTTACCGTCAGGACTACAAGACCGAACAGGATGATAATCGCCTGGACCGCATCTGTAATGATTGTTGCAGGCAAACCGCCGAGTATGGAAAATGCCAAAATCAACAGTGTACTGACAATCAGTCCGGTGTTCAGCCCCCACCCCAGGGTGATGTTGAACACTGTAGACATACCGATCAATTGGAGTGCCAATGTCGGCACCGCATACACAACTGCTGAAATCAGCGACGGTACCATGCCCGTCCGGCCGCCGAATCTTACTGTGAACAGATCAGCGAGCGTAAAGAGCTTCTGACGTCTTAATGGTTTTGCGAATAAGATAATGAGCAATAGACTGAAGAAATAGGCAACGAGTGCAAATTTGAAATACCCCGAGAAACCGACTGTAAACCCTAATCCGACCCAACCGATGAATACGGCCGCTCCAGCATTGGTACTGATGATCGTCCCCGTAATCTTCCAAAAACCCGTACTCCATGAACTGATCATGTAATCTTCATAGGTTTTTATTTTAAAATAATAATATGCAGCCACACCCATCATGGCGCCGAAATATAATACGAAATATGTAATATACCAGTACATTGAATTGTCCCTTTCCTGTTAAGTATGTTGTTTATTATACCCATAGTTTGAATGGAATATAAACAGAAGATACAGAAAATTCATCAACTGAATAAAAAACCACAAAGCCCGGGTATGGACTTTGCGGATATACAGCTTACTTCTCTACGAGTTCGATCGCATCTTTATTGTACTGGTTGAAGCTCACTTTAATGCCATCCGCCTCTTCCACCGAATCGATCGTCAGTGGCAGCTCTTCGCCATATAATTTCGTCTCAATGAATTTATCACCATTGAAGTAGGAAACATAGCTGGAGCGGTTGATTTCGTAGTCAATCTCCGGATTATAGGGAATCAGTTCAGATGTCATCATCTCTTCGTCTTCCACATCCTCCCCATTATAGCCTACCCAGCTGCCTTCAGTGACATTGTCCACATCGATGAGGTTATCAGAGTTGCCGCCCCCACCTGAACCGCATGCTGCGAGGACTGTGATGGATAAAACAGTTATCATAAAGAGTTTGAAAAAGTTGTTCATGTTTGCCTCCAGATATTTAGATAGTGTCATGTATCATAATACCATACTGGTATTTAGTTTTATTTAAATTATATTAACTGTATAATTTACACAAACTATCCTATCAATTGAGGTGATATTGATGAATCTGCTTTATATCGTTAATTTTCATGCGCCCATGGGCGGCCTCCATGAGAACGTCTACGCTTCGGCTCTATATATGAAAAGGCAGGAGTGTAATGTATTCGTCGTATTAAAACCGGGACCTCTGCAGGAACGGATGGAAGCCAGAGGGATTCATACGATTACCACTGATTTCTCTGATGCCGATGCAACATTGCAAAGCATTGAAGAAGTTGGTGTTGCATTCGATCTGGTGCATTTCCATCCCGGTCCTTCCAAACACCCTGCATTGAAATACGCCGAAAAATACGATGTGCCTCTGATAGAAACATATCATGGAATATGGATGGATGATTTGGAAAAACATATCTATCATTTAGATGCCCTTGTCACAGTATCAGAGGGAATTAAAAATCACCTGCAGAATCAGATCGACAATTATCACGAAAAGTATTATGTAATGCCCAATGGATATGACAGTACTCTATTCGACCAGCCTAAATATTATCAGGAAAAATCCAACGAAATAAATATAGGATTCGTCACACGGCTCGATCAGGATAAAGAATTCATCATAGACATATTATTGCTGGCAGTGAACCACGCCAAAAGTAAAACAGATGTGAAAATCAATATCCACATGATCGGCGATGGCACGCACAAAGACGAATTTCTGGAACTCTGTCATGCTATGCTTAAAAATACCAATCATACAATTCAATTCAAAGGATGGCTCGTTGATGAAGGATTGAAAAAAGCTTATCTGGACTGCGATATCATTATAGCCCCCGGCAGATCAGCCATAGAAGGAATGGCATGCGGCAAACCGGTCATTGCAGTGGGAAGTAAGAAATATATCGGCCTGATTACACAAGAGAATTGGCAGTCAGGCGTACACAGTAACTTCGGAGGTGCCGGAAAGAAATTTGCAGATTATGAATTGGACAGTATTGGAAATGATTTGGATTATCTGCTAGATGATAAAGATAACTTAAAGCATCTGGGAAGGTTTGGCCATGCGATTGCTGATCAGTTCTTTGATTCTGATAAGATAAACCAAGAATTATTGGAACTATATAAAATAATTATTCTAAGCCGGAAAATCTAATCATAACTATGCCCTCCAATTGATTGCTTTTATATAGTACAATAATTTATAGTATTATAGTAATTTCCAATCTATGAAAAATTAATTACTTCACGAAAGGGCCAGTAGAAGATGAGAAATAAAGAGTTGAACTATATAATCAGTCATTTTAATGAAGATCAAAAAAATATTTACATCTCTAATGTAAAGGCAGGAATAAATGGGACATATATTGACTTTTTAAATCATAATAATATTAATTATGATGTCACTGATCTTACAACAGCTGTTAAGTCTATCCACATATTAACGAAAGAAAACAAAAGAATCGGTACTATTGAAAATCCGATTTATCCAAATAATAATAACTATGGTATTTCGATCATGAAAGATAAGTTCAAAACTGAAAATCATCTAAAAAAATACGGCATAAACACAACTAGCTCAAAAATTTATACATACGGTGAATTAGAGGTGGCTAAACAGGAGTTTTTCAAAGAGAACCCAGACCGGAGAGCTGTAATAAAACCATTGAGTGGCAGTTTAAGCCGCGGCGTCTATGTCAATGTATCAAGAGATAGATTTGAAGAAAATTGGAATTATAGCCTCGAAGAACGAAAAAACAATAAAAGTGCTAAAGCCATTGTTCAAGAACATTTAGAAGGATTTGAAGCCCGGGCAACAATTTTACAAGGTAGACTTATTTCAATTGTAGCAAGGGTTCCAGCATATGTTTCTGGTGATGGACATCATACAATTAAAGAATTGATAGGTATGAAGAACCGCGAACGAAAAAAATGTAAATACCTAAGAAAACACCTTATTAAAATCAATAATAAGCATAATGAATTTTTATTGAATAATTCCCGGTCTATTACCGATATTCCCGCCGATGGTGAGAAAATATTATTGAGTTCTATATCAAATATCATTAATGGCGGAGAAATTTTTAATATTACAGATTATGTATCCGAAAATATCAAAGAGTTCGCATTAGATACATTAGCCGTTTTTCCAGGTATGTATTCTGGAGGCCTTGATATAATGTTGAAGTCCTTCGACGATCCAAAACCTCATGTATTGGAAGTAAACCATTTTCCAGTGATAACTTTAGCCAAATACCCCACTTATGGCAAACCATGTGAACCTGAAAAAGTTCTTATCGAATCATTAATATCTCAATACCAGTTTTCATATGAGACGGGCTTTCCATATGAAATTGAAGATAGCCATGATTATATAAGGCACTTCATTGATTTTTCAAAACGACAAGTTAAAATGAATGATTATATAGATATCTAGATTTAACAAAAAATGAGTGATTACTCCTTTCTTCGTCCAAGGCTGTTGTAATCACTCATTTTTATTATTTTATATTACCGGGTTTTGGCTCTTTCATCTGATACATAATTATTTAACAGTCAATTTAAAATCTTCTAATTTTTTCTCATCAAAGCTCACTCTGATATTATCTGCTTCCTCAACCAATTCCAGCTCAATGGGAGTCTTTTCATCATGGAGTATTGTTTTAATGAATTTTTCACCTGAGTAATAGCTGACGTATAAAGTCTTGTTAGCGATGTATTTTGATTCTGGATTGTATTTCATCGGAGCAGAAATAACCATTTTTTCTTTTTCTGATTTTACCCCATTTTCATTTATCCAGTACCCTTCTTCAATCTCACTGGAATTAAACATGTTAGCCGCACTATCATTTTTCGATTCTTCACTTGTTTTATTATCCTCAGTTTCCTGAGCTTTCTGCTCTTCCGAACTCTCTGCCTCATTATTACAAGCTGATAAAACTAAAACAAAAATAAGTAATGAAAAATTAAGCAGTTTCTTCATTTTTTTCTCCTATCTATCATTTATATATATTAATGCTATAGTTACCAACTCAAATTTTTTGCAAATTGATTTTTATCGATTCCCCATTCAGGTTGAAAGAAATACTTTCGTTCTCAAACACAACATTTTCGAGTGATACCTTGTTTATATCAAACAACGAGGTTACGAATGCAGAACTGACATTGTTTTTTCTGAATTCAATTTGATGGGCGTCAAGCAGTACATTAAATTTTTCTGAGTAAAAACCGCGATTTTCATCTTCAATAGAAAAATATTTATTTAAAGTACGACTTGTGTGTTCTTTTAAATGTAACTTATTTCCTTTTGGTGTATTTAATAAAAATGTATTTTCATCCAACTCATTAACTTTAACATCGGGGTGCAAATTGAAATTCTGACCCATAAATTGCTGACTTGAAGATTCATATCTGTCTATCGCTATGAAACCCAGTTGTTCATAGTATATTATATCACGATAAATCTTAACATCTTCAAATAAATGATTAATACCTGCTAAATGAACATAATCTGTGTTTTCATAGACAAAGTTAATTTTCATGTTTTCTATATCATAAACTGGATCATTTAAACCATAGCTCATATTCATTTTGTAAACAGTAGAATGCCCTTGCGGAGAACTTATAAACGTTCTTTTAGGATTTCTTCTGTCATAAGTATATTTCCCTGAGTCTATTAAGATATCCTCACCTTCATAAAAGTAATTGATTGATAAGTCATCATGATGTTTATGGGATCTCAATAGATATCCGGATTTAAAAGAGAACCATGAGGATTCTGAAGGGGTTTCTTCATGTTCAGTATTTATTATTGACAGTCCAGCCTGATAGTCTATAAAATTATTATAGTCTTTTTCAAAATTTGCAGTATATAACCCTGTGTCCCCTATTAAAGGATAAGTTAAGTCGGGTTTGATTATTCTCTTATTATTCAAGAAGCTTTTCTCTATAATTTTCCTACAACTTACATCAAAATTAATTTCCATTAAATCTACCAGTCTTATAAATCTACTAGATAAATTTTGGGTTAATCGATGATATTCAGGTGAGTTTTCTAAATTATAACTCTTGCTTGAATAAAGTTTATAAATGATTCTTTCCATTCGTAAGATGGCTTTTTCCTGATACATTTTTGCCGATGATTCATCTTTTATAAAATTACTCAAATATAAAAGAGCTTCATCACTCATCATGCCATGATTATTTTCAGAATAATGCTCTTTCATGGCTAAAAATTTACAGTGTTTCTGGACTATTTTTTCAAATTTATTTTCATTGATTTTATATTCATTTGGAACATTTATTTGATAATATACTAAATTTTTCATCCGGCTTGCAGCACTATGATCTTTCCAGGCAGAATTTTTAGTATCAAAAGATTGATTTTCTTTTGCTATCAGCCATTCTTGAATAGTTTCTTTAGCTTTATCCAGATATTTTAATTCCTGTGTTTTGAGGTAACTGTTTGTTAAATATCTCACCATATGTAAACAATGCAAATATACTTGATAAGTAGCTCTGGCATGATGGTGTTTATAATTCCAGTCAATTTTCGACTCAAATTTTACGGGATCAAATTTCCCGAAAAAAACAAACTTGTTTCTCAGAGCCAGTTCCGAATTGCTCGTATGTTTAATTTTATTCGTGTAACCATTATATTGATTCAGTTGCTGCAGTCTTTTGTCAGACATGGATAACATTTAATCACCTAATTGTTTATTTTATAGATCCAAAAGATAGCTTTTATCTTTACATTTAAATTCTAACTTTTTATTTTGATAATTCACTTCATTTACATGGATGTCTTTCCTGTTAATAATTGTTATAAAGGTTGTTGATCTATTGTTTTGCTCAAATGTAATTCTTCTATTTTCCTCGTAATTTGAAAATTTATATGACACATATCCTTTCTCAATATTACTATTGATTCCTCGGTTTTTGATATCGAATGTCTCGACATTATAAATACGATTTCCCAGGTGCACTTCATATAATAGTTCAGATATTTTGAGAATATCTGCTTCGGGATTCAAATTGAAATTTTGATATACTTGTTCTCGGTTATTAGAAACTATTCTATCTACTACTATTAATACTGGATCATTAGTGAGTATAATCGATCTATTAATCGTCATACCATCATATAATTTATTAATCCCAGAAATCATCTTATAATCTGTTGTTGAGTAGAACTTTGTTATTTTGAGATTTTTAACATCATTAAATGGGTTGGTCAATTTATAAGTTTTATCTCTCACAGCCAATGTACTATGGGCCTCTGGTGAAATTAAATATTTTCTGATTGGGTCATCACCATCATATGAATATTTTCCAGGATCAATAAGTAAATCCCAGCCATCAACATAGTAGGTTAAAGAAAGATCATCTAAATGCTTATGAGTTTTGCTTTGATAGCCACATTTAAAAGTTAAATAAGTACTGTTTTTCAAATTATTTTTGTCCCTATTTTGCAAAATGGCTAAACCTGAATCGTAATCGATAAAATCCATGAATCTTTTTGTTACTTTCTTTTCTTCAATCTGTCCGGTATCACCGAGCATAGGGTATTCATAGCTAGGTTTTATCAAATATGATTTAAAGTCTATGGCTGCTTTATATAGATTTTTAAAATTACTATCAATATTGATCTTTTTTTCTTTAAGTGTTTCCATTATCTGTCTATAGATGATTATGACCATTCGATGGTATTCAGGGGAATTTTCTAAATGAACCCCTCTTCTTGAAAAGTCTCGATATAGAGCTAAACGAATTCTGTATAGAGCTTTCTCTTCGTAAATCTTCTTTAACTTCTCTTCTTTAATATAAGTTGAAGCTTTCAATAAAGCATTGTCCATCATAAGACCATGATTATTCATTTTATAATTCTTTTCATCATTCAAAAACTCGCAATGATCAACAATTATTTTATTGAAGAGTCTATTTTTCAGTTTGTATTCTTTAGCATTCTCCTGAAAGTTCATGATGTTTATTATCCTGCTTGCTGCAGGATGTTCTGCCCAGGCAAAATTAGAAAAATTATTGTTATTACTTTTGTGCCATTTTTTAATTATATCCCGGGCTTCTTTCAATAATCTATCATTATTTTCATATATTCCTAACTCTACAAAAACGTTAATAAAGTTAAGTGAGTGCAAATAAGTCTGATAGGTGTTGGAGTTACTGGGATGGATGTAATCCCAGTTTATACCGTCTTTTATTTTAATAGGTTTAAAACCACTTTTTACAATGAGTTCCCCATCAAAGTAACTTTTAGTGTGTCTTTTTAGTGTTTTCAATTTGTTCTGGTCTAGTTTCATTAAATACTCCTTGTAAACTTTACAATACCGATTCGCTGAATGTTTATCAAATAAATTATTCTACTAAGTAATATAAGTATTTGATATCTGCATTGATCTTTTTATCTTGAGGCATTTTAAAAGAAAGTTTAAAGTTATTTGCTGACTTAGGTATTTTCACATTACCTTTTAGATTTTTACTGCTATTTCCTATTATATTTTTAAACCAGATTGTTTCCAGTTTTTCCTGATCTTTAAAGAATATAATACAATATTTAACTTCAAATTTTATTTTAGAATCAATATACATATTGAACATTAATTTGACTCTGTTCTCGATAATAGCTTTTTTATGTGAAGTCCCTTCGGTCAGATTATTAGTAAAGGTTGCAAGATATCTATTCTTATCTTTTTTATCACTACTCATGACATTAAGCTCTCTGCCGAGACTAGTTAATATCAGATTGTCATTAATGGATATGATCTCTGGAGTCAAATCAATTAGCTGTGGCGTTTTATTTAATTCATTAATCATCGATTTGGGTATCGTAAGATTAATGAAATTCGGAGTTGTTCTTTTCCCCTGCAAATAATTGATGTATGTGTGTAATGACAATAAAGCCCATAAAAATTTTACATATTTATTAGTTATTTTGCCATTAAACAAATCAATTACTTTTTGAATATCAACGATTTGATAAATAATATGATCGGGATCACTAAGTAGTATGTCTTTGAATTTCTCTCTGATTAGATGATTATCTTCCAACGAGACATTTCTCCAATTAAAATTCGCAAGCTTTTTATTGGCGTATAGAGGAGCACGCTTCAGCCAACCATGGAAATTTTCCGGTTTTGTCGGTTCACTGTTTTCAAAACCCCATCTGCTGCCTGCTAAAGGCATCCTGGCTATATCTTTGTTCAATTTATTAGTAAGTGTAAACTGAACAAAGCCACTATCAAGATACTTTTTTTGAATTTTGATCACATTTTTCGAGAAAAGATTATCATAAAAAGGAGAATATATATCACTTGTGTAGGATTTTGCTAATCTTGTTCCGCTTGTCCATCTTCCATTTCTGTAAAATAGAGCATGTTTATATTGTGCTTCTTGAAAATCATGTGTCACTAAACTACGAAGAAATTCATGATAATCATCATAAACTCCTTCTTTTAATAAATCTTGAAAAGGAGAGAATCTTTTTATTATTTCATTTTTAGCATTGAGCGGCTTAACCTGATTTAGATTACTATACCCTCCTTTTAGTGAAAGCGCAGCTACACCTGTTACTCCTTTATTTCCTTTATATGTAGTAGCATAAGGTATATTTTCATAACCATATACTTGTCCGGAAGTAGCTTTCATAGCATTCAATACTTTTTTCTCAATATCTATGTTAAGCCCTTTTTCGTCGTTCACTTTAGGTTCTGTTATACTATGCTCTAATTTTAATTTGTTTGTTATTTCAGCTGCTATTTGCACATCTGGATTATCCATGAATCCTCTTGTATTTGTGTCCACGCTATATCCTGCTTCTAATAACCCGAGTAAAGCTAAACGGCTGTCTTTCCCGCCTGTTATACCTAATTTCATCTTTGTTCCAGAAGGAATTGCTTTAAATGATTCAATATAGTCATTTTTCAATTCATCGTTTATATTTTTGTTAGGCTTAACAGATAATATTTCATTTAAGGTATTGTCAATCATCAGAATTGATATACCGCCTTCGTCTACTTTCATTGCTGAATTCGGCGGTACTAATTTAATATCTTTAAATAAAGTTTTTTCGTCAGCAAAGTAACCATTCATTAAAAATGAAACTGTATTTTCAATTTCTACTTCAGGAGTGAAATCTTTAAAATTTGATAATGCGCTGACAATAAGAGGATCCGTCCCAATAACAACTTGTTGATCAGTTTCACGATAAAATATATTATCAATTCTATATATATGTGTATAAAAAATTAAATCATTTTTTTGAAAATCAGCGATTGCAATAGCAAATGCTCCACGTAACTCACTTACATAATTTTTTGCTTTATTCTCTGATGAATTCGATAAAACATTTATAATACTCTCTTCGTCCTCAACATACTGACCAACAAGAGATACATGTTTTGAATCGATTTGCTTTTTATTCAACTGCTTTTCATTAGTGTAATAAAAACAAGACATTTTTGGATTAGATTTCTCAAAAAATGTGTGTTTAACATTTTTCAGCTCATTTATACGATTAATAATAGTTTTAGCATTATAATCCTGCTTCAAAGATTTATTATAAATATAAAGAAAACCCTTCATTTATTAGTATACCTCACAAAATTTAGTATCTTTAGTTTACCATAAGTAAAGCTAATATTTCATAAGACCATGCTGTTAATGTATAGCTAACTGATTTTTACAGGCTGTTGAAGATATAAAATGATAGGAAATTAATATCTTTAACGATATAATTGAACATGGTTAAATTATATTTGTATTTCAAAATGATTAAAGGTGTGAAAATGTGACTAAATTAGTTTTCAATCCCTCACAAGACTATTCCATAAAAGAACAATCAAGGCTTATAATTAAAGATAAGATAAAAAATAAATATGTTGTTAAAAAAGTAATTGAACCTGGAGAATCATCAGAATTGGATATTTCAAAATATCACCCTTATTGGAATTATAGGTTTAAATTCCAAATCAGGGGACTCGATAAAACAACAGGCAAAGAAAGATGGATCGATGTCACAAAATATAAAATTTTATATCCTGAAACAGTAAACGATGATGGAATGAAATATTTGCTATTCGAGGAAGTAAATAGCGATAAATTAATCGTGGTTTTCCAAGCAATCAATAGACATCCATCATATAATTATGTCGGCACATTATCTGATTTCAAAATTAATCGCCTTTATATTAAAGATGATTATGGATTAGACAAAGCAACAAAAAGTTCATACTACCTTGGAAACAATGGGGATGACTCGATATCAATAGCAACACAAAAATTAATTGAATGTGTCTCAAAAGAACTAAATATTAAAAAAGAAAATACAATATTTGCAGGATCTAGTAAAGGTGGATTTGCAGCACTTTATCATGGATATAAATTTGGCGCAAAATATATACTTCCAGGAGGTCCCCAGATTTTACTTGGAAAATATTTAATCTCTGGACATGAAGAAAAAAGTATTGGTAATGAAATCTTTAAATCTATCTTCGGTAGTATCTCTGATGCTACAGTAACTCGAAGTAATAACTTGTTTTTTGAAGTATTGAAAAATAACAAAAATACACAAACAAACACAAAAATCCATGTTGGATACTGGGAACCTCATTTTAATGAGCACGTTGTACCATTTATGGAGGAAGCTAGAAAGTTAGGAATTGAAAATATATCATTAGATGTAGCTGATTATAATACTCACGCAGAATTGGCAAAATATTATCCTCAATTTTTAAAAGAGCAACTTAAAAGTATTCTTTCCTATGACTAAAATAATTATTATATCGATATTAAAATTAAATTACTAGTGCAATATAATGGCTATAGGATATAAAAGAGTTTAATGATAAACACATGGAAAGTTTGATGACTTTGTGATATGAATCAAAAGAAAAACTTTACAGACATTCTTTATTAAGTAATCAAAATAATATTCTAAATGTAAGTTCATATACAAACTATTAGAAATTTGTCATCGCTAAAAATATCTTGAGAGCGTAAAATAGTTTGTGTAAATGAATAAATAGAAAAAGGGAGTCCCTTTCTTGTAGAATTAAGCCACCACAACATATCCCAAGAAAAGAGGTCTTCCCTTATGGACCATTTTACATCAGATATTATTCAAGCTCTAGTAAAAAAAGACGATGTCACAGAAATTTTCCGCAGTCACCTGGAAAGGGCGGTGAATACATTGCTTAAAACCGAGCGGACTGCGTTCCTGGACTACGAAAAGTATGATCGTGTGGGCTTCAATTCCGGAAACTCAAGAAACGGCGCCTATTCCCGAACCTTACATACCGAATATGGAGACCTTCAGATCGATATCCCCCGGGATCGGAATGGAAACTTCAAACAACAGACCGTTGCGCCCTATAAGTGGTCCAATGACACACTGAAATCCTTTGTTATCCATATGTTTCAAAAAGGGGTGACGCTGTCTGAAATCCCCATCTGATCGAGCGGATGTATGGGCATCAATATACGCCTCAGACCATTTCGAACATGACTCAAACCGTCACAGAAGAAGTGGACGCCTTTCGACAGCGTTCATTATCCGAGCGATATGTGTGTGTACCTGGATGCGACGTTCCTACCCGTCAAACGGGAAATCGTATCTAAAGAGGCGGTCTATATCGCCGTGGGCATCCGGGAGGATGGGTCCAAGGAGGTCCTGGCCTACACCGTCGCGCCAACGGAATCTGCCTATGTGTGGAAAGAATTGATCGAAGACATCCAGGCGCGGAAGCTCGAAGAAGTACTGCTCTTTATTTCTGATGGCCTCACAAGCATCAAGGACAGTATTCACTCGGTTTTCCGAAAGCGAAATACCAGACGTGTTTCATCCATGTCGCGCGCAACATCTCTCACAGGGTCCGTGTGTCGGATTGGAAGGCAATCTGTGCGGATCTCAAGTACCTGTATCGTGCCACTGATAAAGCAGAAGCTGAGCAGACATTGGAAACGTTTGTAGAGAAATGGAAAAAATCCTACGCTAAAGTCACACAATCATTGAAAGCCAATCCGGATCTGTTCACCTTTTATGATTTCCCTGAAGCAATCAGAAGAAGTATTTACTCCACGAACCTGATTGAGTCGTTCAATAAGAGAATCAAACGGTACAGTAAGCACAAAGAGCAGTTTCCGAATGAAGAATCACTGGACCCTTTCCTGTTCACTCAATTTGAAGCATACAACCAACGGTTTGCGACACGGTGCCATATTGGTTTTGACCAGGCCCGTGCAGAATTAGCTGAAATGTTCAGCGAGTAATATACACTGCAAGAAAAGGTGTGCATCCATTTACACATAATTATTGACCGTCCCTCAAAAGGATTTAATATGATTGTAATATTATAACTCCCTGTAGTATGATTTAAATTTCATATTATAATTATTTTATCAAAATCAATGTGCAAATAATCGATATTCCTTGTTATCGTGCACAAAACGATAGCTTGAAAATTAATACTTATACTATATAATGAAACATCACTTTGATTATTGTGTCTTATAACTTAGAATAATTTGAGTCAATTGCTTTATTTATTCTTTCTAAGTGAGAATTGAATTTTGCTCTCATTGCGACTCTATGAAATAAAGTCTCTTTGAAATTAGGTATCCCCTCTCTAATTGCTTTCTCCCACAAATCTAAAACTTCTTCTTCCAAGAACACATCATTCCATAATATAGGGTTCCTTAAAATTTTTTCAATATCTTTTTTATCTTTTGTTTGCCATAATCTAAGTTTTTTATGGTCTTTTTCTTTGCTTTGTTCTGGGGTAGCCTTAAAGAATTTTATACCTTCCCATTCCGGAACTAGAGCAGTTATTATTTGATTATGCATATTTGCTTTCATATTTTCTGTTGGTTCATTTGTCAATGCTGACGCAATAAATCGATTGTTAATGAATGGAGAGTAACAGTGTATCTGTCCACTTAATGGCGTCCATCTTCTAAAACGTTCCATAAAATGAAAATAATCTAATAGCTTTAATCCTTTAATATTTAATTTTCGACCTTCCTCTAAGATTGATTCTAATTTCTTCTTCATGATATTAATTGACTCAAGCGGTACACATCCTATTTTCACAAAATGAGTAGCCAATCTATAGTATGCCGCATCCTCACCCATTAATTCTAACTTCTTAATCCACCTTTCGTTCGAGTAGTAGGCACCTTTACCAACTTCTCCGCCAAAACCATTAATTTTTATACTGTCCAGAGTATTAAAATCATTTGTTTCTATAATCGGTGAACTTATCATCACAGTAGAGAAATCACCATCATACTCAAATAGTAAACGGTCAACTCTTTCAATTAGGTCCGGCTGTTCTTTAATGTATAATTCAGGATCCAACAATTCGATTCTACTGTTATTTTGCACTTTTGATAATAACTCTCTAGATATATTTAGTTCCTCATCAATATCGTTAATTGTTCTAAAACTATAATTAACTGCTTTAGAATTCAAAACACTTGCTGCACTAACCCGTGAATCTTTCCCACCAGAAATATCTACTTTTATATCTGCATTCCACAAATCAATATAGTTATTTAAGTTTTCAAGGATGCTTGTAACTAGAACTTTTGGATTTTCTATTTGGTTTATACTTGTATTAATTAAGTTTTTGATACCTCCCGTTGATTCCATCTGATATTTTTGATTACCTTTATTATCTGCCTTAACACTGATTACAGTTGAAAGAGGCACTCTGTATACATTTTGGAACGGACTATCCTCATCCATAAACCAACCAGCGACAGCATAAGATTTCCAACTATTAAGATCCATCTTAGCTTTATGTCCTGAAAATATATGCAACGCTGAAGGACGATTGGACCAGAAGATGCCTTTTTCATTTTCTAAAACATAAAGCCGTGTAATTCCGAGTATATCCATATATATATTTAATTCATCATTTTCTTTATCTATAATACTGAACAAAAGTGGCGCCGTTAAATCATTTAAAATTAATTTATCCTTTAATAATGCCTGACTAATCGATAACATAGCTGTTTCTTTATTTACACTGAAATCTTTATAATTAAGTGGTGGGAAAAATGTTAAAATGTTTATTGTTTCTCTTTCTATAGTGGACGGAAAGTCAAGTATTGAAGCTTCATCATCCAGTATAAATGCACCTAAATTTTTATGAAATTGATAATCACTCGATAGTGTATAGTTAAGATAAGTTTCTTCGTAATAATCCTTTAAATTAGTGATATTATTTAACTGTTGTTTCTCATGAATATTATCATTTAATTTAAAAGCTAAAAAAGTTCTCATAGTTTTTACCCCCTTGTTCATTTAAAAACTTTCAGTAAAACAATTCTTAAATAGATTCAAGATTATATTATTTACTTCATAAATTTTTCATAGTATCAAATTCTATACATATCGCGCTACAATAGATAATCTGAAAATCATATATCTTCATCTAATATCACATTAATGATAAACGCGATTTACGTTGTACCGTAAATCGCGTTTATATGGATTTAACAAAGGTATATATATTAGATATATCTATATGAACTGAATGAGAGAATGGTTTAACTTCATTTTCAGTAAGGTAATATTAATATCCGATCATAATTATGATGAACACCAATGTTACAACAATCTGTTTCAAGCTCTTTAAATGCTACTATATCCAGTAACATCAATCCACTTTCCATTTTCTTTTTTCTGATACTTATATTTCATGTTGGAATGTAGAGTAGATTCATCATCTACAATATATTCGTCACCTAATGGGATTATACTATTTATGAAAATTTTCTTTTCATTATAATCGAATACTATTAACCTAGTTTCACAGTCCACATTTTGTTCAATTAATGGATTGAATACACTTTTGAGTGCTTCTAAGTTTTCTTCAACAGTGAGATGCTCATTTAATCTATCCAGGTGATCTTCAAAACAAGCTCTTATTATTAGTCTGTCAAACAAACCTTCAATATTTGGATGGAAATCACCTTCTATAGCATTGTTCCATATTGCTAAAACTGTTTGTTCATCAAACATATCATTCCATTTTTCAGGGTTTCTTAAGATTTTTTCGATATACTCTTTGTCTGATGTTTGCCATAGTCGTAAACCTTTTTCAGTACGTTCGTCTTTGTCGCTTAACTTTCTCTTATAAAATGGTACATCTTTCCACTCCGGGAGCAACTCTCCAATTACACCTTTTATAACATCTAAATTTATTTTTTCTTCATACGACATATTAAATGACTGTTCTAAAAACTCTTTCGAATAAAATGCTGAGTACCTGCTAACATCTACACTTTGTGGTAACCATCTACGTGCCCGCTCCACGAGATAGAAGTAATCTAACAAGTATAGGCTAGATAGCCCTTTTGTCTTGCCTTTATTAATTACATTAAAAATAAATTTATCCCTTGTATCAGCAATTTCAGGTTTGATACCATCTAGTACAGAAAAAGCTTGAGTAAGTCGTTCATAGGGTGCATTTTCACCTTTGCTTAAAAGACGTTTATATAGACTTTCTGAACCATAAAAAGTAGCTTTTCCAATTTCACCCATAGCTCCTTGTACCCAGATTCTATTGATGTCCGCGAAATAAGTATCTGGATTTAGATTTGAACGAACGGAAACCGGTGATAAATCACCATCAGTGTAATGGAGCATAGTTTTTGCTCTTTCCGTTATTGGAGTCCTTTTACTTTTACCACTTCTCTTAATTTTACCAGGATTAGTAATGTTATGTTTATGAGATAAATTTACTTTCTCCAATAATAATGCTGCTGTTTCTGCTTCCTGTTCAAGAGTACCTATCGTATTAAATTGAACATTCTCTGCGCCTGAAGCAATAACTGCAGCCGCACATACTCTGGAATCTTTTCCGCCTGATAGATCAACAACTAATGGTAATGACCATAACTCAGAAAATGACGCAAAGTTTTCTAACATATCTTGAGCAATTTGTTTAGCATTGAATCTCTTGTACGGTCTGGGTGCTACCATTTTTTCAAAAGAACCATTATTAATTAGTTGTCTAGGTGAATCATAATCAGACGATACATTTACTCTTATACCCGGTTCCACACGTACAACATTTTCCAAAGGACTAGTAGTGTCTACAAACCAACCTGCACCACAGAAAAATTCCCAGGAATTTTTATCTAATTTTGCTTCTTCCCCTGCTAATATCGGTAATGCACCGGATCTATTTGACCAAAACCATCCGTTTTCTCCTCTATATTCATAGAGCCGCGCAAATCCAAAAGGGTCACTCATTATATCTAAAGTTTCTTTTTCTGAATCTATAAGACAAATACTTGTTGGCGTAGTAAATTCACTAATTAATTCTTTATTATCAACTAATTTATTCAGTAATTCCTTTGGTGCCTTTGAGACATCTCCAGAATCACTAAATTTTTTCCAGTTCGGAGGTGGTGCATATGATACTAAAGCCTTGCCATTATCATTAACAACTGAATCCCAGCGTAGAGGGTTAGATTTGGAATCAAATATGACTGCACCTATATTTTTATATCTATATTCAGAAACTTCCACATCAAAGTTAACTTTTACAGTTTCATAGTAATGATGCTTAACCCTATTTATACTTTCTGTAATTTCGTCAGAACTTATATCTTTATCAAATTTAAAAGCCAAAAATGTTCTCATAGTTTTTCTCACCATTCTCTCTTATAATTTATAGAATCTCAAGTTGTTTGGACGTCTTATATAATCTCTGTTTGATTAGAAATCCTGTCTAATAACATACTTTTGATTTTATAACCTTTAATTAACAAGTCGTTTGACCTCATTATTTAAGAAGATTGGATAGAATTCTGCTAATTCTTCGTGTGTACTATAGTCTTCACCAGCAATTTCCACATTAGGAATGTTAAATTCATTAACCCAGTTTTCAAAAAATTCAACATGCTCCTTATAATGCGGCTCTTTTAACCCGATATGTACTTTCGTATTAGGGAATGGTTCTGAAGAGTTTTTCATTACCTCATATAGTAAGTTGTTTGCCCATGATTTATTTTCCTCAGTGAAGTCTCCCACAATTGATTGGAAAATTTCATATCTAATAGATGCAGGATTAGTTTGATATAAATAATCACCTAACATTATCTGAGGTCCTCCTGGGATAATATTACCCGCTCCAAAAGTATATCCATGATATAAAGCAGCATAGCCTCCCTTACTTGAACCAGCAAAAATCAGGTTTTCTTTCTTAATATTTAACTCATAAACTACCTCGCTTATTAGCTTTTGTGTATATTCCGCTATACTTAAGTCTTTTTTAACTCCTAAGTAGTATGAACTTTTAGTCAACTCATCTAAACCATAATCATCTTTGATAAATAGTTTATTAACATCAAATCCCTTTAATGTTTTGATATAATTATATGACTGTCTAGTATTAATTGCTTGAAACACTACAAGTAATTTTTCACTTTCTTGATTGGGATATAATAGATATTTGATTCCATCTTCTGAAATTTTCTCAGGTAAAATCCTCGTATATCTTCCATGGTCTACCCACTTATCTTCACGTAATATTTGAAATTTATATTTATAATCCCAACTGCCATGAAAAAGCTTTTCATCTAATTCAAGGGAATCTCCAGACTTAATAATTTCTTTAACTATAAACGTACTAGTGTCATTGTCATATACGACCAGCCTAACGTCCTCAGTAATATCGTGTTCAGAAGGATTGATTATGCGGTAATTTTCAGGTGCTAACATAATAAAAATTCTCCTTATATTCTAATTAACTTATAGTCGACAATCTGCTTATACTAAATTGTCGATTGCGATCAGCTATTTCAATAATTCAGGTAAAACATTTTTAATCATATTTTTTGTTTCCTGGTAACCAAGGTTCTTTTCCTCTTCATACTTAAATTCAATATTATTATTTTTTAGCCAGTCAATTATTGGTAACGTATGTTTTTTCTTATGGTAGTCCTTTTCACCAATACCAATATATATATTACTTTGATACGGGTAATTTTTTAAACTGATATTAAATATATAATTGTTGAGATATATTAAATTTCCAGGGTTGTTATTATCAGCTAAGTGAATTAATAAATCTTTATACTGATCATGACGATTGTAATAATCACCAATTTTTGATAAAGGTGTAAATGAGATTATATTTCTAAATCCATTTTTTAAACCATAGTATAGTGCGGCAAAACCTGCCTTCGATCTACCAAATAATAAAACATCATCTAAAGAATATCTGTCTTTATTAATTATAGAAAATATTACATTTTCTATGTCTGCTTCAATCGTACTAGTGCTCTTACCTTTAATAAATGATGAACCTATCTTAAATTGGTTATCATTTATATACAGAACATTATAATTCTTTTCATCAAATAAATCGTCATATGATTCCAAAGGATATTTATAAGGAGCATGTACTGCGTTAAATACCACAGCTAATTTATCATGCCCATAGTTTTCATACACATATGAGATATCACCTTGTACGACCACTTTTTCTTTTCTGTCAAAAGAACTGCTACCAGTAATTATAAAGTCTATCAGCCTTATATTCGTTTCTATCTCAACATTTTTTTCTGTTGATTGATTAAAGCCTTCTATCACAATAGTATTTAACGGCTCTACTGTTTCTGTTTTAGGGAATTGATAACCCATCAATTGTGGCCACTTTTTCTCTCTTATAACTTCCACACTTACATTGTCCATATTCTCTATATTCTTAATTTGCATTTCAGCAATTTTAGAATTATTTTTGAAAATGGATAGGATGCTACCGTTTTGGATTACTTTTAAATCACCATTAACCTGAAACAATAACTGATATTGATTACGTTCATCTGATTTAATAGTATCTTTTATAGAGAAAACTTCCTCTTCAAGATTACCATCAATTTTACGAGTATGAACTACATTTTCGTATCTTTGATTTCTCGCTTTAATAACAAATGCATTATCCTTATCATTTATAGAATGATTCTCAACGTATACATCATCGAACTTAAAGTCCGTCCTCGGTAATGATTTATCATTTACAATTAGCGTTGAGTGGCCATATTGTGAATAGGCGTATTGTGTCATCGAATCTTTGTAATTATAACTATGTGGACCTGCATCTACAAAAATCGGCCCATTTTTATATAAAATGAAACTTAAATCATCTGTATGTTTGTGATAGTGCATATGGTAACTTGCTAAGAACAGAAAGTATATAGCGTCTTTTTCCCATTTATTTCTTGCAATTAGATACCCTGTTTCTGGATACGCTTTAATAAGTGGACTCGGTGCCACTCCTTCACCACCAGCGGATGTAATAAACCTATACTCTTCACTGTCAAATAATTCTTTGTATCTTCCAATAGTAGACATGTTAATCACAGTACTATCGGATATATTAGGAAGTTTGAAATCAGGCATGATTATATTGATTGAATAGTCCTCGCCTTTTTTAAAAATATTTTTCAAGAAAGCAACTCTGTCATCTTCATAATCAACCTTCTCAAGTGCCTGTAATATTTGTTTCAAGCTGTATATTAAAAGAATATGATACGATGGAGCGTGTTCTTTGTGAATCCCTTCAGATGTAAATACTTCTTTGAAATATGTGGTCAATCTATCCATCGCTTTATTGAAAATTTCATTTTCAGCAAAATATTCAAATTTGAATAATGTGTATGCTATTAACCCCATATCCTGGAACATACCATGGTTATTTAAACCGGCGTAAAAATCGTCCTGATAAAGTAAGTTCCCAATTTCATCAATTTTCTCTTCAAATAGCCGGATTTGATCCTCATTCATCAAATCTCGAAATTCATTATAATATTTAAACCAGAACAATAACCGAATAGCCGTTCCCTCATCATGGTAAGCCAAAGGATCGACATTCTCAATTTCAGTTATAGGAAATTGATTGAACCAATTTTCTAGCAATTTGAAACTCTCTATGAAATATTTTTGATCTTTTGTTTCTGCATAAGCACGTGTAAAATCACTAAGAAATATATGTGTATGCATCCACCTTCTCAAACTTCTGGAATCACTTTCAGTATCCCAATTATTTTCCACATCAACATGAATATCCCTGAAGTTGGAAAGATTGAAAATCTGTTTTTCAATTATATTATCCGCAGCTGCAACTTTATTTTTGGAAGTACTGTTGCCTGTCATCGGCATGATACATTTCAGCCTAAATTTCTTGTCCACAATTATCACCCTATACAATAACCTTATCTTTTAGTTTGTCTTCCAATAAATCACCATTTTTGACATAATTCATTTTGTCATTCGAGTACATTCGCAGCCCCAAGTATCTCAAATCAGATATTAACTTTTTACCCATTAAATAATCCAGTGTTTCTTCTAAACTTAAATTTGAGAATACTTCCGACTCCATAACAGAAGCATTTATATTAATAATACCGGTATACTCATGCTCGCCGGTCTGGTTCGTTTGTTTTAAAGTGCCATTTTCATTTGAGTAATAATTACTTTTTCCGATTATTTCTGCTTCTGTATACAAAGTAGCTAATATGAGGTCCTCTAAATAATTCTCTCCATAAAAATCATTTCTATCAAGAATCGCAATATATTCTGAACTTATGATTTGGTCGAGCGTCATAAAATATTTTATTATATTTAATCTAGATATTACCGTTATATTATTTTTCAAAGTAGAGTAACCGGCCACATCATCCTTGACTATTATCAGTAGTTTTTTGTTTGTATACTTCAGCCTGTTAAATATTTTCTCGACTTTATCAATCATACTTGTATTTTCAATAAATGATACAAAAGTGACTTCAGGGATAGTTTCGCTTAAATCAAAACCGAGATTTGTTGCAATTTGGAGTAGTCTTTTTGAATATGTGTGCTGTGAAAGCACTCTTCTTATGCCTATTTGTTTCACCTTATTATATTCACTGTCATCTTCATTCAGTTTTGCCAGATGATTTTTCAATTCACCCTCATCTTCTGAATAACCAATTATATCTCCAAATTGATTTTCCATGCCTAGACTGTAATTACTAATGATTGGAGTGCCTGAGGCAAGACCCTCATAAACACGACGCGCATACATAGTAGGTGAGTATTTTACAGTGTTTATATTTATCATGAATTTATAGCTTTTGTAGGCTTTATCAATCTGATAAAACGGCAAACTTCCTAGAATATATTTCCTGAACTCTTCAGGAAATAGAAAATTCAAGCGTTCACCTTTTTTAGTATACTCATAGTTCCTATCGTAAATATACAAATTATAAGGGATTGCTGCTTTAAAAAGTCTATTCATATCCATAGATCTTTCTTCCCTTAAAGCATAATATGATCCTGCAAACGAAATACCTTCTACTCTTTCTTTTTGTATTTTGATTGGGTTATGCGTCCTTGGCTGGGCTGCAAATTGAAGTACATCTACATTCTCGTGATTACAATCAAGTTTGTAATTCTCTACTTTATCCCGATCCGTAGTAAATACGTAATCACAAAGCTTGGCGGTTTCTATGAAATGGTCATAATGGACTGGATCTTCTTTATTCCAAAAAACAACAGGTATATCCAAATATTTTGCGTATGAAATCAGATTTTTAATATAACTGTGTTTCTCATCTGTTACGTAAGCAATTTTTTTAGTCCACTCACTGTCATTTCCATGCCAACTTGATTCTATGAATATAAAATGAGGCATAAAAGAAGTCATTTCATTTTTCCAGTTATCGAATGAAAGCCTCAATAGATCAGCTTCATATTTATATGAATGATATGTAAATTCGTCCATAATTACTGCCACTCTTAAATCTTTTATATTTTGAAGTGTTTTCATATGCGTGTCTATCTCGTATCTGCTGCTCCATTTTACACTTTCAAAATCATTTTCACCTTCATACTCTTTAATCAGTACATTGCCAGTTTTGACCTTTCCTGAACCTGAGAAGCGATAACTCAATCGTATGACAGTAGTATCTTTTTGGAACTTGATAAATTCTTTTCCACTACTAAGTTTAATCAAATTAGTTTTACCATTGCCATTATATTCAATGATAGTTGGTGTAAAATCAACTTCATCATGGAGAATGAATGGAATATAAACTTCATATAGGTTTTCAGGATTCACTTTTATAAGTGATGATTCTGGTATTTTGTTGAAACTGTTGTTTTGTATTTTATATGAAAAATAAATGAAGTTTTTGTCTAATTCAGGGACTTCAATCTCAAGCATCTCATTTTCATCCCTAATAACAACTCTCTGCTCAGGATTATAGATAATACCTGAATTAACTTCTAAGTCATAGTTGTTTATTACATTCATTTTTTTAACAGAGATATCAAAATCTATATTATATATAAACCCTGCGTTCTCAGGTTTCAAAAATATCCGGATGAATTTCGTATCTGTATGCGGCAATATTTTAACATTATTTAATTGGTTATATTGTCTGGATATGAGTCCTTTCGATTCGGAAAACTCAATGATGATAAACTTTAACCCCAAACTTTCAAATTCGTTGTATTCAAAGTTGAAATTCAAAATTTCATTTTGATTTAATTTATAATTTTCCAATGATATATCCTGGTGGATTTTATAATATTTTTTGAATGAATTATTGACATAATAGATCTTTTCATCAGGGTTCAAATAAGCATCAATATCAATATTCTTTTTATCTGCAGACTCCAAAATACTATCAGGTATATCAATCATTGTACTACCAATGATAATTTGGTTCGGATTTAGTCCATCTATTTCACTGACAGGCATATCACGAGATAAGTCTTCTATATGACTGATCTGGTTTTCATTGATGTAAAAATCGTTGAATTGGTTAACTATTGATATCTTATCCATTAACTCACCTTCTCATTACAAAATCTCTTTAAATTTTTTAAGTTTTTGTTTTATATTTTTTTCACGTTGAACCAGTTCATGATTTCTTTCTTTGAGCTTATTTATATGAGCTGAATAAAATTCATTTTGTTTTTCAATTTTGTCATTTAATTGATGCATCAATGTATCAATTACTATATCATTCAAATTTTCAATTCTTGCATAATCGATATTGATATCCGTACTTTTCTGATCCACCCAATATCTTTGTCCATCTATTATAACCCTTATACCGTCAAAGCCTTCAAATCCTCCTAGTGACATATATGGTTCATCATTGTGATCAAAGCTTTCAACAGTTGTTTTTTCCAACTTACTGTCTTTATATAAGTTGACACTTTTGCCTGTGAAATTGAATTCAGTTCTATAGCCGACAAAGAAAGAGACTTTGCTGAGTTCAACAAATCCAAGTAATTTATCTTTTAAAAGTATTCCACAATAAATTTTTTCATTGAATATCGCATAAAAGTCACTGATGAAAATTTTAATCCAATTCTCTCTAAGTTCATCTGTATCAATTTTCAGCACTTCATTCAACTCGTTATCTATGGCTTCATCTTGTAATAATTTTACTTCTTGTTTTTTTGTTCTAAAGTATTTTACTGAATGAGAGTTCGGGGAGAACCAGCCAATCAACTTATTTTTATAGCTTACTTTATAATAATATTTTTCGTTTACTTTACTGACAGATAATACATCAACTATCGTATCATTATACTTTGAGATATTACCTGTGACATTGTCCGAATTTAACTGGTCAAATATATCACTATTTTTCTTTTCTTTAATATGTAATTGAAAGTTTAAATTATATTTTTCAATCCAGTCCATATAGGTTAATGACATTTTTTGTACTCCTCACAATATTTAATGAAAAAGTGAAGAATATGATTCTTCACTTTGAAATTAATCTATTTCTTTAATCTTAATTCTTCCCGCTTTTTGCCAAGAAGCAGCACTATAATCTCTTTCATAGTACATTTTCAAATTCAGAGTACTATCCACATTGATGAATTTGCCATTTATAAATTCATCTACATTATAGACTTCTTCGTCCATTTCTATTTTAATTCTATGCGCATTTTTAGGATTATCAAAGAATGTCTCCAATAGAACTAGGCCATGTCCTTTTTTTGTATAAGTAATCTCAAATACATCGTCTCTGGTTATATTTATTGAGGCAGGGTATACAGTGATGCCATCATTTTCTAAATGGCCATTTAGGTTATTGGACAGTTGGATACCTTCATTTTTCGCTTCCTGGACAAATTCAAGGTTCTTAATGCTTTTTTTCATCTCATTTTTTAATTTTATATTTTTTGCTGCCAACTGATCATATTTCTGCAACAGTGTAGTACCGACAGCAAAATCATAAAAATCAATGGTTGGATGTAATATTTTAACGATGCGATTCAATGGATTAAATACTTTAATGTCACTGTAGCTGTAAATCCAGTCTTGAATGATTCTAACGTTGAAAGGATCAAATATCAACTGTGGCTTATATTCCTGTCGGTACTTCAGATTGCTTTGCAGATTGTATTCCACTATATTTCTTTTGGATGATTCTTCATTTTCCAGCAAGTTATTTTCAGCAAATTGTTTTAGTTCTGTTTCATTCAAATCAATATCTGTATTTTCATATGCTTTATAATCCATAAGATGCACATTACAAATGTAGTCTGATGATGTTTCCTCGTTTTGCCCCGACAGATTCATTTTATAGTCACGGGCAAGCCACTTACCAATCTTTATTGAAATGTCGTCATCCTGACGTAAATTTAAATTTGTCCCTTGTAGAGCGGGATATAAGATTGAAATTAAAGCTTTATTCATTCGATTGCGCCTGAAATTGACTGTTAATGATTTATCTTCAAAATATTTATACTGATGTGCAACTGCATCTAATATAATTCTTTCGATACGCTCATCAGACAATTTGTTTGTTGGACTTTCTATCCGCGTACAAGTAAAATCATTTAAATTTAATTCGATGTTGCTACTTAAAGAGTGCATTTTATCTTCTGTTGGCGAAGATCCAGCTCTTTTATTTTCAAAATCAATATAAACAGGAGTAATGCTTACAGCATCTGTTAATAGCTTCCATTCACTAGAAATGTTGTATACTAAAATGAAATGTCCATTAAGATATTTAATATCTTCTGTAAAATCATTATCAGTCACCAAATCATTTAAAGTGGCTGATGTTGTCTTTCTCGGTTCTCTAACATCGAAACAGTAGCCGTAGCATGCGATTGTTAAGTCACCTTTGCTTACAATGTTGAAAATATCTTCATGTTGATAATTAAAGACTAAATCGTCTTTAAATTGATAGCTATAGGTATAATTTTCATTTGTGGTCTGTGAAATCTCAAAGCTATTTAGCATGATAACCTCCATTATCTATATCTGCATTTCTATAATATGCTGATTTCTATTCTTCCCGCCTGCTGCCAGGATGATTTATCAAATCTATGGTTATAATTGATTTCTATCATAAATTCTTCGAATGGTTCCAATGTTATATCATATCCTTTAAAAAGATCAACGATATCCATCGAGATCAGCGATTTTTCATTTAATTTCATAATCGACACATTGATATATTGACGTGCGTTTTCTTTGTTGAATAAGCTTTTAAGTGTTAATTTTTGAGAATCATTCGTTTTATTTTTAGTTTTAAAAATATATTGAAACTCGGGACCGACTTCTTCCTTATCAGGTTTAATCTCCACCGTATTTTCGTTCATCTCAGTTATTAAAAGATTTGTATGTTCATAAATCTTGAGACCATTAAAATATTTTGTTGTATCTATGCCAAGTTTATCATAATCAAGATTAAATGCTTTTTCGTTAAATCCAACGAATAGTAATGCCGGCCAATATTTATTGATAATGTTTTTATACAGCACCTTATCTCTGCGCTCCTGAATAGATGGAGATTGTAATAAATCAAGAATTCGGCGCGCGTTCACGAAAATAAATTCCAATAGTTCGGGATCGGTCTCCTGTGTCACGTTACTATGCCAATTTCCCATACGGCTCTCCAGGTGAAAAATCTCAAAGAAATGTCTGCCTTTACCTACATTTTCGCTTTGCAGATTACGTTTGTAATAGTCAGTTAGAATATCACTATAATTAGATAATTTTAATGCATCATTGGAAACACCATGGATAAACTCACCCATCTCTTTATATGTTTCAGGATTATGATTCTTATTCAATGGAAAATCTGATTTACCCATACCAAAAACAGTAGATTTGATATGAAGTGCTTTTTTGAACTTTCTTTCATTTTTAAAGTAATCGATTAAAGGAAATGAATGTGCTGTTTGAAGAATATTTTTATAGTATTCCCTCTCTTCACCTTTGAGATTATAATCAGCAAGATTAACCTGTGTACGGTTAATTCTAAAATTCTTTTCCAAAGCTTCTGTAATAAATATATCCACTTCATATATTTTTTTAGCCACTTCAGACAAACGTTTCAAATTTGGATGCAGGTAAGTAACATACTCTATTCTCCCGCTCAGTTCATTTGTCAGAGCCATAGAGACCCGTGAATCATATCCGCCTGTTAATGTAAGTATAATATCATTATCCCATTTCTTTAGCCATTTGATCATTTCTCCGAAGTATAAGTCCAGCTCTTTTAAAATATCCTCAATACTTTTACGCTTAATTTCTGTAATCGGATAATATCTTTCAAATGTATTATCTTTTAAATTCAACTTTAAACTTGGGTTAAATTTAAAGATTTCCTGATAACGGGTAAAATCAAAAGAACCTAATAGTTCCTCTTGAACCGGATTTATAGTTTTACCATTGTGTTCCAGGATTTCTTTAATCAATATATCATGAGATGAAATCACTTTATCTGTCTGACTGTAGTTAATGGGCATTAGTGCACTGGCATCGGTATAAACATATAGTCCATTATTCTTATTAAGAATGACTACATAACGGCCATTGATATAATTCAGTTCATTATCAATATTATTCGTCTGGCCTAGTTTTTTGGCGATTTTCTCTGTTGTTAGATCACCATCACGTATGTCTAACATATAACCCAGCACAACTATGGAATTAGCACCTTTTTCATGAACTGTAACATCCAAATCTTCGCTGTAAAACAATGTCCAGTCATTCATATTTATACTATGAGAATCATTAATACAGTCAGATTGCATAGATTGATGCATGAAAATATATGAATGTCTTGTTTCTATGTCTTTAACTAACAAATTAAACCCTCCACCAAATCCCTTTATTCCAAAGAAATATTACTTTTTAAATTCTATAATCTTATCTTCAACCAATGAATACTCGTCACCTATAAACTCTTTATAGAGATTAAATATTTCATGTAATTTTTCTGCGGCTTCCCTTTGATCCTGGCGTTTTACTCTTTCAAGCCGTGGCAGATACCAGTTCATTAAATAATATTCCAGCCTATCTTCAATATATTCATTTATTAAATTATTTTCCTTTAAAAAGTCGATACGGTAAGTTTCCAATTTTAAGTATTTTTCAAAGAAAGACAAACCAACTGTGTTCGTTACTGAATCTGCTACTGCACCGTAATACATATGGATGACTTCATCCACAGCCTTCACTTTAGAAGAGTGAAGGAGCAGCTCCTGATAATAAATGGTATCCTGTCCGATTGCGCCTTCCACCATCCTGATATCATTGTCTGTTATTACACTTCTACGGACAATCATCGCCTGAATACTTTGAGCTTTTAGGAATGAACGTTTTAAGAACCCTTTTGTATCTTCAATCATATCGTTCTTGAAGTTATAATGCTGAACTGTCTTATAGTAGTTAAAGACACTCTTTTCATTCTGGTCTTCCTTAACCATGTTTCCAACGACCATATCGAGTGAATTATCTTTCTCAATCTCGTCCAGTAATTTAGCAAATCCATCACCTGTCGCTTCATTATCCGGATCGAGGAATGTGACTAAATCACTTGTTGCCAGTTCAACTCCTTTATTACGAGGCGTTGAGGCACTGCCTGATGCTTTATCAAACTCATAATAGACAATATCGGGATGACGACGGATGAGTCGTTGTACGATTTGATTCGTTTCTTCATCTGTCGAACCATCATTGACAAAAACAATCTCTAAATCATTAAAAATGGAAAGCCTCTGAAGACTTCTGAAACATTTATTCTCTAAATACTTACCGTTATTGTGTATGGGTACGATAACACTCAGTTTATGTGCATTGCCATTTTTCTTCGGCAAGTCTTTTAATAATTCCACTTCAGTATCATCAATATTCAACCCGGTTAAACTGTCATTTATATCATTTTCGAACTGATGTAATGATACAGTTCTCAAGTCATATAATGTCAGTGACTGCTTATTGTAATTATCCGTAAAGTTGTATTTCTCCTGATTACTGTCTTTAGTCACGAAATCCACATCAGCATATTTGAACCCACTTATGAGCTCTTCAATATAGTACTCTTCATAAAAATAATTATCAGTATCAAAATACGTTAAGAAACGGTATTCGGACAGATTGACAGAAGATAACTGATCCTCTTTTACAGTATCTATATCCTTATATGATTGTGCCTCAATCATCTTCATTACATTTGGCGTATCTTCTTTTACAACAATCAGTACTTTCGCTTCATCGACATCCAGTTTATTGCCTAAAGTCTCGTATAAGTATTTGATACGATGATAGGTCGTTTCATAATTCATCGTCTGGCGGATACCTGCTGCTGAGATTTCCCTCAATGTTTTGTCATCTGTATGTGTCAGGAACTGCGGCACATCCGTCTTATGATTGTAGATGAAAACATGCGGGAATTTACTGTTGACCCCTACTGAGAAATTGGATAAAAGAATGTTACCGAAAGCCTGTAATTCATATACGCGGTTGGCAAACATCGTATTTGAATATTTTACCGAATTCACATTAATTGCAGTTTTGTATATCTTATGCGCTTTCATCAATAGATTGTGCGGTAACGGAAAAGATAGATATTTGATATAAGACGGTGGGAAATGATAACGTTTATTTTCCAGTTTCAAATTGCGGTCAATAATTGTTAAATCCTTTCCTGCTTCAACCACCCCATCGAATGCCATTGCAGATTCCTGATTACGAATAGGATATTTAACCATCCAGCTGCCTGCAAAAATAACATTATCTTTATAGTTTTTAAATTCCGGGCTTTCAGTGCCAATTGGATTATTCGTGTGTGGGTTGATGCCAAATTCAAGTTTAAAAACTCTGTCATGGCCAACGGCCTGCTTATATCTGGATATAATCTCTTCTGCAGATGTAAAGACATAATCGCACTCTTTTGCGATATCGACAAACTGATCGTAGTTGACTGGGTCTTCTTTTGAATAAAACAATGTTGGAATATTTCTTTCCTGCAGTTCATGTATCAATTCGTATAAATGATGACGCTCTTCAGATTTATCTTTGGAGACATTCTGCCAGCTGCCGTCTATCCCTTTCCAGGTCGTAGCAATAATGACGAAATCAAAGTCAATATCGATATTATCTTTACTGTAATTAATATAATGCAGGTTCACTGCATCCTTATATGATTCATATAAGAACTCATCACAAATAATACCAACATCCAAATCAATTTTCTCAAATATTCTGGAGCCATTGGAATTTACAACATGCTTAGAAAGTTTTTCAAGATTTTCTGCTAAGTCAGGTTTTCCTTCCTCATTAAAGAGTTTGTAATATTCTTCTAATGATAAATCGTGATATTGCGCCGAAGTCGATACATCCTTATTGAATAAATCATTATATGTATCAACATCATAGTATTTTGCCATTTGATATAAACCCAGCAGATAATTATCAGACATACTTACATAAGGTAATACAGATTCATTACTATTTGAAGACAACACTTCCACCTACTTTCTCATTTGCCAATATTTCGTCTGCACTTTTCCAAAGAATGAATTTTTCAGGTTTTTATACCTTTTTTCGATTCTTTCCCTTTTATCTTTTTCAGCTGCCAGATCTTCTCTAAGCTTTTCGAAATCCTGGTCTATTGTCATTTCATTTACTTCTTCATTATTCTGAGGTTCTATTTCTATCTCCGTGTCCCTGAACTGACTCTTCAGCCGTTCCACCAATGAAAGAGTCATCTGCCTTTCTTCTGAAACATTCTGGATCAGATCATAAACCACTGTTTCATCAAATGTATAAGGTGGCGCGTATTGAGACAGGTTTTCTTTGTCATACTCTAAATGACTCATATCAGCCCAATAGTTACCCATGCCGGTTTTTACTTTAGCCAGTTGAATATCCCTGAACATATGGACAATTGTAATTGGATATATTTTTTTCTCATCAATTCGAACTTCACTTGTTAAGTTATTAAATTCGTATAATTTAAACTCATCTGTATAATCCGTTACAGGAATCTCCGTTTTCTCAGATCGTACAAGTGTGTCCGAAGAGAACCATCCCTGCAGCCTGTGTTTTTTGAATAATGCCTCATATTGGATTCCATCTTTAATCATTATGAACCGGGAGTCCAGCATCTGATCTTTAAGAAGACGCAGATTATTTTTTGAGACTACAAATATCTGCTTCTCCTGTTCCTCCATAAACTTATCCAGATTCAGCCTGACATGTTCTCTTGGCTTGGAGTAGACGACGATCGATGTCTTAAGCTCTGCCCATCCTAGTTCATTTCCTTCATGTTCAAGATAATAGAAATCTTTATTTTTAATTTTACGATGTGATATCACTCTTAAAATCTGCTTTTGAAAATCTTTGAGTTCTCCTAATTTTTTCATCGATTGTACAGATTGAAGAATTGGTTTATTTCCATTCTCATAAATCCATACATAATGGCTTATATCAAAGTCTCTGATATGCCTAAAAAAGTTATCCATCTTGTGTTCCATTGTCTGCACCCCTCATATGTATTGTAAAACTCTATAAAAAAACCGCAGACCTGTTCCATTATGAACTTTGCCTGCAGTTTTAACTAATCTTAAAAATATTATCTCCCTAAGATTATAATTTTTGAATATTTCCATAGTTATAGTACTGTACTTCTTCAAAGTCATTCTTCATAACATTTTTAGTATCAAAGATGATTTTATTTTTCATTGTGGAGAAGTCTGCATCGGACATTTCTTTGAATTCACTGTGATCACTAAGGACAAGTACAAGTGAACTGTCAGCTACTGCTTTCTTAACATCTTTCTCCACCCAATCCAATTGTACATGCGGATCGTATGCGACAACGTTCAAGTCTTCTTCTTTTCGGAGAAGTTCATAAATGTCGAAGGCTGGAGATTCACGGATATCATCCACATCGCCTTTATATGTTAGGCCAAAGACAGTGACTTTGTCGCCCTCAAGTTTTTCGAGAATTTCTTTAGTGTAGTCTACAACATACTGCGGCATGGAGACATTGATATCACGCGCCAATTTTATGAGCGGTGATTTCTCCGGTGCTTCGGCAATAATGAAGTAAGGGTCCACTGCAAGGCAGTGACCGCCAACACCCGGGCCAGGTGTATGAAGGTTTACACGGGGGTGTTTGTTTGCCATTTCAATAACATCATGGACGTTGATATCCAACTCGTTACAGATCTTAGCTAGTTCATTTGCCAGAGCAATATTGACATCACGGTAGGTATTTTCCATCAGTTTGGACATTTCCGCAGTTTTCGCATTTGTCTCAATCATCTCACCCTGTACAAAAGTACCGTATACTTTTTTACCAGCCTCAACACAAGCAGGTGTCATTCCGCCAACTATGCGGTTGTTGTAGATCAACTCATGCATGATCTGTCCCGGCAGCACACGTTCCGGGCAATGTACCAGGAAGATGTCTTCTCCAATTTTAAATCCTTGTTCTTCAAGGTATGGAGCAACATGGTCATCCATCGTTCTTGGAGCGATTGTAGATTCAACGATGACAGTATCTCCTTTTTTCAGAAGTGGCACGATACTTTTCACACCGGACATTACAATGGAAATATCACATGATTTGAATTCATCGTCTTTGTTTGGGGTCGGTACAGCAATGATATATGCATCCGCTTCTTCAGGCGCTGTTGCCGCCTTGAAAGTACCCTTCTCAATCACTTCTTCCAATGCTTCCTGTAAACCTGGCTCTTCGATATGGATTTGACCACTGTTCAGGCTATCCACTGCTTCCTGTTTAATATCGACACCAAGTACGTCTACATCATGCTTTGCAAACATGATTGAAGTTGGAAGACCTATATAGCCAAGACCAATAGTAGTTAGTTTCACTTAAAGACACCTTGCTTTCTAAATATTATTTGCTGTTTCTTATTATACCAAAAGACACCATATTAAAAAGCCCTAATTTATCAATATGGCGTTTCACTTTCCTGTAATCACTTGTTTCATCTTTTGAAACCGTTACCGCACTCTCAGCAAGTTCAAAAATATTGGAGTAATGTTCGAACTGCTCTGCCTCCGGCCCGATCAACAGCACCAAATCATAATAGTTTTTCAAAGGATTCAGTTTCGCTTTGATGTTTTTGGTATTCAAAATATCAATAAATGCCGGCTCCTCAACGTCCTCGATAGTGATTACCTCCAGGTTTTCATACTGTGTCTGCTGGATGGCTTCACTCAAATAAGAAGAAGCGCTGATAGTTTCAATCAGCTTCCTGTCTCGACTGGTCTCGAAATAATAATTGAGACCATCAGGTTTATTTAAATCCAAATTGACAAGCAGCACCTTCTTCTCGAGCTGTGTAAGTATATAGCTTATGTGTGAAGCAGCAGTTATCGTTCCTTCGTCATCATTGACGGAAGTGAACAGAACCGTCCCCAATTCTCTTTTTTCGCTCACATTAAGGATTGATTTGGCAGAGTTATATAAAGCATCCAATATTTGAGGTTCCAAATCATGCACTTCTTCTACAGCTTTACCTGTTCTTCTCATCAGTCTGCCTCCTAAAAAGTCCCCAATGTTTTTTCATCCAAATAATATTTAACATCCTCATCTGTTTCGATACGTCTGTTCCGAAGTCCGTGGATCAAGCCCAGTATAATTCCTATAATAAGCGAAGCAACAATAATGAAGACTTTTACGAAAGTATTTGAGTTACTCTCAATGGTTACATCGATTCCTTTTTCGTATTCTACACCCATACCATTCAGCAGAGCTTCGAATTGGTTTTTAATTGAGGAAACATCATCTCTGGATATCGACTCAATATTGAGTGACAAATATTGTGATTCTGCAGAGTAACCAATAGATACTGGACGTTCGTCATATTGGGAATTCACTTCCTGATTCAATTTAATCGAAAGCTCATCTTCCTGTGTTGTAGAAAATGGTTCCGACAAAGAATAGTATTCTTTATAATCATATGTATTTCCTACCATGAGGAAAGAAAGAATTGTACCAACTATACCTATGGCAAGAACATACAAAATAATAGTTTTGAAGTTTCTTTTAAAAAAGTACATTATATTTCTCCCCTAGTCATCGTTCATAATATATTATACTATTATATATGTCATTTTAAAATTCATAGTTAATAATTAAGAGGTGCAAATATGAAAGTGGATATTATCGGAAGTGAAATGATTAAAAAACTTACCGAATTTAAAAAATTCCCCTATAAAATAAATAACTTTGTCAGCGGTCAGAGCCTGCTGTCATTAATCTCTACACCCTATCCTGTGGATATGGTAGATCTTGAAACAGACGATATCCATATCATCTCTACAGCCTTCCGTGATTTCAATAAATCTCTGTTTACGTCCTTTAAAACATCTGAATCTGAAATATTGATTCTTGATCTGTTAAGTGAACTGAATACAGTATGTCAGTTTAACCAGGGCTATTTTAATCAGTCCTCAATGGAACTGTTAAAAGATACTCCTGATTACACTAATCTATCACACATAGAAAAATTTCGCGCATTTCAAGACAACAAAGAAGAGATTTTCAGTTTCCTGAATAAATATGAAAAAATCATCATTATTAAACCGGATGATCTGAAAGGTCTGGATTCTGATTTCCTTAATGCGCTTTATGAGATGATACAAAAAGAATTTGAAAACCACCTGGTACTGACGCTTCCTGACCCGCCAGAAGGGAAATCTTACTTTAATTCACCTATAGAATACTATGATCCCATTAACTTCAACCTGAAAAAGTTTACATCTGATAATTATTACAATCAGATGCTGTTTGATGAAAAGCTGGAAGAGAATGAACTGTCTGTTTTCATTAACCATATTGAAGAACGGGAATATGTCTATGAACTCTATAAAGATGGACGTTCATGGGAAATATCAGAACCGACGACCTCGAGATTCTATAAATTCACCTTAAAAGAAAAAGGAAATTATCGTATCCGTGTAAATCTGACAGACGAATCTGTAAATCCCAGGTTTTCTGAAACCTATAAATTTAATCCTTCATCGATATTAGAGGAAAGATTGATTGAATACGTTGAAATGCCCGATTTCTCTGATATGTGGATGTTGGATTATGTGTTGGAACATGAAAATATCAATGCAATAGTTGGCAATCCATTTAAGTATCCGGAAGGATACAGCGGTATTACAATAATACAGTCAAATGGGATAGATGAGGAATTAATTCTGTTTAAAATTGAGTTGTTTGAATATGTTTTCCGCAAAATGATTGATGTTAATACCTCAGCCGATATAGATGATAGAGAAATACAACCTAAACAAATATTTTTAAAGACTATGGAGAGATATTTATCTCAGAAAGACTAAAGATATGAACAAAGAGAGAGCTGATCTTCAGCTCTCTCTTTGTTCATATATACTTATGATAGTCTCTAAAAGAACTTCCCAATCTCGATTGGTTTCGACCCATTCTCTTGCATGGAATCCAATCTTCTCGTTTTTTGATATTTCTATAATCGCTTTTTCCAAAGCTTCTGTATTCTCCGCTTCAAAATAAGTGCCATTCTCTCCATCGATTACCATCTCTTTCAAAGCAGAAACGTCACTCACAATTACTTTTTTGGCCATCGCCATAGCCTCATATGTTTTAATCGGTGTGACGAGCTGGCACACCAGTTCTCTTGTCCTCGGGAATGGCGTAATGTCTATAACAGAATAGAAATTTGAAACCTGCTCATGTGGAACTTTCCCGGTGAAAACAACATCATCCCTGATATCTAATTCAGTTACTAAAGATTGTAATTGTGGTAAATATTGACCTTCTCCAACGATCAAAAATTTTAATCTTTTATTAAGTTTTTTAGAATCATTAATATTCTTGATTGCTTTCAAGATGAAGTCGATACCTTCATATACTGTGATTGAACCGATAAACCCCAACACAATATTATCCTGCAAATCGTATTTTTCAACAATGGAGTGATCTGCTTTAGAAGGAGCCATGTTTTCTGTATCCACCCCGTTGGGTACAACAGTTATTTTATCCTCATCAACACCCTTGCCTATCAGATATTCTTTAAGGCTTTCACTGATACAAAGGACCTCATCAGCAATACTGCAGCATAACACTTCATAATCATCCTGAAGATTAAATCTGTCGGATTTATAGAAAAGAGGATTTTTCGAAGTCTGTGTATGGTGCCATAAACCTCGCACCTCATATATTGTTTTCAGACCGAGCATCTTACCTACTTTCAATGCAGGCAACGCATTTTGAAAGTTCGAAGCCGCATGAATGATTTCAGGTTTTTCCTCTTTGATTATATTGAGTATTTCTTCAGCATATACATTAAAATAATCGTTAAGAGGCGTCTTATTCGTTAAATACTTATCCGACTTGTCTATATAGTATGTCTTGATATTATTAATATCCGTATCTGGAATTGCATAACCTTCATGTTTCGGTGACCATCCCAATCTTGTAGTCAGAACAGGTTCGTATCCATACTCTCTGACTCTTTTAACGATTTCATTTGAACGTATTGTATATCCGTTAGTAACTGGTAATGCCTTATTAAGTACGAAGAGCACTTTTTTATCATTGGGTTCAATTTCTCCATTATCTCTCAACGATATGGGAAGCTGCCATTCATTATTCAACAACTGGAATTCCTGTAAAGCCATTTGATACTCACCGGGAAATAAACGTGCAGGGTAGTATTTTTTCATCAGTTTGATGTTTTTGTATCTTTCTGTAATATTTCCTGCGACATGATGATTTCTTATATACGACCTGATTACATCATGATGATGTGGTCTGATCTTCGCTGCCTTCTCCGTTTCTTCTAATGACAACTTATATTCTTTAAGCTGAAAATAGTACTTGGCAAAATGTGTTCTAAGTTTAAATTGTTTATCTTTTTGCTTACTATTCACCAGTCGGTCAAGATCCTTCTGGTTACTCAGTGAACAGTAGTATCTCCCCAACACAAGGGCGTTGGACATTCTTTTTGATGAGGTGATTTTCAGATATTCTATGAAATAACCTGGCAATTCAATTCTCATATTAAAATGGAGCAGTTTTTTTATTACGATATTATAAATGCGTTTCTGTTCACGTTTTGAAAATCGATGGTGGATGAAGCTGTCCACTTCGTTATTTAATGCGCTGTTGATGAAAAATTGTGGATAATGGAATATTACATGGAGCCGACGGTCTCTTTTTAATAACCTGCTGAATTTTTCATCTTCCAAAACAAGCTGTTGATCCATTATCATCCTTCTGAGAGACATGATATGCTGAGTATTCAAGTTAACCTGAGGAATCAACTGATAAACAGTTTTCAGCATTTGTTCCGAAAAATTATTGGAATGATAATAATTAAGTATCCTTTGGAGTTTTAGGCTCTTATCGTCATTGGAATCATCAGTGATATTAAATGTATGAAGCGCTTCAAATTCAATATATTGAAAGAGATCCTTATTTTCTTTCAGAAAAGGCACATACTCATTTTTTAAAATCTCCAAGTGAATTTCATTCCTGAAATACTCGTTAACCACAAAGGTGTATCCCAGTTTTTTCATCTGTGGGTTCAGAGTGTCTATCTTTTCTTTTATTTCCATAAGATTTACATCCACTGTATCTTTTATACCTAAAAAATTTAATGCATACTGTCTCCAACTGTACTTGTAGTATATATCGCTCTTATCTTCTTCAAACTGTTCTATCAACAGATCTTTGTCCTGGTCGGTAATTTGAATCAGCTGCTCAGCTTCATCATAAAGATTTCTGCTCACTAAATAACTGACCAGATTGGATTGCTGATCAGTTTTCAAATATTTAAGTATATCAATATTCTTATTTGAAAGGCTTATTATGGGTTCCAACATCTTTAAATCATAAAGTAATTTAATTTTTAAATTCAACACATCCTGATTTTCAATGTTCTCGATCATTCTATATGCTTCTACATATTTTTTTTCATGCCTGTAAATGAGAGCGTTGAGAAACATTTTATAATCACTGTTTAAATTCATGTTATTAATCTGATGCAATAACATTGAGTGGTTCGATTTTCTCAGATAAATACTTATACCGCCTTCTTTACTCCCGGTCTTTTTAGTCAGACTCTTGCGAAGAAAGAACCTGGATACAGACTGAAAGTTTAACTGTAAGGCCACATAAGAAATTATACCCAATATGTATGTCATAGTATTTCCCCTTAGTATGTGCGCTGTTTATAATGTATTATAAGCATAATACATTATTATATACATAGAAACCCTAATATTTACAACAGAACCCTAAAAAATAAGCACTTCTGACGGCTATACTTATTACATTGTCAGAAGCGCTTATTTATTTTGAATGAAACTGGTAAGACTTTTGATATTGTTTTCCCAAAGGAATTTTTCATTCAATAACTCTTTTGCATTTTCTCTGAATTTATTTTCCATCTTTTTATCATCTCTTATTTGTTTAATGGCATCTACTATCTCAGAGGACGAACCCTTTTCAACCGCAATACCTACTTCATTATCATTAATCAAAGCATTAGTAAAACCACCAAGATTAGTAACCACCGGTACACCACTGCCTATTCCATCAATCACTTTCCCTGGAAGAACATTAAGAAAAACGTCTGTTTCTTTTAAAAGGGATAATTGAACATTATGCTGCCTTATTAGATAAAGGCACTCATCTCTTGTTTTTTCTCCGTAGATGTTGATAAAACTGAAGTTCTCTTTATCAACATAAGCTTTAAATTCTGGTGCATTTGCACCATATGCGATTATATTAAATGTAATTTTTTCTTTTTCCAGCATTTCCGCCACTTCTACCAATTGATCATAGCTTTGGGCATGTCCGATATTTCCTGTATACATTACCTGGAAATCACTGCCCGGTGATTCAAAAGCCACTTCATCATTATTAAAAGCATTGGGGAGGAAGAAAACAGGTTTCTTGGGCGTCATTTCTGTTATGTGGTCTCTGAATCCTTCATTATTGATTACTACCTTATCCGCCTTCTTGTACATGTGTTTCTCCAAGTATTTCAAAATTGGCCAAAAAGTATCGACCGGCAGTTTTTCTATATCTTTTACACTATCCGGCCATAAATCTCTTATCTCCAGCACTTTGGTTACCGATTTAACCCTTTTCTGGAAAAAGAAAGTTGCCCATGGCAGGAAGATATTGGGGGAGGTTACATATATAACATCGAATTCTTTCTGATAACTCTTCACGAAATGTCTGACTTTGTATGCCAGTTCAAGATAATAACCGACACGAGAATACATGCTTTTAGCTTGCTTATCAATTCTCATTGGTATCCTCAGAATGTCATTGGAGCTTGTTATTGCGTCTTCATTCCAATACTTCTCATCATTGTACATTCGTTTATTGGGATAGCTCGGTATTGTCGTTACAACTTTTACATCATGCATTTTGGAAAGTTGTAAATATAAATTTTTAAACCGGTTTGCTCCTGAACCGATTTCCGGATAGAAATTTTGCGTAATCAGTAATATCTTCATAAAAACCCTAACTTATCTCATATTTTTAAAGATTAATGATTTGGAAAAACACACCAAAAAGTGCGAACAAGAAAAGTATAAATGCCGGAACTAAACTTGACAACGGCGCTTTATCCTTCTTCGGTTTCGTCCTCCTTGATTTTTCCTTCTGTTTTTTCATCATTTTTTCTTTATACTGTAACTGCTCTTCCTTGGTAAGCAATTTATATTGATTGATAAATTCATTATATCTCTCTACGATCGGCAATGCATCACCAAACTCTTTCATTTCACCGTACTGAATCCAAACAGCCTTATTACACATTTTTTCAACCTGCCCTGCAGAATGGGAAACAAAGAATATCGTTTTCCCCTGCTGCTGAAATTCTTTCATACGGTCCAAGCATTTATCCGCAAAAGTAGAGTCTCCTACAGACAAGGCTTCGTCCACAATGAGAACATCTGGGTTTGTATGAATCGCGATGGCAAAGCCGAGTCTCGAACGCATTCCACTGGAATATGATTTGATTGGTTGCTTTATATATTCACCCAATTCACTGAAATTTACAATATCATCATACTTATCTTTAATTTCACGATTACTCATTCCGTGCATTAAACACTTCATACGTATGTTTTCTTCACCTGTCAACTCCTGATTCAGACCTGCCCCAATAGCTATCAACGAACTTCTTCCATTAATATCTATAGAACCATCTGATGGAACAGTCACCTCCCCCAGCAAGTCAGACAAAGTTGATTTTCCTGAACCGTTCAAACCAATAATCCCTATAGAATCCCCAGCCTGTACTTCGAAGTCGATGTTTCTTAAAGCATAGAATTCCTTCTCTTTATTAAAATGTCCCAATGTAAACAATGAAATTATTTTAGATAATTTACTTCTGTTCAGATCATAGATTTTAGAAACATTATCAACTTTGACTTTATACTCCATTTGAACCGTCCTTTTTGAATGATCGATTAAAATTACAAATAATCCACTAGTTTATCTCTGAATCGGTAGTGAATATTGACTCCTACATAGAACAGGAACAACGTGATTGACCAAAAATAAATATGATCAGACATATCACCATACAAAGGTGTTCCCTCGAGAACAAAAGCAGTTCTGTAATTCATTACTAAATAAGCCATTGGGTTGAAGGAAGAAATTGTATGCATTAAAGCATTTGCTTCTGCTATTGACCAGAAGATTGGTGTAAGGAAGAAAAACATGCGAATAACGTTCTGGAGCACATTTTTCATATCCCTTACCAATATCACCAGCGTAGACATTATCAGCCCGAAGCTTGAGATCAGCGCCACTGATGCAAATACAAAGTAGAAGAAACTGAAATAATGTATGGGCGATGAATATCCATTGATAATACTTATTACCAACAATATTGTAGTGGTTATAATCAGGTTCACTAAACTGTTTACAATAGACACAGATATTAAAGTACTGGATGGAAACTTCATTTTAGTCACCAGACTTATCTGGCTTTGGATTGCTCCTGAAGCAGCATTGATTCCTGATGATATATAAAGCCAAGGGAATAAACCGCTGATCAAATGGACAATGAATGGCAAGTCTCCAACATCACCGCGCTCCCCACGCAGCCCTAAACCAAAAACTACATAATATAAGAGTACCTGCATTGCAGGTTGTAATATATTCCAGAATAATCCCAGGTAGTGATTTGCATATTGAGATTTTAAGCTATAAACACTAAGACCGATAATCAATCTTCTATGTATCCATTGTTCTTTTAGAATTTTAAATATATTATTCATTATGATGCCTCAATCCATCAAAACTTTATCTATAACTTAGCCATTATATCATTATTTTATTATTATTAACATCGTACCATTATATAGAGGTAACAGGTTATATCACATCATTTTAAAAGTCGTGCCGAACTCATAAAATCTTTACAAAATAACAATACCTTCTTTAGGTATATAGTTATATAATAAAATTATATAACAAAGGAGGTTCCTATGAAGTACAAAAACCGTTTAATTGTTCCTACAGTGGTCACTCTTTCATTGCTTGGTCTTAATGGTGAGGTAAATGCAGAAGAGAAGCATGTAGATTCTCCTTCTCTTGAAACTACTACTGAAGAAAATATTTCTATTCCTGATAAATCAGCAGAAAATAATGATGTGCAGGGAAATATCCAGCCTGCCATAACCAATGAACTCGAAGATAAAAGAAATCAGATAACTGAACCGGGAAATGAAACTCACGATAAAAAAGTACATAATTCTGGTAATCAAAACGAGACAAAAGATAATACTTCTAATAAGACAAGTGAAAATGCATCTACCCCAGAGATAAAAGGCGCTTCTCAAGCAAAAGATTACACTGTAACAGAAAGTAACAGCACTTCTATCGATCAAACCCAAACGAAATATAAAAATGAAAAAGAAAATTCAGAACAAAATGAAGATGCTGATATCCTCACTGAAGATGTTGTAGCTGATGATAACAATGTAATCGACATAAATGAAGACAAATCTCTCAATCAGACTCAAAATAATCAGGAGCAAAAACATGCCTCGACCGAAGCATATAAACTCTCTAATGAAAAAGATAGTACCGAAGACAATATCATACAAGAACGTGGAAACACACGAACAACAACTGAATTAAAGGCATCCGAAAGAGGGAAAGATAAAAATACTTCCTCTAAACATGCTGAAGAAGCTTCAGTAGAAAAATCTTCAGAAAGAGACGATGTTCAAAAATTTGAAATCTATAACAAAAAGGACATTCAAAAATTATCTAGAGCGAATAAAAAATCCACTGATGAGAAAACGGCTGAAAAAACTGAGGATAATGAAGCAGACATAGCACAGGATGATGAAACTTCAGAGAAAATACAGTTGGATTCAGTAAGCTCTAATGAAAATACTGGAGAAATCAAAGACAATGATGAAGAATTAAAGGAAACGTCTTTTGCTACATTCGCAACAATGGCAAAAGAACCTGCAGATATTCATCCACAATATTCAAATGCATCTTTTGCAGCCAAATTGAGATCTCAGAATAACTCTGGCTTACGCAGTCCGGTTTTTAAGCCCGATTCAGTATCTGCTAATTTCTTATTGGACCAAACCATCTTCATCGAAGAACAGGCAGAATACGCAGGTGAATTATTTTACAAGGTCCATTCCAGCTATGATGGTGCAATGCAGGGATGGATGAAAGAATCGGATTTAAATACGTGGAATCTTTCCGATTCAAAAACACATAAAGAAAATTTCAAGGTGAGCAGTACACAGAGTTATCTCTTAACAGACCCATGGGGAACCGAAAAACAACAAATCAAAAAACTCAGTGAATATGGAGATAAAACCTTCAGTGCCACTAAGATGCTTACCCTGGGGAGCCATACTTACTATTATGGAAAATTAGGGAATGATTACGGATGGTTGGAAGAGAGAAAAATGCACAGTCTTGATGAAGCTCCTGTTTATTCTGAAGCATCCTTTGCTGCCAAATTGAGATCTTCGAATAACTCTGGCTTACGCAGTCCGGTTTTTAAGCCGGATTCAGTATCCGCTAATTTCTTATTGGATAAAACCATCTTCATCGAAGAACAGGCAGAATATGCAGGTGAACTATTTTACAAGGTTCACTCCAGCTATGATGGCGCGATGCAGGGTTGGATGAAAGAAGCAGACTTAAATACCTGGAACCTTTCCGATTCAAAAGCACATAAAGAAGATTTCAGGGTGAATAGTACGCAGAGTTATCTCTTAACAGATCCTTGGGGAACTGAAAAGCAGCATATCAAAAAACTCGGGACATATGAGAACGATACTTTCCAAACCACTAAAATGCTTACATTGGGCAGTCACACTTATTATTATGGAAAATTAGGGAATGATTATGGGTGGTTGGAAAAACGCAAACTTGAAGAGTATACACCAGTAGCGCCTTCACCATCTGTTAAAACTGTTAGATACAATCAGTCATTCAATCAAGTACTAAACACTCAGATGAACCTTTCATCTAAACCTCAGGCCTGGGCAAACGGTGGTGGCTGGAGAAATGCAACGAGAAGTGAAGTTGCTAGCTTCCTGGACACATCACACCAGACTTCAGAAACCTGGATGTACACTTTCCTTGACCTGGACCGCTCTCAAAATATAGCCAGTTCAACACTCAATAACAGACTGCTGAGTGGTAAAGGTACTTTAAGCAACCAGGGAAGTGCATTTTTAAATGCAGCCAATACACAGGGCATCAATGAAGTTTACCTGATTTCTCACGCAATACATGAAACCGGCAACGGCACCAGTACACTCGCTCAAGGTGTAAGGCTTGATTCAAATGGAAATATTTCTTCCAACGGTAAAAAGTACTACAATATGTACGGTGTTGCTGCTTATGATTATAATCCTGTTCTTGCCGGTGCACGCTATGCACAGCAAATGGGCTGGGATACTCCTGCCAAAGCCATCATCGGCGGCGCACGTTTCATCTCCCAGAACTACTTCAACAGAGGACAGACAACGCTCTATTCCATGAGGTGGAACCCATTGAATCCGGGCACTTATCAATATGCCACTGACGTAAACTGGGCATACGCGACCGCAAGAAATCTGCAGAACTACTATAATCAACTCGATATTAAAGGCAGATATTATACAAAACATATTTTCTAAACACGAAGACCTCCGGTAAATTCACCGGAGGTCTTTCCTATTTCTTTATTCTTTTATAAACCCGCTTCAATACATCTTTCTCATTATCCCAGTTATACTTCTGTTTTGCCTGCTTTGTATTTCCTCTGAACTGTTCTCTCAATTTATCGTCATCAACCAGTTTCTGAATCGCCTCTTTCAGTCCTTTTGTACTTTCCGGTTCCACCGTCAGCCCCACCTGCTCACTTTCAATGACCGCTTCTATCTCAGGCAATTTTGAACCGATGACCGACACGTGTGCCATGATGTACTCGAACAGCTTGTTGGATGATGCGGAATAATGGTTGAAGTTCGTGTTCTCCAGAAACTGGATGCCGATGTCTGCCGACTTGGTGTATCGTCTCAGCTCCTTGTACGGCACCCGCTGGATGAAATGTACCCTGTCTTCCAACCCCAGCTCCTTATGATAATCGATGAGGTTGAGACGCTCTTTCCCGTCACCGATCATGATGAGCCGTGCCCCTTCTATACCTTTGAATGCATCGAGCAGTTTGAACAGCCCCCTGCCCTCCTGCATGCCGCCCTGGTAGAGTACGACTTTCTCGTTATCAGGTATGTCGAACTCTTCCCTTATCGGATACGCTTCGACTGCTTCTATATCATACAGTTCCGAATAGTTGTGAACCGGCGTTGGCCGTTCTTTATACAGCCGTCTGTGATAATCGGCCCGTGTATCGTTCTCCACGATGACATGATCGACAAACTTCAGCAGAAACTTCTCTATCATATAGATTTTCTCGAAGCTGTAATGGGTCCGGCTGGTCTGCACTTCATGGGAATCGTAGATCAGCGGGTTGCGGTTCCGCCTCAGTTTCGCACTGAAAATCCCCTGCAGCAAAGTATTCAGATCATGCGCATGATACACATCGGCATCCTGTTGTCTGCCGAGTGCCATCATCTTGAGCATCGTGAGCATATTGGGGATATGTTTATTCAGGACACCGGACTTTATTCTGCTCTGCACGCACTTCGGCAGTTCGGGCTTCAACGGCCGGTTGACGATTACGCCCGGTGCCGCTGTCTCAACGGATTTCAAATGCAGTTCATCCATTTCCTTTTTGGCGATGACTGTGACCGCATATCCCATTTCCGTCAGTGCGACCGCTTCCCTCAGCACCCGCGCATCGTTTACAAAGTTATTCCAGACAAACATCGTTACCTGCTTCATACTGCACCTCTGTTATCTTCATTAAAAATTCATATTGATGTAACATATAATTCCTTGTGATTCACCGTATTTTTCTATATTATGAATAACAGTTTTCAAAAATAAATGTAATTGGCTTCCATATGTATTCCTTTTTACTGTTATATCATATTATAATGAAAGTTATGTATAAAGTCATTCCATCCAAATTCCAATTAAAGTAGGTTAAAAATTTATGATAAAGAAATTCTTATACGGTGGAATCATCGTATTGATCATTGCGCTGGTTATTATCGGTGCTTACCTGTTCAACCTGTTCAATGCTTTCCAAAGCGGAGTGAGTGATTCATTTGAAGGGACGGACAGGGAAGGTTCAGAACTGCGTGAAGGGGATATCGATCCTTCCATGGACAGCTTCACGGTGCTCATCCTCGGCGTGGATGAGAATGAATCCCGTAAGGAAAAGAACAACATGGACACGAATGATTTCCGTACCGACACGATGATCCTTGCGACTTTCGACAAAGATGCCGACGAAGTGAAACTGACGAGTGTCCCAAGGGATACACTGACTTACTTCCCTGAGCAGAACTACTTCGACAAAATCACCCATGCCCACCGGGAAGGCGGGCCGGACGGCTCGATGAAAGCTGTGGAATCACTGCTTAATGTCCCCGTCGACTTCTATGTCCGTGTGAACATGTCTGCGGTCGTTGATATGGTCAATGCGATCGGCGGTGTTGAGTTCGATGTACCGTTCGACATGGAAGAGCCGAACTCGACCGACGATGGCAAGGTCAAACTGGAAGCAGGCAAACAGAAACTTAATGGTGAAGAGGCACTCGCCGTGGTGAGAAGCCGCAGGGTCGACAGCGACCTCGGCCGCGGTCAGAGACAGCTGGAAATGGTCGAAGCCATCCTCGGCAAAGCCAAGTCCACCGGTGCACTGACGAAGCTGGATGAGCTGATCGGCGTTGTTGCTGATAATACGAAACACAATATGAAAGCCAAGACAATCAGAAGCCTTGCAGCCTACTATTCATTCAATAACATCGAGTTCAATTCAACACAGGTACGCGGCAGCGACTACTGGCATCCCGGAAACGGCGCCTACTTCTACTGGGCCAACGAAGAACATCTCTATGCGATTTCCAAAACACTCAGAGATGTACTCGGTTTGGAGAAACCGGAACCTTATGACCTGATCAACGTCAGGCTGATGGATCATATTACACCTTATCAATATGTAGAAGACTATTACCTCGAGGAATTCGAACCTGAAGAACCGCCTTACTTCATGCAGGAAGGCTATGAACCACAGTTCGGGAATGGTTTCGATATTCCGGACTCCGACTCTGAAGAGAGCAATGAGGGCCAAGGGGGCGCAGATCAAATGCCTGGTGAGGGAACCACTGAAGAAGGCTCGACTGAAGAGGAATCCTCTGAGGAACCGATCCGGGAGGAATCCTCCCAAGAAAACCTGAATGAGGGTGCCGGACAGAACAACACTGAAGGCAGCGGCCAGAATGATGATGGCAGTGCCGGTCAGAACTACGACGGGGAATCGAGCCAGAATTACAACGATGGCACAGACAGCCAGAACTATGAAGAACCCGCCCAGGAAGAGTATAATGAAGGTGCCGGCGGATTTGAAGAAAATACGAATCGTTCTTACAATGGAGTTTAGGAGCTGATTGTAATGAGAAAGACTTATGACAAAGAAACGAACATCAATGAGATGTTCGATTATCTGGAAGAACAGATTAAAAACAGCGGCCAGCCAAAGATAGAAGATGAGTATTTTTATCTCAACCACGAACACAAGGAAATGTACCTTTCCATCAAGGGCTACTTCAGCGAATCATTAAGAAACCCTGAAGTGGATGCAGCATGTTATATGCTTGCTGTTCCCGAAATTTTCAGGCATGTGGATCTATTCGAGCTGACATTCCCGATGGACTGGATAAAGCAGGACGGCAAGCTGTCCGAGCCGTTTAAAAAGCTCAAACCGCATATGCAGTACCTGGCACTGGCAGCGGCCGAGGCCAGCAACATCCGGTTCAACACACAGCCCGCCCTGTCTCTGGGGCTCAACTACTGGAATCTGGAGCAGCTTAGAATCTTTTGGCAGTTCACGGCAATCCGCCGTAAAAATGCGATGTAAGAGGTGAATCCATGGAAATAACCGTTGCAGAAACAAAAGAACAGTATGAGCAGTGTCTGGAAATCCGCAAACGCGTATTCGTAGAAGAGCAGAACGTCCCGATGGACCGCGAAATTGATGAACACGAAGACTTTTCCATTCATATCCTCCTGAAGGATGATACACCGCTCGGTACGGTAAGATACAGACCGTTATCCAAGGAAACGATCAAGGTCGAACGCATGGCGGTGCTCCCGGAAGCCCGGGGATTGAAACTCGGCAGAAGACTGATGGACTTCGTCCATGAACATGCCAAACATTATGGATATGAAAAAAGCCGCTTGGGTGCTCAGAAGCACGCAGCGAGCTTTTATGAAAAACTGGGGTATCATGTCGCATCTGATGAATTTGAAGATGCAGGCATCCCCCACGTGTATATGGAACGCAATCTATAAAGCAATAGGGGAATCCAAATTGGATTCCCCTATTTTTGTGCGATTTTATACAGGTTTTCTTTAATCGCTTCCAGATCGTTCAATTCGTTTGAAATGATGCTTCCCGATTCTTCCTCGCTTATTTGGGCAAGCATGCTCCCCGGTTCATATTGGATCCAGATGTTTGTACCCGAACCGATATAGTCACTGAACTTCGAAGGCAGATAAGGATTTCTCCTTTTATATTCATTTGTCCGCGCATCACTGATCAGCAGATAGTCAAAATCTTTGGACGCACTGAGGAACTCGAAATATCTCAAATAAGGACTCACTGTCACGATGTCTTTTAAACCATTGGAGTATATCTGGCTTTTTACCTGCCTGGTATTATTGGTGAAGACATACATCCTGGCGTCGAGTCCGTCGGATTTGACGATGTTTGCGATATTCATGATCTCTTCCGCATTCCTCGTTTCATAGAAGTTGCCGAAATAACCGATATTGATCTTATTTTTATCCAAATCCACATAATTCTTTTGATAGTTATAGTATGCCTTATCCAGTGTCGGATGTTTGACGATGACCGCTTTTTCCCGGACCATCTCTTTGAATTCTTCATCGAACCGCTCTATCATGGCTTCCAGCTGCAGTTCATTCGTAAACACCAGCTCTTCTGCAAAGAGGAAAGGGATGACTTCCGTCATATTGAAAAGATTCCCGTCCAGATATTTGTGATATGCGGCTGAAACGAACCTTTTCATCTCTTTAATATCCTTCTTCGTATAGAAGAAGGACTGGCGGATGTTATTTTTTATATCCCTGTACAACGGATCGGAAAACTCGGCAATCCATTTGATGTCCCTGCGCTGCCTGAATATTTCATAGGCCAGTACATGGGACGCCGGCCACAGCGCTCTGGAATATATTTCTTTATATTTATGGATATCGAGTTTTTCCATCGATTTTTCGACAAAGAGACCGATGTACTTGCTGTTTGTAAAAGAGGACGTCGTATTGATTTCTGTGCGGTTCGCGATATACGGTTCCGCCAGGCGCTCCAATGTCAGATCCATGTTCCGCACATCATACATATTGTTGTGGATGACGTCCCCCGGCAAGCCGGCATCGACGATCCGTTTGGCCATGACCACCCCGCTGGTATCGGAATACGGCGGGAAGCAATAGCTGATGTACAGCCGCTTCGCCAGATCTTCATTCATCCGCGCGTACGGGAAATACTCATCGGTAAAGTGGGCGACCTCGGCCGCCACCCGTCTGTAGTCCGTCATGTGCCCTTTTAAGTACCTGTTCATAAACCCGGCCTGGGCCCGCATACGGTCGATGATGAGTGTGCGGATCTCCTTGTCATCCTCGACTTTCAACAACCCCTGCAGCCGGGCGAGCACTGCGATCCGGTCGGTAATGCTGAACTCATAATTCGACTTCGTCCGGGACAGTGAATCATCCACCATATATCTGTAGTATACCGCTTCATTCGGATTCACTTTGACGAGCGGTTTATGTTCAGAGATGAGCTGCATATAGAGCAGCACATCCTCCCCGTTATTCAGCGTTTCATCGAATTTCGTCTTTTTCAACAGATGGGTCGGCAGCACCTTGCCCCCATTCAGGGACAGGTTCTTGACCACATCGTAATAGCTCTCGGGATAGGTCTCCTGCTTCGACAGTTCCCGGTTGATGTGGTTGGACCCAGCGTCACTTTTGGACCCCCTCACATCATACAGCTGGTTGAGCAGGATGGTGAACGGTTCGCATTCGGTGAGTGAATGCTTTAAGTAATCTTCCGAAAGGCAGTCATCCGAATCCAGAAAAGCGATATTCGAGTAGGATGCATTGCTGATGCCTTCATTTCTCGCTCTACTCACGCCCTGCTTTGTATAGAGCACTTTATAATTCTTATTCTTTTCCAGATTGTTGAATATTTCTTCGGTTTTCGCGTATTCACCATTGAATATCAGAATCACTTCGAACTGTTCTTTATCCAAAGTCTGCTGTTCCAGGGAGGAAACCAGCCGTTCAATGTATTCCTCCCCGCGGTGGATAGGGATAATGACGCTGATGCCTTCAGATAGAGGAAATTCATGGTTTTCGGGCTGTTTGTATGTTTTCTTTCCTAAAGTGATGCTTTTCTTGATTTCTTCAATTTCCTGCAATCTTTTCCGGATTTTAAGTTCAGACATTTTATCCCTACTTCTTAATCATCTTTTTAGCTTTTAAAGCCGCTTTTATCGGTAAGAATTCCTTATATTTCTGGAGTTCACGGTTCAGCCGGGCATTTTCATTTTTCAGCGCCGACATTTCCTGGTCAATTATTTTGAACTCACTGAGTACACGCTCCTCCTGCTCAAGACTGTCGAGGGTGATTTTTTTCAATTCTTCATAACTCAATTGGTCCATATTGACTCACTTCCATTCCTTTTGCGCAAATATAGGCGTGTTGCACCCATAGTATAAAACATAAACATTAATATTCGATTAAAATACCACAGCAATCCCAAAATATTTACATCCGTGAATCACTGTTTCAGCACTTATAGATGCGCGGTGATCTGCAGGTATGCAGCGACGAACATTGCGATCGACACACCGCCGAGCAGGATGCTGTTCCAGATGCCGAACTTGGTATCGTCCTTCAGCGTTTCGAATTCGAAGATCCGCTGGCCTGCGGTCATCGCTTTTTTATACCGCTGCTGTATATGCTTCGGCTTGGCATTATAGCCGCGTACAAAACGGGCATATAATCCGACGACAGGAATGCAGTCTCCATATTCCCTGACTTCCCCGTAATGGATCCACACTGCCTTGTTGCACATCTTTTGGATCTGTCCGATGGAGTGGCTGACGAAGAAGATCGTCTTCCCTTCCGCCCTGAACTCCTCCATCCGCTTGATGCATTTGCTGGCGAACGTATCATCCCCGACGGATAATGCTTCATCGACGATCAGTACATCCGGATCCGTATGCACGGCGATGGAGAAACCGAGCCGCGACTGCATGCCGCTTGAATACGATTTGATCGGCTGGTTCATGAAGTCTTCGAGCTCGCTGAATTCGACGATATCACTATATTTCTCGTCGATCTCGCGCTCGCTCATGCCATGCATCAGACATTTCATGCGGATATTTTCCTTCCCGGTAAGCTCCATGTTCAAACCCGCAGAGATTGCGATGAGGGAAGCTTCCCCGTTCACCTGGATGGTGCCAGTGGACGGTTCGGAAACACCACCCAAAAGGTTCGACAATGTTGATTTGCCGGAACCGTTCAGCCCGACGATCCCGACCGAATCACCGGGCTCGACATCAAAAGACACATTTTTAAGCGCCTGATAATACTCGGTCTTATTATCCATGAACGGCACGATCATATTCCATAGTTTCTTTTTGTTTTTAGTCACATTGTAGACTTTGGATACATTGTCCACGCGTACTTTATATTCCATATTTTTCACATCCATATCATTTAGAGCATGTAATCATGTCCGCTCTGTATAGCTCTTTATTTAAACGCTCCGCAAGCCCCGCGAATGCCGGTCCGTACTCGTGGTATTCATGCTGCCGCGTGATCGTGATATTATCTTCCTCTGTCTGATCCAGTATGCTGCCCGCTTCTGTAAATGCCCAGACCAGACTGTCGCTGCCGCGGTAATCACTCAGTTTGGAAGGGACATACGGATTAAACGGTTTGATGCCGATCGTTTCGGCATCGAAAATCATCAGGACATCCAGTTTGTTGGCTAAATTGAGAAACTCAAAATAGGAAACGTAAGGATTGAGCGTAATATACGCTTTGAAATCACTGTTATTATAAAACCGCATCGTATTGCCCCTCAAATTCGTGAATACGTGGATTTTGAAGTTGTTGACCCCCCGGTCATATAACTGTTTGGCCACGAGTTCGATCTGCCTGAATCCCCGTGTATCATAGAAGTTGCCGAAATAGGCCAGGTTGATTGTCGTCTCATCCAGTTTGTAGTAGGACTGGACAAGATCGTACAGTGCCTCGGGCGGTGTGGGATGCTGGCTTACCGTCGCTTTTTCCATTACAATCGCCTGAAGCTCCGGATCAAACCGTCCGATCATATACTCCAGCTGATGCGTGTTCGTAAATATCAGTTCATCGGCATGGATGAACGGCAATACTTCACACAGGTTGAAGACATTGTCATTGATCAGCGCGTGGTATTTCGGATCCAGGTCATTCTTCAGGCTTTCGATATACCCGTCATCTTCCACCGGAGCATATCTCAGTTCCGCGTTCACATCCTTATGGAGGGGGTCGGAGAATTCCGCCACCCATTTCACCCCGGTATGATGCCTTTTAATTTCATATCCCAGGAAGTGGGACTGCGTGAACATCGCCCGTGAATAGATCTCCTCATACTTCTCTTTGTGGTTCAAGTATTGCTGGTAGCCATTATCGATATAGCTTTCTATACTGCCCCAGCTGCTGAATGCCTGCGGCCCGTCCAGCATGATCTGCGAATCAAGCAGTTCGGACACCAGATTGAGCAGTTTCTCGTCCCGCGTCCGGATCCGATCCATATTATTGGAGATGATATCCACGATTTCTCCTGACTCATGAATCCGCTTGGCCATGACATTGCCGCTCGTATCGTTATACGGCGGGAAGCAGTAGGCAAGCACCAGTTTTTTTGCGTCGCCTTTATTCAGCGCCTTGTAGTGGATGTTTTCAATCCCCTGCGCTTTCATATCACAGATGAGGGCGTCTTTATCGATTTCTCCCCGGTCCACCCTGTTTTTAAGGGGCACGGTGAATTGCTTGTTGAAATGGTTGAGCAAAGCGACAAGATGGGCGTCATATCTCTTCTGCAGCTGATCATCTATCTGTCTGATCACCAGAAGCAGTTCTTCCGCAGATTCCGGGAATCCCCTGTCGAGCTCATGATGGATCACCACAGCGGCCGTCTTTTTGACTTCTCCGCTTACAGAGGCGATTGCCAGCAGCTGCTGCAGCCATATATTCATCCGGAAGCTCAGTTTTCCGTTGAATTCATGGACGAATAATTTGCCTGATGGCAGCAGGACTGTATTTTCTTTGACAAGCTTATCGTAAAATCCGGGGCCGGACCCATGCGCTTCGGCAGCGTCAAAATGGGTATGGAAGTATTTATAGATTTTACTATCCACGGAATCTATGTCTTCAAAATCACACAGGATGATGTCACTTTTCTGCCAGGAAACCTCGAAGTCATCGAAGCTGATCTTCTGATGCTCCGACAGGATGATGAAGTGGGAGAAGTTCACATAGAGTTTCGCATCTTCCACTGTGCCCTTTACAGGAGTGATAAACGCATGCGCCGGAATTTTTTCATATACCGCATCATTTTGTGTAACGATGATCAGCTGTTTGTTGCTGTTTTGAAAGTGCTCGATATTATACTCTACACTCTCATGCCACATGTCCACAGCCTGGATGACGGAGACGCCGGGCGGGTGTGTCGCCGCGAATTCTTCCAGCTCCCTGTTGACATAGTCAGAGTTAACATCCTGCATGTTGATCTTAAAATCAATCTTCATCTAATGTTTCCCCTTTCTATTCCAATACGCCATCTGCAGCCGTCCGAGCTTCGATTTCCTCAGCTTGTCCAGCCGCTCGAGTGCCTGCTTATACTTATCCATGACATTCAGATACCGTTCTTCCAGATCCTCATCCTGCCTCACGGCCGATGATGCTTTGAGATTGTCAAACTTAGATTTCAGTTCCTGGTATTTCTGTGTTTCCGCGCTCGCATCCGTGAGCAGGCTTTCGATGATTTCCATTTCATATGTCTTATTTTTAAGTTTCATATTCCGCTTGAGCGTCCTGAACCGTTCTTTAACAGGATCGCCCTCTGTGCCCAGTGTGAGGATGAATTCCCCCTCCTCGACCGCAATGCCGCTGACGCGGGGCAGTGCCTCGATCAGCGCTTCAGTGAGATGCTCCGGATCGATCAACAGTCTGATGGAATCATAGCTCCCCGATGGAATTTCCTGTTCGAGCCGGATTATTTCTTCATGCCTCAGATCATTCATATCAATATACAGCTGACTGCCTGCATTGAGCGCCGTCTCGAGGTCGGTACTGAACGTATCCGGCGCATCCACTTTTAATATAAGACGTGTATCTTCTGAGTGCAGATCGGTTACTTTAATCAGTCTGCTCATTTTGTATCACCTTTTTAAAGTTGACGCTTACTTTTTCGGAAACGATATCCAGGTCGTTCTCGTGCTGCCTTGCAAATCCCTGCACAGTATATCTGCCTGCAGGCACATCCAGATTGAAAGTATTGGATAACTGATAAGGCAGCTTGATCGTTTCCTGCTGCCCCTTCCGGTCGGTCAGATAGAGGGCATAGGTCATTTTGTGACCGGTCGCATCAATGATCACTTTTAAACTACCGTTGTCCTCTTCCACATGGACATCATTTATCCTCAGTTTGGGAGATGCATTATTTACAAGTTCGCTCGTTTCTTTCATAATATGCCCGATATGGCTTTCCAGATCATGATATGCCTTTTCCCAATTAACTCCAGCCACTTGTAATCACCTCTAATTCTTTTTTAATCACTGTATCCACCCCGGCCTGCTGCTGAATACTTTCTGAAGCTGCCCGTGACATCTCCAAATATTGCTTCGGGTTTTTATACAGCTGGTCGTATTGTGCGATCATTTCATCCACATTATCCCTTGAGGCCAGCATCCCGGTTTTCTCGTGTTCAACGAATTCCGGAATGCCGCCGATGGCGTTTGTGACCGGCACGAGCCCGCTGCTCATCGCTTCGCCGATGGACACCCCCTGGGAGTCATGTCTGGACGGCCCCAGAAAGACGCCGTGTTCGCGGTGGATATCCGGTATTTCGTTTTGGGGGACGAACCGTTTATGCAGATGGACGTTCTCATATTTTTTCAGCGGCTGGGTCACACTGTCAAACAGCGGACCGTCGCCGTACAGATTGAAGGTCAGTTTCCTGAAGTATCTCTTTTTACTGATTTTACGGATGAAGTCGGCCGTCAGATCATTGGCATAGTTCCGTGCGGTATACGGTCTGATGCTGCATATATTAAGCCGGTCCCGCTTCCCTTTTTCACGGTAGGGGAACAGTCCCCCGTCCACGATGTTCGGAATGATATAAAAATGCTCCGGTACAACCCCCGTGTAGGGGTCCGCATAGAGCTCTTTGAATTCTTTAGATACATAGACGAATTTTATGTTGTATTCATCACTTGTCATGATCTCGCGCAGAAACTCCCGCTGGGTTTCAAAGACAGTATCCTTTCTTTCCAGCTGTGCATCCAATTTCTTGATGTCATCCAGAAAGTTATAGTATCTCCGGTGCCAGGCCTCCGCTTCAAACCCGTGCAGCCAGACGACGATATTCGGCCGTTTCGCTTTCGGCAGTTCTTTTACGCCGTGGAACATTTTAGCATTTATGAAGTGGAACATTGCCGTTTCATATCGATTATCTTTTAAATGTGAAGCGATTTGATATTCATCCATGTACTTGATATGGACACCATCGTAAAACTTGTCTTTAAGAACTTTCGTTGTAATTACAATGACATCCACATGGAGTCCCGCTTTTTGATAGGATTTGACACGTCTGTGCAAAAACCCGTTCGCATAGACTTTCTCTATCGTCGGATATGCATTACAGACCAGCAGATACTTCTGCATTAAAATACCACCTTTATAAATAATCAATCAGTTTATATCTGAATTTCATATGAAGATAACTGCCTATTATCAGCAGGAAAACAGTAATACTCCAGAAATACATGTGATCCACACCATCACCGTAGAAGAACCCTTCGCCGTAGATCAGCGCATTACGGTACGTCTGGACCAGGTAGGCGAACGGATTCAGATCGGAGACCATCTGCAGCAGTCCGCCGCGTTCGCCGGCCTGCCAGAAGATCGGCGTCAGGAAGAATCCCATCCGGATGAAGTTCTGCAGGACGTTGCGGAAGTCACGGACCAGAATGATCAGCGTGCTCATCACCAGCGTAATCGCAAAAATCAATGCGAAAGATGCGACCAGGAAATACAGGAGCCCGAGGAAGTACAGCGGGTTGCTGTATTGGCTGAACAGCGAAATCACTCCGATGATCACCGTCATGAAGAACAGATTAATCAGGCTGTTCGTAAATGAGATGGATAACAGGACACTGGACGGGAACCGCATCTTGGTCACCAGCCCCAGCTGAGCGTATATTGAATTCGACCCGATATTGATCGCCTGTGAGATGAACAGCCATGGGAACAATCCGGAAATCAGATATATGATGAAAGGGATATCGGCATCCGGCGCCGTCGCCCCGCGCAGTCCGAGACCGAATATCATGTAGTAGATGGCCGCCTGCATCAATGGCTGGAGGATGTTCCAGAACAGGCCGAGATAATGGTTCGAGTATTCGCTTTTGATATTGTACAGGGAAAGCTTCCATATCAGATGAAGGCTCCTGTATTGTTCTCTCAATAATTTAATGACATGATTCATGTTTTTCCCTCTATACGTTACATTTTTTATTCCAATACATGCGTTTGACAATTATGTATATACTTCTCTGATCATTCTATTATAAAACGAATCGCTATGGGTGTCATTTAATAGCCCGATAAAAAAACAGAACGGCCATAAACCGTTCTGCCCGCTCTAGCCCGCCGTTTTGGGTACTTTGACAGTCTGGCCCAACAGTAATTTCTTCGCCATTCCGTTTGTTGACAGCATGTAGCCGATGACTACAGGAATGACAACGCCGAAGAAAGTGAATTCAAACGTCGTTACATCATAGTTCAGCACTGTCCGGAAGAATATATTCACCGGCAGGTGGAGGTACATAATGACGATGGAATACCTGCCGACCCCTTCCAGAAGACTTTTTATTTTATATTTCGTCAGTAATGTACTTACAAATATGACTGGCATGAAGAATGACAACGGAATGATTATATCCAGAAAGACAGTATTCAACCGGGTCATTTTAAGGTTCAGGTAATGATTCATAAAGCCGTTCGCATTAAGTACAATGAAAATCATTGCGATGCAGGCGGAAACAGCCGCCAATGGCAGAGAATTGTTGTATTTCACAATGAAATCTTTTAAAAAGTAGCCCAGCGAGTAATAGAAAACCGCAATCAGCACGACATCCAGGTTCCATATGAAATCATATTCAGGAAGCACAGGATAATGCCCGGCTAAAAACAGAATGAATACGATGGCTGCCTGGACCCACTTCTTAAAAGGGCTCAGCAGGCCCAATAATATCTGGGTCAGCAGCAGCACTGTGATGAACCAGAATACACCATAGGGGCCCTGCAGCACTCTGCCGCCGTATAGAAGCGTCGCAATATGTTCAGAAATCATGTCCAGGTTCTGGTAATTGAAAACGATGAAGATCAGTATGCCGTACGTGAAGTAAGGCACCATCAGTCTATGCACCTTTTTGCGTGACCATAAGAAGAAATCCTTTAACCGGACCGGCTTAAAAAGTATTCCTGATAAAAAGAAGAATAAAGGGATCCTGAACCATCCCAGGTAAATATCGAGATATGCATGGCCGGCATGGCCCAGTACAACGAGTATTATGCTGAGTGCCTTCGCAATATCCAGCCATTCTATCCTTTTTTTAATCATGATCATTGCCCCGCTCTTATGATGAATTCTTATTGCTGTGATTCTTTCAACTCGATAAATCTTATCACTTTTCATGCCGGGGTGTCATATAATATCCGCCCTTTCCGGGCTTCTTTACAAAATCTTAACAATACCGCAGTCCGATTTAACGGGCCGGTTGGAAACAAAAAATCCCCCGGGACTTTATTCCCAGGGGTTCAGCTGCTATAGATGGATTTTTTCCAATGCTTTCATCAAATGCTCTTTTTCTTTCTCGTCCAGTTCTTCCACGATGTGGTCCGACAGGCTGCATATCGGCGCTTCCAGCTGTTCAAGCGTTTCTTTGCCCTGGTCTGTCAGCGTGAGATGGGACGCCCGCATATCCGTTGCATTCGGATTCTTCTGTATGAATCCTCTGTCCACAAGCTTCGTAATTGCCCGGGAAATGGATGTCTGTTTCTTCTTAAATCGCTCCACCAGCGTCTTTTGTGTGATTCCGGGATCTTCATCGATCATTTCGATTATATATAACTCGTCCCTCGTGAGATTGCCCTGCTCTGCTTCAAATTCAGCCAGATGCTCAATTTTAGCATTCAGCAGATAAATGTACCTGCATATATTCCGTGTGCTGATTCCGTGCATGTTATGCCTCGACTTTCTTTACATTTTACTCGTGATAACTCCCCTATCATTATACACAACATGCATAGACAAAAAAACAGCAGTATATGAATTTTTGAAAAATTCAGCGGTTTCTATCTGATATTCTCCAGCTGCTCCATCGTGATATAGCCGGCCGAGCATCTCTCCCCCACCTGCACATATGCCGGGACGTGGGACGCGCGGGCATCGAACGGTTCTCCTTTCTTTTTGAACTTGCCGATGATGACGATCAGACGGTGGACGAGCATCGCAATATCATCGAGTGCCGCCTGGCCGAGGAGATCTTTGTCCATATGTATGATTGGGTTCCGCTTCTCCCTGGACGGAAACATGATGGAGCGGATCCACTTCAGTTCTTCTGACGACAGTGTGTTGCGTGCTTTGAGTTCCACCCTTAAAAAGGGGCTCCGGTCCGAATCCAGGAATGCATCATTATACTGTTCCCTGAAATGGAAGAATTCGATGCCCTTCTCTTCATACCGCACGAGGTATTGCTGGTGCTGCTGCTGGATATAGAACAGCGTGCCGTATTTCACTTCCACATCTTCGGTCATCTCGCAGAACTTGCCGGTGGTCTGGACGACTTTCGAATAATCCAGCAGCTTCTCCCCGGCGAGCGTATTCTGCGTTGCCTTCTTATGCGTCAGCGTTATTTTCATATCCGTATTGTAGATGACCGCTTTTTCATCATCTGCGAACACCGCCGATAACCTTAAGCCGGACAGTACTTTATCCTCATGCCCCTTCAGGATGAGATTTTCTGTGAAATTGATGTTTATGAGATTGTCGTGGGTCAGCTGTGTGATGAGGTCCGCCACTGTGGATTCGGACGGTATTTTAACCTTTTCGATTGTCAGCCCTGTATCTTTGATCTTCACTTTAAGCTTCATTTGATGCCCTCTCTTTTTCGTATGCTAAAAGGTTTTCCAATATATCCACCCGCAGTGCCACGAGATCCGGGTCTTCATAGAAGGCGCGCACTTTCACCTCTTTCAGCTGGGAATCCCCCTGCGGCATGGATTTGGTGATAAATGATACAAATGTTACGGCATAATCCTCTTTCGGATTCAGTGCCTGATACGGCACATAGAAATCGTTAATATTGTTGTTGAAGAATGCTTCTTTTTCGGGATCCGACTTGTATTTGTTCTCAATCCATTTGTCCCCGTACTGGCTCCAGAACCGGCTGATGTAATCCGCCATCAGCGTATCCTCTTTCAGACAGTCGAGTTCCGTGCCGATGCACTCATCCGTAAAGTCTTCTGACGGCAGGGAATGGATATGCCCGTACTCGTGGATGAGCGTACGGTACTGGCTCGCGCGGTTATCGTTGTCCCGGATATCGACCCCGAGCGTCGTCCCTTCCGGCTGGATGTCGACATAGGCCAGTGTGTTCCCTTCCCCGTCCGAAAACAGATTGAACTGACTGATGGACGCAATCCGTTCGTTCGGGATGATGGCGGTGAACTTCTCCCAGATTCCCATGAACTCCGCTTCCGTGCCGATCGGCAGATCCGCCTGATAATCCGGGTCTGTAAGCTGGAAATCACCACCAACCTGATACGTGATGTAATCAAAGCGGCTCCTGTTTTCAATGAACACGTGGGGCTCATCCTGGATGTCGACGTATTCAGCAAGCTCCCCGAGATACCGGTCGCCGAGGTTTTTGCATTCCTCTATGGTGCTGCAGCTATCGTGGTCAACCGGCGCCTGCCAGTCGATATATGTTTCATATTCCTCTCCCGGCCCGCTGATCTGCTGCAGCAGGAAGATCGCCCCGCCGAGGACGAGTGCCGCCACAAGCGCGAGTGCGGCAATCTGCGCAATAAAGCGCCCGGCATCATAGAGCGGCGACTTCGGCTGTTCACTGAACGCGCGTTCGACCGGTAAGGGTTCAATGATGCCGTCAGCCTGGAGGATGTCCTTGATGGTGCCAATGTGTTCATGGTATGCCGGCTGCGACTGCTCGCCGTCACTGTCCGTGGCCCCTTCTGGATCATAAAGCGTATGGACGTGGATCCGGCCGTTGTCATGGCGCACCGGATACTCCCCGCACGTGAACACATGCGTTTTGATCCGGTGGTTGTTCGCAAAAGTCAGCAGCCACCGGAAGTCCCGTTCCGCGATATCAGTCGTGAGGATGAACACATCGAAGGCTTCGAGCTTTTTGCGGAACCTGTGATCCAGGCGTACGGTTTCATACAGGTTGCTGCCGGACTCGAAGCCTTCTTTATCCAGCCGGCCGTAGACGTCGGACACCGTTCCCGCGTAGCGCGGGTCCACGCCCTGCTCCCTGAGTGATTTTTTGATTGCTGATGTTATTTTCGTTTCTTCGGTGCTGAAATTCGTATGTATATAGACCGCGTGGCGGGAGTGGCTGCCGACGAGCCCCGCCGTTTTAAACCCACCGGCAAGTTCGATGTGCTCCGTCTGTTCGGTATTGATATAAATGCCGCCGGCAACTAGAATCTTCATCGCTCTTCCCCCGTCCATAATTTTATTATCCTAAACAACCAGACAAAATGAAAGAGTTTCCATGCGAATTGACGGAAAGTTTAATATTTTTTACAGAATATCAATATTCGGCGGTATGTGGATCATATGTAGTGATTGTTCATCGTCCATGAATAGGCAGATTTTTGTGTAATGTACATCGCACTCTGGGCTTTAATTTTCAAAGACCGGTCCATCACCCTGAGCGCTTTCGTAAACTGCTTTTCACAAAATGTAAAGTCCGCCTGCACTGATCTTTGCGAACCGTCGTTGAAATGGATGATGGTGGCATCCGGTCCGTCTCCGGTAAATTCCAGTACATGGTGCAGGTTCACCCAAAATGCGTTTTTCTGTCTGCTTACCGTGATGGGGAATAATACAAATTGGAGCCGCTCATCGATGATGATGGGACCGAGCTTATGGATATTGTGCGCCTTTTTGAGCTGTGTGCGCCGTGCTTTGATGGTGGTGCCGTATGTATGGAGCAAAAGCGTGTCGATCAGTGTTTCGGACGGTTTGGCTGATGGGATGGTACGGCCGTTCTGATAGACCATGTGACACAGGAATTCAGGATGCTGTACCGGTTCAATGTAATAGATGCCGGGGTTGAGCGGGTTTTCAGAAAACATGATTCACCTCGTAGTTGTCGTTATGTCCAATCCAATACTTGGATTTATTATAACCCAACTTCAAGTTATTTAACAAATAATTAACAAAATATTTAAATATGTTAACTTAAGTGCAAGTTAGTTATTTTTTTGTGTTTTAGACAGGTTCGTCTTTGGGCGCGTCCCGCGGCTATGATGGATGCATCCGGAAATACGATAGATGTATCGATACATCACAAGGTGATTGTGATGACAAAGTTTGAAATGAATGAAGTAGTGCGTGAAGCTGAGATTGGATCTGAGGATGGATGTGAAGGTAATGCAGGACATGATACGCTCGGTGGCAGCGCATCCGACACGCGGATTATTGATTATGAACCGATGATCCAGAGCATCATCGGCAAACTGAATATCCGCTTCGACCAGGATGACTATATGCAGGTGGGGAGAATGGCCGTATATAATGCACTGTCTACATATGATGATATTGCGGCCCGCGGCGCGACGGAATCCCAGTTCGTGTATACGCGGATCTATCAGCGGATGATCGATGAGATCCGACGGGTCTCCCGCTATACCAATGCCGTCAGTGCGACCGAAGATGATCTGCTGATTGAAAGTATCGGCAGCACCGGTGGCGCAGGCGGTGCCGCGGATTCGGATGCGGTGCTGCTGGCTGAGCTCCGGGATATGCTCGGGGCGCTGGATGACCGCGAACGGGAGTGGCTGCTGCTGACTCTGCGCGGGTACAGCGTTGTCGAAATCGCAGCAGCCTCCGGATTCAGTGTGTCGAGCGTGAAGAATTGGCGGAAGAGCGCCCGGGCGAAACTGGGCGAGCTGCGCGGGTGATGTAAACCGCGTCCTCCAGCCGTTTCGGGGGTTTATTTACAGGTGGATTCCGGGGTGTTTTGAGGTCCGGAAGTGTAAGCGGTTACTTTTAATTTTGGAAATCCGTCGGAATGTTGATTACAAATTGTGATAAAAGTAGTATAATGTCTTACATCATTGTTGTGGAGGTATGACGCATGGCAGATACTAAAGAAGAAGAAGAAGTAGTTGCAGCTAAAGTTGGAAACATTGTAGAATTTAATGGTATGAAAGGTAAAGTCGATAAAGTGAATGACAATTCCGTTATTGTCGACATCACGATCAACGACAGCTTCGACGAACACGAAATGTTTGAAAAGACTGTAGTCAATCATAAACGCTACACAATCATAGAAGAGTAATACTTTCTGATATGGAAGGGATTCATGGATGTAGTCTTTGCATCTGTGGGTTATGAGTTTGAGAGAGCCACCCCGGTTTCACTTGTTGTGAAATCGGGGTGGTTTTGTGTTTTTGCAGGGAGCCGGGTGTAGTGATATCGCCGGGTGAGTGTTGATTAGCAGTTTGTGCGGCAGGATGCGGGGTTTATCAAACTGAAACAGCGCACCTTATCATCGGTTCCAGCGGGATGAAAAGCCAGGCATCTTATCTTGTCACCGGATTTACAGTTTCGATGAGATAACCCTTTATATTTTCATCCTTTTCAAACCTTTTCAAAATCAATATATCAAAAAGAAATAGAGGAGACGACTAGCTGGATGACATCCAATAACACCATAAAACCCCTAATCTATACCAGTAGATTAGGGGTTCGGTGTTTCATGTTTAACACTTTGTTTGTTATTTATATTATATCATTTGAAATAGCCATTGTAAATTCTTATATCCTCTCATGTCTACAAGTAAAACTGACAGCTTCGAAGATGTCCAGATTATTTATAGATGGTTCAGTGTGTGTCCATTCTATGGGGTCTAGTTTAATTGGAGAAGCCGCGTCATTGGTTTTGAATCATTGATGGGGTAACAACATCTTCTCATTAATGGATTCATTGCGTTGATGTGAGAATACGCTCTCGCATTATTGAACGGCTTCCGTTGAGGTAATGGCTCCTCTCCGCATTAATGAATTCTCTGCGTTGAGGTGAGAATGTCTTCTTGCATTAATGGCTGTATTTCAATGAGGTGAGGGACCCTTCTTTACATTAATGATTCCATTCCATTGATATGAGGCCGTCTTCCCGCATTAATGGTTTTATCTCAATGATGTGAACCCCTCTTCTTACATTATTGAATGCATTGCGTTGATGTGTGCGGAACCGCCGGCAGCTGTTTACACATAATTCAGATTCAATTTGTGTCTTCTCGGATGATTTTCAAATATGAATTCCGGATCGTGTTCGTAACTTGAACGGTATCCGCCTTCCTGCAGTGTTCTGTGCAGATTTTTATGTTTAATTTCATAATGACTGCGTGATCCGTTCCTGACCACATGGAAATATCTGCTCATCCAGCGCTGAATTTTCTGGGTGTCTACATTATGTGCCAGAAATTCATATATTTTTCTCATCATCACCCGCTCTTCCGGGAATAGAACGGCATACTCGATCGCAGTGCGCACAATCAGTCTTTCAATGGTTTCAGAGTAATTGCAGTGACAGCATACCGTACTGAATCTCTTTATTTCCAAGTCGTATCCTCCGCACTTCCAGCAATTCAGGCCCAGCTTCAGGCGGCTGTAGTCGGTGACGGGTGTGGGATACGGATCACGGGTGATGCGTCTGGCGACTTCTTCGGACAGGACTTTGGCGGATCGGCCGGCGGTATTGCTGCCCAGGCTGCGGAAGTATTGCTTTGACCGATTTCTCATGACGAAAAGATTCTGGCTGGCGGAATCGCCGGACCCGAATATGAAATACGGGTTGATGAAGATGATTTCCTTCTGGATTTTGAACTGGAAGCCGGATTCGTTGCGGAGCTTGACGAGTTTGTTCGCCGCGCGGTGGATCTGGCTGACCGGATCTTCGGAAATCTGCTGGCCGCGCACTTTTCACATATCGTTTTCATAGGAATAGTTGCCGCTGTAATTTTTAATCTCGTTGACAATCATGATATTGTCGGCAACGATGAGTGCGTCGAATTGGATATTTCCATTGTCGATGCGGAGCCAGATGTCGCGGAAAATATACAGATGATCATGTCCGGTTTCATCAAAAACCGTATCATATTCCTTCTCCCCCGCGTACCCGGACCGGTAGCGGCCCAGATCCAATGATTCCTTTTTGCTGAGTTCCGCCCTTCTCTCCAAAGTCTCCAAATGAATATGCTGCTTCGATTTGTTTCTTTCTGTAATGAACATAGCTGCCTCCTTAATTTGTGGAATAAAAACCCCTCACCCTATATATAGGTAAAAATGGCCAAATTGCTCTTTTCAGAAATAAAAGAACGGATTTTATAAATCCGGGAGGCTTTCAGCATGTCATTGATGAGTTATTGAAGAAATTGGAAAAGGACGGGGAAACAAAGGAATGAAAACAAAAAACTGCAGACAGGCCATTTCCAATGCCCTTGCCTGCAGTCTGTATACACACTCACTCGGCACCTACAGATGATAGTGCACCAAATCCAGCAGATTATAATCTTCGCTGAGCTGGGAGATTTCCTTATCGATGTTCGCAACCGAGTGGCTTAAATATTCGTATGTGTTGGTGCGCGTTTTAAAGTTTATGGAGATGTGCAGCACCTGGCTGTTGTGGTGATGGTGATATATCGGTACCTGCCCATCTTCCGGAACGGTATATGTTTCGTACTGAGACGCATTGACGCCAAGTCCGATGGCTGAATCGCCGGGATCCTCGCCTTCTGCCTCATGGCCGTCTTCTTCCTGTTGATGACTGCCCGTCACCAGCATGCCGACCCCTTCCATGTCTTTGATGACTTCGTTGATTTCTCCGCTCCAGTCCGAGATGCAGACGATGACGTAGTCCGGATCTTCCGAATCGTAAATATAGCGGAGCCATCTTTTCACCGAACTGCCGAGGCGGGAAATATGGAGCGTCGGCTCTTTCTTCTCCGATTCCGGGAGATAGTCCCCGCCGTAGCCGCTCAGAATGACGAGTTTCATGCCGTTTATGATGAACACGTTGTAGGGTTCGCCGAAAAACGGCTCTTTCGTCATCGGGTGCGCCACATTGCAGTTCATCCACGGGAAATCGGAAAAACTCAGCGCACGGCGCAGTTTCGATACGTTGGAAAGGTCCTGGTGGTTGAACACGCCGAAATTGTACTGCATGTAGTTCATGCTGGTGATCGACGGATTGCGGGGTTTGGAATATTCCTGGTCGATGCCCATTGCCCCGCCCAGATCACACAGCAGGATGTGCGTATTTTCCTCGAGTGACAAACTGCGCTTGTATCTGGAAACCTTCGACAGGCTGACCCCTTGCCGGTCGCCGAGCGAACGGTTGATATGCTGCGTAATGATAAGGCTGATGCTGAAAAACTCCTGCATGAAATTCTCCTCTCTGTCGAGTCACTAACCGGTTTTCTTCTATATTAAATTGATTTTTCCACTAATCAATTCAAAGTCGCTTCTTCAAAGTGAAACCCTTAGCCGATCAGAATCCGTTCTTTCGGATAATGATACGGCAGTTCGTGCTGGCGGCCGCCGATGCTGAATAGGAACGAGATGAAGCCGATACGCCCGATGAACATGAACATCATGATGATGAATTTGCTCGGACTGCTCAGATCATTCGTAATGCCGGTGGACAGACCGCATGTCCCGAATGCGCTGGTGACTTCGAATATCACGTCGATGAGATCGAACCGGCTGTCCTCGATCATTACGATGGACACGATGCCGGCAAACACCAGCATCACCGCCAGTGAAATCACGGCGAATGCACGGTTTAGATCTTCCCGGGCAACCTCGCGGTTGAAAACGTTGACCCGGTCCCGGCCGCGGCTGAATGCGATCACGAATAGAATGAGCAGCGCAAACGTCGTGGTACGGATTCCCCCGCCGGCGGAACTCGGTGAAGCGCCGATGAACATGAGACCACTCATGACGACCTGGGTGCCGTCGGCAAAATGGGCCGGGTCCACGGTGGTCAGCCCGCCGCTGCGACTGGTCGCGGATGCGAAAAAACTATTGGACAGCGTCTTAAACCATGAATCATTTTCGAAGTAATTCTGGGATTCCATGATGAATATAAAGAACGTACCGACTGCCAGCAGAATGCCGTAGGTGGCAGTCGTCACTTTTGTAAATAGAGAAAAACGGAATTTTTTCTTCCTGCTGCTTATGAAGTTCCTGAGCTCGATCAGAACCGGGAACCCGATGGCGCCGAGTATGATCTGCAGCGTGACGACGAGCTGCAGCACATAATTTTCGGTGTAATTCAGCAGTGAGTTGCCGAAGATGTCCATTCCGCCGTTTGTCGTTGCCGAAACGGAGAGGAAAACCCCGTTCAATATCGCATATCCGACATCACCGGACTGGTTCATAAAGATGATGACATAGATGAATGCACCCACAAGCTCTATAAGCAGCAGTGTCTTGAATATATCCATCACGAGTCTCACGACACCGGAAATCTTATGCTGGTTATTGTCCACCATGATCTGCATGCGTTCACGCAGGCCGATGCGTACGCCAAAGAACACCCAGATCAATGTACCCATCGCCATGATGCCGATGCCCCCCAGATTCATGATGAGCATGATCACTATGTACCCATAGGTGTTAAAAGTCTCCGAAATCGTCACCGGAGTCAGCCCTGTAACGGACAGGGCCGATGCTGCAACGAATAATACGTCGACCATCGGTATGTCTTTTCCACCGCGGTAGAGGAACGGGATACTCAGCATGAACGTTGCCGTGAGCAACGCGAGAAGATAATATAAAAACAGCCATCGCTGAGGGCTGAGCCCGTGAAAAAAACTTTTAATCCACTTAATCATTGAAGCACCTTCTTTCAATTACATCCAGTATACAAAAAATAATTTCAAATAACATCCCATTCTTTGAAAGGATTTGGGCACCCCCACTATCCCTCCATACCCGTTATTGGAAGGAAACCGGGGTTTATTCAGAAAAAAACCGACCTTCCGGCCGGTTTCATCGGGTTACTCCAGTGTGACCGTGGTCTCCTCGAGCTCGCCGTTTCTGTAAAATTCGATTGTCATTTCTTCGCCCTGCTCTTTTTCATAGTACAGGTACTTGCGGAGTTCCAGCATGTTCTGGATTTCCTGGCCATCGAGTGAGACGATGACGTCGAGCTGCTCGAGGCCGCCTGCTGCTGCCGGTGTGCCTTCCTGGACATTGCTGACGATGACGCCCTGCTTCACGTCTTCCGGAAGGTTCATTTCACTGGCCAGCACTTCTGCCGGCACTGTATAGAGGTCCTGCAGCTGTATACCGAGGTAAGCGCGTGTGACTTCACCGTTTTCCTCCAGCTGCGTGACGATCTGCTGCACTTCGTTGGATGGGATCGCGAATCCGATGCCTTCGACTGTCGGCATGCTGATCTTCATGGAGTTGATGCCGATCAGGTTTCCTGCAGCATCGACGAGTGCCCCGCCGGAGTTACCCGGATTGATGGCGGCATCCGTCTGGATGACGTTGGATTCCCAGTCGTAGTTGCCGTCGCCGTCAATATCGACGGGCACGCTGCGGTCGAGACCGGAAACGATGCCCTGGGATACGGAACCGGAGAATGCTTCTCCGAGCGGCGAACCGATGGCGATGGCTGTTTCACCGACGAGCAGTTCATCGCTGTCTGCGAACTCGATCGCGCTGTCGATCTCACCGCGGTCCACTTCTAGCACCGCCAGATCCGTCCAGACATCGGTGCCGATGATCTGTGCCTGCAGTTGGTCGCCGGATGCCAGGTTGACCTGGATCTCTTCAGCCCCTTCGACCACGTGGTTGTTCGTGACGATGTATGCTGTGTCTTCCGTCAATTTATAGATGACACCGGAGCCAGTGCCCGCTTCTTCCGGTTCTGCCTGTGGCGCTTCAGTGAGGCCCGGCATGAATTCGCCTGCCTTTTGAAGGTTGATGACGGAGACGACGGACTGCTTCGCTTTCTGGACGGCTGCGGTTGTATCCGACACTTCTTTTTCAGTATCGCCGCTGTCCTGCTGGATCTGCTCCTTGATGCCGTCGATCTCCTGGCGGGCTTCATCCGTCATGCCCGCATCCTCGGAATCTCCGGTTGTTTCCTGCCCCTCTTTTGTTCCGGGTGTGCCGATCTCTCCGTTATCCCCGAAGAAGTTGAAGAGGAGAAGGACAAGCAATGCACCGAGCGCCCCCATGATCAATGGGATGAGGAACGCTCCCAGGCAGCCGCGCCCGCGTCTGCTCCGTCTGCCGCCTCCGCCGGATCCATTGCCGGTACCGTCATTGTCTTCCCGGGGCGGCTCTTTGCCTTCGCCTCTATCGCGGTTGCCGCGGCTGTAGTTGTCGCCGCCTGCATTCCCGGGCGGGATCACGCCGACCCCGCCGGCCGGTGCCGAGCGGTCTCGATAGCCGCTTTCGCCCGGTCCGTAGTCCGCATCCGGATCCGCTTCTTCCTTCTGATCCTGGGTAGGCTGATTCGGTTCCGGCGTCGGTGCTGCGTTAAAATCCGGATCCCTGCCGGCATCAGGACGCCGATCGACATCGGCTTCTCTGCCGGGCTGATTCGGGTCAGGCGTCGGTGCTGCGTTATAGTCCGGGTCTGTGCTCCGGTCAGGCGGACGATCGGCACCGGTTTCTTCCCGCTGATTCCTGCCGGGCTGATTTCGCTCCGGAGTGGATTCCGCGTCAAAATCGGGGTCCCTCTCCGGCTCCGGTTTTGGATTCTGGTTCGGATTCAGATCAGGATCGGTAGATGACTCCATGCCTGAATTCTCATTTAGGAATTCGCGATTGCCCCTCATGCCGCTGTGATTGTCCCCGGACACTGCCCGGGGCCGGGGTTCCCCTTCCGCTGACTGGCCCAGATGCTGTTCCGGACGATCGTCTTCTGCGGGATGATTTCTGTTTTCAAGATTCTGTCTACGCGTGAGCGGGCCATCTGCATGTGCCTGCCCGTCTTCGTCAGTATCACTTTGGAATTCACGGGTACGCTCGTATTCCTGCTGGCGGCGTGCGTGTTCCTGCACCGGATTTTCCGGCCCGGATGCTCTGTTCTCCGCCTGCCCTTCGCGCGGTTCCATGCGTTGTTCGCCTTCGTCTGTAAATACTCTGCGTTTGCGGCGGTACTGATCTCTCGGAATAATATGTTTCTCTCCTCTTTCCAAGTGCGACGCCTCCTGTCAAAAAATTGAACTTACGCTACATTATAAAGGCTTTAGGGTTCCCTTTCCACTGTTTTGCCGTGATCGTCACTATCTTTGCTTGAGAACCAGCCGACGACAATGACGATGACCATGACTGTCCAGAAGATGAGCTTCCATGTTGTCGAATGCGGGAATTCATGCGGGATGATGCCGATCTGTTCATGTGCCAGCGTGAGGACCGAGAGTTTCACGCCCACCCAGCCGACAATGATGAATGCCGCCACTTCGAGGCCCGGTTTTTTATTGAGAATCTCAACGAACCAGGTCGCAAAGAACCGCATGATGATGACGCCGATCAGACCACCCGCAAGCATGACTGAGTATTGTCCGGCATTGACGCCGAAAAAGTCTCCGCCGACTTCCGGCAGGGCAAGCGCGATGGCCGCCGCTGCCAGGATGGAGTCGATCGCGAAAGCGATGTCGGCCAGTTCGACTTTGAATACCGTCATCCAGAAGCCGCTGCCTTTCTGCTTTTTGGCAGCTTCCTCGAGTTCCTCCGTATCACTTTCTCCCTGCTTGATCTTGATGAGATGCGATATTGATACGTAGAACAGATACAGTGCGCCTAGTGCCTGCATCCACCACCACTGTACGAGAAAGACAAGCAGCAGGATGGCGATCATACGGAATACGAATGCACCGAGCAGACCGTAGAACAGCGCTTTTTTACGCTTTTCCGGATCCAGGTGCTTAACCATGACAGCCAGCACGACCGCGTTATCCGCGGCGAGCAGGCCTTCCAATACGATGAGTACGATGAGCACCCACGAGTACTCGAGTAATACTGCAAAATCCATAAAAATTCCTCCTATATTATGCTGAAGCAACAAAAAAGAGACCCGGACCGGAATCCGCGCTTGGGTGCGCAAATTCGGTCAAGGTCTCACGATACAATAATAGTCATTGCTCAATGCACCGGGATTGCTCCGTAGTGACGATGCATTGATGGGTTGCCCCATTCGTTACTCCCCTTTTCCGATACAGGGAACCGGCTTGGGGGCATCTGCCCCGGTGGCCGGTTCCATTTGTGCAGACAGCAGGGATTCATACCCGCCTGTCCGCTGGAAAGGTTCTATCAGTATTATTTTGTTACGTCTAATGTCCCATCAAATATAAAACATTGCGGTTTGAATGTAAAGTTATTTCACTACAACAGGCTGTATAATTTTATTTCAGGATATTTATCGTTGAACCAGCGGGTGGCGAATTCATTTTCAAACAGAAATACTTTTCTGTCGTAGCGGTCGAGCACCAGGTTGGAACGCTGCGAATGCATCGAGTCCTTGATATCCTCTTCGTTTTCGATCCAGCGGGCGATCTTCTTGCCGATCGGCTCCATGATCACATCCGTGTTGTACTCGGTCTTCATGCGATGTTCGAACACTTCGAACTGCAGCTGTCCGACCGCACCGAGGATCGGCTGGTTGGTATGCAGCGTCTTGTAGTACTGGATGGCCCCCTCCTGCACGAGCTGTTCGATGCCTTTGTAGAAGTGTTTCTGCTTCATGACGTTTTTGGCGGACACTTTCATGAACAGTTCCGGTGTGAACTGAGGGAGTGCCTCGAATTCGACCTTTTTGCTGTCTGGACCATAAAGCGTATCGCCGATCTGGAAGTTGCCTGTATCGTACAGGCCGATGATGTCGCCGGCATAGGCTTCGTTGACCGTTTCCGTATCGTCGGCCATGAACATCGTGGCCCTCGATACTTTCGTCTTCTTGCCGGTCCTTGCGAGTGTCGTATCCATGCCGCGTGTAAACTTGCCGGAGACGATGCGCATGAATGCGAGCCTGTCGCGGTGGCGCGGGTCCATGTTGGCCTGGATCTTGAAGATGAATCCGCGGAATGCCTCATCCACCGGTTCGATTTCCGTGTCGTCCTTCGTCTGTCTTGACGTCGGCATCGGTGCAAAATCCACATATGTGTCGAGGAATTCCTCAATACCGAATGTGGAGAGTGCGGAACCGAAGAATACCGGTGTCAGATCTCCGCCTGCGATTTTTTCCTTGTCGAAATCATCGCCCGCTTCTTCCACAAGCATGAATTCTTCGACTGCCGTCTGGAATGCCTCATCCGCTTCGATCGGATGATTTTCTTCCAATTCATAGTCATCCGTCAACTGGAGCTTTTCTTCCTCCCTGTACGGGTTGATCGTCTTATCCTTGCGGTTGATGATACCGAAGAAACTCTGCCCCATGCCGACCGGCCACGTCATCGGATATGTTTCGATCTCCAGTGTCGATTCGATCTCCTCCAGCAGTTCAAACGGCTCTTTCCCCATACGGTCGAGCTTGTTGATGAACGTGAAGATCGGAATGCCGCGCATTTTACATACTTTGAAGAGCTTGAGCGTCTGCGGCTCGATCCCCTTCGCGGCATCGATGACCATGACGGCGGAGTCGACCGCCATCAGTGTCCGGTACGTATCTTCCGAGAAGTCTTCGTGCCCCGGCGTATCGAGGATGTTTATTTTGTAGCCGTCGAAATCGAACTGCATGACGGAACTCGTCACACTGATGCCGCGTTCCTGCTCGACTTTCATCCAGTCGGATGTTGCGAACTTGTTCGATTTCTTACCCTTGACGGTCCCCGCTTCACGGATGGCGCCGCCGAACAGAAGCAGTTTCTCGGTGAGTGTCGTCTTCCCCGCATCCGGGTGGGAGATGATGGCGAACGTCTTCCTTTTTTCTATTTCCTGTCTCAAATCCATAAAAATCTCCTTACTGTTTGTCTGTCACCTCTGTAATCGCCGCGGCGATATCTTCACACGTCTCCTCATCCATCATATGGAAAAGGTGTGCAATGATTGCGTCTTCCCGGGTCTCACGTGACAGCGTCCGGTCCAATTCCAGACTAAAGTTAATGTACGGAATGCTGATGATGTGTGTCTCGTCGTCGTTATTGTATATATAGGCAACGGCGTGCTCCCCTGAAATGTCAATCCCAGTCTTCAGCATATTCATCGCTCCTGTATTTGCGGTAGGCCGCATCGAGCGCGATCAGATCATCGCGGTGCGGCACTTTGATGTAGTCTTCCATGATCTGGTACGGTTCGCGGCCCTTGCATGCCAGCACGATCGTGTCGCCCGGTTCCGATATGTCTATGGCGTGCTGGATGCCTTCTGCGCGGTCGATGAACGATCTGTAGTCCGCGTGTGCCGCGCCTTTTTCCAGCGCCCGGACGAGCATCCCCGGGTCATCGTTGGCCGGGTTATCCGGGGTGAAGATCGCATAATCCGCCCGTGTGGAAATCCGGCCCATCTCTTCGGCCTTCGTCATGTCCCGCTCCCCGGTCATGCCGACCAGGAAGATCAGGCGCTTGGTGACGAACGGTTCGATTGTATCGACGATCTTCTCGAGCGCGTCCGGCGTATGGGCGAAATCGATGATGATATCGACCGGCAGTTTCGGGTCGAGCACCTCGAGGCGCCCTTCGACCGGTTCCATATGCTTCACTGCCTCGACGATCCGTTTCAGCTTATAGCCCTGCAGCCATTCACTGATGATGGCGCACATCAGATTCTGGATGTTGAAGTATCCGATGAACGGCGAATTGATGGGAATCGGTCCGTCCGGGGTATTGAGTATGAAGTTGAACCCTTCCAATGTCCCTTCGATTTCGGACGGCCAGAAGTCGGCGGTTTCATCCATGCCGTAGGAAATGACCTCGTGCGGCGTCATATCGCTGTAGCGTGCCGCCCACGGGTCGTCGTTATTCAATATGATGTATTTACGGTCCCGCACATTCTGGCCCATCTGGGAGAACAGGAGCCCCTTCACGTAGCCGTATTCATCCATCGTGCTGTGGAAATCCAGGTGGTCCTGGGTGAGGTTCGTGAATATCGTGATGTCGTGATCGATGCCGAATGTCCGGCCGAGCTTCAGCGCGTGCGACGACACTTCCATCGTGAAGACTTCCGTCTCGGCGTCGTTCGCCTCTTTCAGACGTTTATGCAGCTTTGTCGTTTCCGGTGTCGTATTGATGCTGTCGTAGCGGTCTTCATTGATCATGAAGCCGTTCGTCCCGAGATAGGCGCTGTTCTTGCCGAGTGAACGGCTCAGGTTATGGATCATCGTTGCGACCGTCGTCTTGCCGTTCGTGCCGGTCACGCCGATCATCGTCTGGCTCTCGTGCGGAAAGTCGAATATATATTCAGCGAACAATGCCGCCACCTTGGAGGGGTCCTTGACGATCAGCAGTCCGGCTTCTTGCGGAATTTCGATGAACCGGTCCGTCACGATGAACCGGCATCCCGCTTCCACCGCATTCGGGATGAAGTTATATCCGTCGACCTGGTGTCCGCGGAGCGCAACGAAAACGGAATCGGCCTTCGCTTCACGCGAATCCGTCGTGATGTTCGTTACAGATTCCGGAAATTCGCCATATGCGGTTTTTATTTTGAGTAAGGAAATCAGCGTCCTCGAATTCATATTTCCTGCCACCTTTCAACTTTTATATTATACAATATAAGTAGAGTGTTGGACAGTGATAATTGACAGATGAGTGTTACGGAAAGTATCGTTATATTTGATTCGACAGGGTGTCAATTTCAGTTGACGAAGGTGAAAATGATGAAAAATGGTATGAAGAAAAAGCGTTTTTGGAAAATCTCTTTAATTTTATTTTTAACGGAAATGGTGCGGGGGATGTTCATTTTGAGCTATCTGCCCGCCCTGCCGACGATCGGAATCATCTCGATTGGGCTCAGTTCGATCGTCATCACCATGCACTATGTGCTCGATGCGGCCACGAACGTCTGGCTCGGATTCCTGATCCGGAAGATCGGTGAGGTCTGGACCATGCTGCTGAGCTATCTGCTCGGCATCGGCGCCATGGTGATGGTCGGTTTTGACCAGAGCTTCTGGGTGCTGCTGATTGCGGCCTGTCTCCTCGGCATCAGCGTCTGTCCGATATGGATCATGGCACTCTCCAATGTCGAGGAAGCCAACCGCGGGCGTGACATGGGTCTCGTATTCTTCTCGTGGCTGGCAGGACTCGGTTCCGGAATGGTCCTCATGAACTTCCTGATCGGCATCTATGCCGAGGATTCCGTATTTGCGATGGCCGGTATAGTCGTGGTCAGTCTGATTACGTTCCTGGTGCTCCCGGGCAACCGGAAGGAAGTCGTCGAGTCGGTGGGCGGTCCCAAGGACACCCAAAACTCTTCCGGCAGTCCGGTGGCGGACAGGGCCGGGTCGGATGCATATGCTAGCGACCGCTATCCGGACGACGGCGGCTCCTCTTCGAAACGCCGGAATAAAAAAGGCGAGAAGAAGCGCCTGCCGCTTAAGGATACATGGTATATTCTGCGGCATCACATGAAAAACATGCCGGGCATCATGCTGCAGGGGCTCGGCGTCGGCATGCTGCTGCCCGTGCTCCCGACATACATCACATCCGAATTGTCGCTCAACTATTTTGAGTACACGTTTTTCATTCTCATCGTGTTCGGACTCGTCGGATTCAGCATGACCGTGCTGAGCCGGGCGCTGGATACCAATTCCGTGCGGCTGACGTTTGCCGTGATCTGCGGCGGCTTTTTCATCTATGCCGCCGGCATCATCTGGTTCAGCACGCTTGAAACCGTCTGGCTGATATTCACAATTGCCAGCTTTATCGGGCTGGCCTACGGCATCATGCTGCCGGCATGGAATAAATATCTCGCCGGCACGATCATGGAAGACCGGAGCGCCGAATCATGGGGCGTCATCAGTTCGGTGCAGGGCATCGGCGCTATGTTCGGCCCGATGCTCGGCGGTCTGACGGCCGACCTTTTCGGCACGGTGACTGCCACGCTGCTCGCAAGCGGCCTGATATTCGTACTGCTGTTTGCATATTATGCGGTGCTGTTCGGCCTGCGGTGGAAAAGAGCCGGAGAATAGAAAATGAAATGAAGAAACCGGAATGCCTTTTTAATCGGGTATTCCGGTTTTTTGGTTGGATTTGCAAATTATATGGAGAGCACCTGAAGGACCATGACCATATGAAAATTGAAATAACGCCTACCCTCTGAAATACAAAACGCTCAGAACGATAATCAGCGTCACCAGTTCCAGTCCGATGATTCGTTTCATGAAAATATCCGACTCTGAATTCTTTTCATCTTTTTTCTTATCCGTGAACAATGACGATCTGTCCACCACAAACATAAGCATTGTAAAAAGTATTATTGTTAATGAAATCTTGAAAACCGCCAGCATCGAACCCTCTCCTCGTATATACCATTTCCTGTAACGGAATCAATAAACGGAAAAATTGCGGAAATCGGGGTCTGGAATGAAAAAACATCTCCTACGTATCAGCAGGAGATATTAATATCTGTATGATAATGTCCTACTTATGGACACATGACTTTATTTAATAAATTGGAATAGTGTATAGTGAACATATACGGAAATATATACATATATGCCTCTTATTATTTTAATGGATATGGAAGGTGAACATGATGGCATCGAACGATAACGACAGAAAAGAGACGATAAAAGCCATCAGTGATGACGGGGTTGAAGAAACCAGACGCCGCAAGAAGAAAGTTACGGTCGACACGCCTGACGCCACACTGGTCGAACACCTGGATGATCTGCGCGGTATGCTGATCAAATCGGCAGTCGTATTCGTGTTTTTCTTTATGCTTATATTCCTGACGATTCAATACTGGTTCCCCTATCTTTCCAAAGGGCATGATCTGATCGTCAGGGGGCCTTTCGAAGTCATCCGATTTTACATCAGAACCGCCGGTGCACTCGGAATCGGTTTGAGTCTGCCGTTCATATGCAGGTTCCTATGGCAGTTCATGCGTCCCGGCCTTGTTGAAAAAGAGACTCAGTTTTTAAAAAACTATTTCCCGCTGATGTTCCTTTTATTCCTGGCCGGCCTGTCCTTCGGATACTTCATCATCCATCCAATCAGCTACTTTTTCCTGATCCAGATGGGAGAACAGAACTTCGAGGTTCTGGTCACAGCGGATGAATATATGTCCTTCCTGCTGATATCGACGATGCCGATGGGATTGATATTTCAGCTGCCGATCATTGTGCTGTTCCTGCACCACATCGAACTGCTCGATGCAGAGCTGATGAAAAAAGTGAGGAAATACGTATACTTCGCACTGCTCGTGATTACCGCACTGATTGCTCCGCCCGATTTCTTTACGCATTTAATTACAGTCAGTCCGATGATTGTGTTATATGAAATCAGTATATATATCGTGATGCTGAGAGAACGCAGGGCTGCAAAGAAAGCGGCGAAAGCAGGCGACGGAGAAACTGCTGCTGAAGATAAAGACGAAAAATAGATTGAACCCCCGGCAGACTGCTTTAAGTAAGGTCTGCCGGGGGTTTTGTGTTTGTAAATCCATTTTTAATGAATCGGAAACATACATATTTTCACCACTGGATGCCGCTCATTCTTATACGACGGCATTCTATTGAAAATTTTTAAATTTCCATCTATCAATTATCTTTTTTAAAAAAGGATTCTATAAATTTGATCTGACCCCAGTTGGGTTTACAAATGAAATAATATAAATGTTTCCCTCCAGAGAATCTAGATTCTCTGGAGTTTTTTTATGCGGCTAATGCTCTAAATTCCAACGGACTCAACCCCTTGAATTTGTGCTGAGGCCTGCGGTGGTTGTAGAACTCGATATACCACATAATATCTTTGATGATCGTGTGATAGGTGTCGTAATACTTCTGTTTGCGTTTGACATGGAACCGTTCAGCTTTGATCTTGCCCCAGAAAGCCTCCATTGGTCCATTATCAATGCATTTTCCCACCCGGGACATGCTCTGGCACATTTGCTGGGCCTCCAAAATTTTTTTAAAGCCAAAAGAGGTGTACTGGAATCCCCGGTCACTATGCACCAATGGCGTCGCATCCGGACATTTTTGGATCGCCGCTTTAAACGTATCGAAGACGAGCTGATTATTATTAGAGCGTCCGAATTTGTAGGCGATGATACTATTATCATACAAATCGATAATGGCACTGAGATAGGCTTTTTCTCCACTCAGCGCTTTAAATTCCGTCACATCGGTTAACCATTTCTCGTTCACGTGGTCGACATTGAAATCCCGGTCTAATATGTTTTCAGCGACCTGTTGCGGTGTGTGTGGCATATACTGCTGCTTTTTGATCCGGGTCACCGACCGTAAGCCCATCTGTGTCATCAGCCGGTAGATGCGTTTCTTATTATAGTGCGTCTGATGTGCTTTGTTGATTTCATAACACATCTGACGATAGCCGTATATGCCCTCTGTTTCGACATAGAATTCGGCTATCCTTGACGCAATCCAATCGTTCTCTGTTTCAGAAGCCGATGCACTGCGTTTCTGATACTGATAGTACGCCTGTCTTGAAATACCCGCCGCCCGGCATAATTCAGAGATGGAGTAGCCTTCATTATGCAGGGCTGTGATGGCAGTGTGAAGTTGATGACTCTGAACCCGGCTGTATTTTAGTTCCTCTCGAGTTCGTCCAACTTTTTTAGCAGGGCATTTTCCACTTCAAGTTTTCGCTTGTCTGCTCTGAGTTTTGAAATCTCCCGGTTTAGTTGTTCCGTTTCCGTCAGCTGATCTTCTGATTTCCTGCGGCCGCGTTTATCTTCGAGTCCCATTTCACCATATTCCCGGTATTTTATCACAATGGTGCGCGCCTGCTGGTAGCTCACATCAAACCGTTCAGCCAGTTCTCGGTAACTGACATCCCCCTGAGCGTGATGTTTTGCGATCTCAATCCGTTCCTGAACCGTTGTTTTCCGTCCTTTAGTCAATGGTGAAGCCCCCGCTCTCGTCGTTCTTATTTCTTCACCATTATTGTAACGTATAATCCACTGTCGTACAGTTGTTTTTGACGGTATATCGTATTTGCATGCGAGTTCATAAATGGAAATACTGCCCGTCTGATACTCTTTTGCGACCATTTCTTTAAATGCGCGGGTGTAGGTTCTGTGTTTCTTTCGTTTCTTTAATCCCTCAGCCCCATGCTTCTCATATTTTTCCTTCCATTCTCTCACTGATTTAGGATTCACCGGATATGTTTTACATACATGGCTTATCGGTGTCCCTTTATTCAATTCTAGAACGATTTCCAGCTTTTCTTCGGCCGAAAAATGTCTGGTAGTCATAAAGAACCCCCTCCAGGTTTACAGATGTTTTATTTCATCTGTAAACCTGGAGGGGGTCAAATCAATTCCTTTACAGGATCTCTCTTTATTATTTTATCGAATACTATAAAGAGAACGAAGACCCCGAGCGGCATAATAGATATTAATCCTTCGTTGCCGGGTTCGATCAAAATGAACTTTCTCAACCAATAATAAGTGCCGCCCAGAAATAATATTACTGAAATAAAGTATGTAGCATTTAAAGGCGGTCTTGCGTTATTATTTTTTTTATCATCAGAAATAGTATCCATCCTTTAAAAATTTTTATCAAACAGATCTTATTACTTTAAGAATATCGATAATATAGGCTTCATCTAATGCAGGAAATTCGGAATAAAATCATAAAGATATATACTCCCTACAAAAAACGGGTATATAGAAATAACAAAGATAAAAGAAGAGGTGGTCTCATGTTAGGTATTATTTTGGTTGCGGGCATGATTTTCCCGGCTATTGCGATGGGCTTCTTTAT